>JAQCGT010000020.1 GCA_027730505.1 Actinomycetota bacterium | reverse complement strand
GACTCATGCCGGCATCGCCGGCGGGGCGACAGTGGTGCTGATCCCGGAGAGGCCATTCGACATCGAGGAGGTCTGCCAACGACTGGTCCGACGACACTCACGGGGTCGGTATGCCTCAATCGTGGTAGTGGCGGAGGGTGCCTCTCCGGCCGCTGGAACCCTTCAAATCTCGGAGCGAAGCACCGATGAGTTTGGCCATGTGCGTCTGGGCGGAATCGGCAATCTCGTTGCCGATGAGATAGGCCGACGCACCGGCTTCGAGACCCGACCAGTGCTGCTCGGCCACGTCCAGAGGGGTGGCACCCCGACAGCGTTCGACCGAGTGCTCTCAACCCGATTCGGCGTTGCAGCGATCGATCTGGTCCATGAGGGGCGTTGGGGTTCGATGGTGGCATTGGTCGGAGCCGACATCAGACCGGTGCCTCTTGAGGTTGCGGCAGGCCAGACAAGACCTGTCGATCTCGAACTTTTCTCTGGGGTGGCCGAGATCTTCTTCGCCTGACCGTCGGTCATCTCGGCGGAGGAAGTGCCGGGTATGACGGCTGCGCCCACATGTACAGACCCGGGTAGTCGTAGATGCGGAGCAGTCCGGTGGTGGTCGATCCGTCGGCTCGGGGCCATGGAAAACGTTCACCGTCGACGGTGATCTGCACCGTTTCGATTCCGTCGATGTCGACCCCGGTAAGGACAATCTGGGCAACGGCGAGAATGAGTCCATCGCCTGACAACTCGGTGAGTTCAGCGGAGAGATCGACGTACAGCACCGAGCCCACCGGCCGTGCGGCGAGGATGGTCACGTCCGGAGGAATCGCCGATGTCAATTGTGCTGCCGACTCGGTTTCGGTGGGGCCAGCGGCGAGGATGTCGAGGAGCTCGACCTGAGATGTCGACTGGCGTGGGACCGATCGCAACTGGCGGACCTCTCCCGGAGCAACCAGGTAGATCCGACTCTCCCCCGAAGCATCATCGGAGGCGACGTCGTTGGCGGGGGAGAGTGACCGATCGGCCGCCGGAACGTCACGGGGCAGTGCGTCAGGTTGCACCCCGCACGCCATCAGGCCAGTAGCGAGCGTGACAAGCGCAAGGTGCCGAACCGAGCCGATCACTCGTCGCTCACTTCCTCGGCCGGAAGTTCGATGACGAATCGAGCGCCGTCTCGACCGTCGGGACGTGATTCCACCCACACTTCGCCGCGATGGAGGCGCACATGCTCCGCGACCAGCGCGAGTCCCAAACCGGATCCGTCATTTCCCGATCGACGACCGGCCCCGCCACCTCGGGCAAACCGCTCGAAGATCAGGCGGCGTTCATCTACCGGGACGCCGGGACCCGAGTCCTCGACCACGATCCGAATTCGATCGGCCTCGTGGTCTTCGGGTCCGGGGACCGACACGCTCACCCGCGCATCACCGCCGCCGTGAATCCTCGCGTTGTCGATCAGGTTGGCGACAGCACGCGCCAAGCGTCGACGGTCACCTGAAATCAACATCCGCTCTGCTCGAGCGGTCGTCGTCATGACCGTCTCGGGAAGGCTGCTCACGCCGATCGCCTGTCTAACGAATTGGCTGACAAGCAGTTCTTCGAGGTGGAGGCGCACGGCACCGGCATCGAAGCGTGAGATCTCGAGCAAATCCTCAACCAGCGTTCTGAACCTGGCGACATCGCTTCTCAGCAGATCCACCGCAGCCTGTGCCCGCTCAGGCATCTCATGGCGACGCCCCTCGATCACCTCGATCGAGGCTGAGAGCGTCATGAGCGGAGAGCGGAGTTCGTGGCTCACGTCGGATGCGAATCTGCCGTCGCGTTCGATTCGCTGTTGCAGGGCTTCTGCCATGTCATTGAAAGAACTCGCAAGCACGCCGAGGTCGGGGTCACCACTCGGCTCGAGCCTGGTCTCGAGCTTGCCGCCCGCAATCGACTTTGCAGCCTGGGCTGCTTCTGCGACGGGCCTTACAGCGCGTCTCGCTGCGATCGTTCCTGCGGCGATGCCCAGCACGATTGTGATGAGACCGGCAAGATAGAGCGAGAGGCGGACACTCGACAGCGTCGAGTCAACTTCGGTGAGGCTGAAGAACTCGAAGTAGGCGCCGTCGTTGGCGAGCGGCCATCCGACCACGACGTTCGGTTCACCATCGACGTCGACCACCATGCGCGAGGGCACGGCATCCTCGATCACCCGGTCGACCAGACTCTGGGGGAGGGCGGTCTCTTGATAACGCCCGTTTCCGGGGCTCCACTCGCCGCCGTACCAGACAAGCGCTCGCTGCACGCCGAATGAGTCGAGCGCATCGAGCGCGGGTTGGACGGTGAGGGCCGGTCCGCGCAGGCTCGCCTGGACCGCCTGAGCGTTGCGCTTGGCTGCGTCGATGCTCGTGCCCTCGCGCTGCTGGATCACGTTGGAACGCGAGAGGCCATACGTGGTCACTGCCAGCAGTACAGCGAGCAGGGTTGAACCGAGGGTGAACGTGAACAAGATGCGGCGGCGAAGACCCCATCGAGATCCGCGCCGTCGACCCGCTTCGGCGTCGGGTGGCCCGACCTCGTCGGAGGCTGTGTCGGTCACGTCTGAAGTCGATAGCCGAGGCCACGAACGGTGACCACGTGGCGCGGGTTGGCTGGGTCGATCTCGATCTTGGTCCGAAGGCGCCGAACATGGACATCGACGAGCCGACCGTCGCCGAAGTAGTCGTAGCCCCACACCTTGTCGAGCAGCGCCTCGCGCGAGAACACCTTGCCCGGGTTGTCGGCCAGCTCGCAGAGCAGCCGGAACTCTGTCTTGGTCAGATGAATCTCGTCGCCACCCCGCAGGACCTTTCCCTCGTCTGGGATCAACTCGAGATCCCCGAGGACGATCCTGGAGTGGGGAGTCGAGGAGGGACGAACACGCCTCAAAAGCGCTCGAATTCTGGCCGAGAGTTCCTTTGGGGCGAACGGCTTGGTGAGGTAGTCGTCGGCGCCTGCCTCAAGTCCGGCCACGATGTCGTGGGTGTCGTTGCGGGCCGTCACCATGACCACTGGCACGTCGCTCGAACGTCGAATCGTTCGGCATAGCTCGAAGCCGTCGATACCCGGCAACATGATGTCGATCAGCACAACGTCGGGCGGACGCAGCTGAAAGACGCCGATGGCCTCTTCGCCGCTGCCAGCCTCGTCGACCGTCCACCCCTCGTCCTCGAGCGCCAGCTTCACCGCCGAGCGGATCCGCTCATCGTCCTCAACGCTCAGAATCCGGGTTCCCACGTCGCCATTGTGCCCTATGCAGGCGGCACTCCCACGACACCACGGTGTCAATGGTTGGTCTCGGCCAGCAGTCGAAGAAGAGACGCATGGACCCCAGGGGTTGATACGAGGATCGACTCGGCCGCGGGCGGGCCCCCGTCGAGCGAGTTCGCCACGGCCCCTGCCTCAAGGGCGATGAGGAGCCCGGCCGCAATGTCCCACACGTTGAGCCGATCCTCGAAGTAGGCATCGACTCGCCCGCAGGCCACCGAGCAGAGGTCATAGGCGGCCGAGCCCGATCGACGAACGTCGCGCACCGATGGAAGAAGTGACGCCACTCGACGGCCCTGTACGCCACGATGCTCAGCGTCGTAGCCGAAGCCGGTCGCAATGAGCACCGATGACAACTCCTGGGGGTCGTTGACCGAGATCGGATCGTCATCTTGGGCGGCGCCAAGACCCAACCCTGCGTGGAACGTCTCGCCAGTCATGGGAATGTGAACGGCCCCGGCGATAACGGTGTCTCCCTGCGCAACGGCAACCGAAGGACCCCATGCTGGGTACCCGTAGACGAAGTTGGTCGTGCCGTCGATCGGATCGATGATCCAATGGAGGCCTGACCGGCTGGCGATGTTCGTTCCCTCCTCGCCGAGCACACCGTCGTCAGGTCGCTCCTGTGACAGCCGATCTCGGATCCATGACTCTGACGCCTGGTCGTAGCGTGTGACGAGATCAGTGGCCGATGACTTCGTGTTGGTCCCGAGGTTGTTGGTGCCCCGAGCCATCTCTGTTCGTCGACCATCGAGTGCCAGTTGGCCGGCCTCGCGGGCGAGCGAGATGCACAGCCGTCGAAATGACGCAATCTCGGTGTCGTTCACGGCGCATGTCCGGCGCGCTCGCGATCACGGATGTCGTGCCACTCTCCCATGGCTCGGAGCGCGAGCACGGCGACCACCGCGAGCCCACCGGCAGTCAGCACCGATCCGATCAGCAGGCTGATGCCGTTGATGAGGTGGCAGTCGCCATCGCAGAACGCATCTGACACCGCGTAGCCGAGCAGTCCTCCGAGGAGCCCGGCCATGAGCACTGACATGAATGCGATGACCCGCGCAGTCCGAGGTGGAATGGCGGAAAGGGGACGCGTCTCGCGGCCTTGGGGACCCATGGCCTCACGGTACCCGTTGTGACGTGGACGTCATCTGGGATACTCGTTATGAGGGAGGTCTCGGGCGAGGTGAGAGCGTGCACGGCGATCAGTTGAGGACGGTGCTTCACGTCGACATGGACGCCTTCTACGCATCGGTCGAACTGTCTCGCCACCCTGAGTTGCAGGGACGGCCCGTGGTCGTCGGTGCCGGCGAGGGACGTGGTGTCGTCGCAGCTGCCTCGTACGAAGCCCGTCGATTCGGGATCCGATCGGCGATGTCGGGTGCGGAAGCACAGCGACGGTGTCCCGGGGTCATCTTCTTGCCCGCCGATCACCGTCACTACAGCGAAGTGAGTGGCCGGATCAGGCGCGTCTTCGAGGACGTGACCCCGTTGGTGGAACCACTGGCGCTCGACGAGGCGTTCTTGGATGTGTCGGGCTCGGTGAGGTTGCTCGGGTCGGGTCGGGCCATCGCCGAGAAGATCAGGGCCGAAGTGCGACTCGCTGTCGGACTTGACTGTTCGGTTGGCGTTGCGTCGAACAAGTTCGTTGCGAAACTCGCGTCGGTCGACGCAAAGCCAACTGCGACGAGACAGGGTGTGAGCCCTGGGCTGGGAGTCGTCGTCATCGAGCCTGGGAGCGAGGCCGGCTATGTCGCGCAACTCCACGTGAGTCGGCTCTGGGGTGTGGGTCCGCGTACGGCGGAACGCTTGGGGTCGATCGGTGTGGAGACCGTCGCGGATCTACTCGCTGTGGATCAGCGAATCTTGAGAGAGGCTGTCGGCGAATCGAGCACGTCTCATCTGCTCATGCTCGCCGTCGGGAGAGACGATCGACCGGTGGTCCCGGACCGGCAGGCCAAGTCGATTGGGCACGAGGAGACCTTTGCAGCTGACATCGCCGACTCGGCGGTTCTCGAGGCGGAACTCGTCCGCATGGGCGATCTCGTGGCAAGTCGAGTGAGAGGTTCGGTGGGCGGTGCTCGAACCTGGACGATCAAGATCCGTTTCGATGACTTCACCACGATCACCCGCTCCCACACCTGGCCCATGGCGGTGGCCACGACCTCGGAGGTCATCGACCGTCTGCGACCGCTCCTTGCGTCTGCGGCCGTTGGTCGGCGTGTGCGACTGCTCGGCGTGTCGGCATCGCAGTTCGACGCTCCCGCCCAACAACTCGACCTGTTTGCCGCCTCGTCCACATCGGTTGAACCGGAGAGCTGGCGGGTTGCTGAGAGCGCCGTTGACGAGGTTCGAAGTCGATTCGGCGAGGCCAGCATTGGCCGAGCGAGTGGTCTGCGCAGTCGCCGCTCGGACTCCGGACTCTCGTGATCGGTACGTGCACGCGTTGAGTCTTCGCCCAGTCCGTGCGAGACTGGCGTTGTCGGCGATTCCAATGTCGAACGGAGCAGGACATGCCACTCTCAGAGGACGAACAGAGGATTCTCCGCCAGATCGAGCGGGAGCTTGAGCAAGATCCTTCCTTTGCTGACGGTCGTGTTCGGGTTTCGCGCCAGCGTCTTGCGCTTTCCGCGTTTGGAATGATCATCGGGATCGTTGCGACCGTCCTCAGTCTCTCGGTGAGCTTCGTTGTTTCGTTCGTGGTGTTCGGGGTCGTGCTCGTTCTCGGAACGCTCGTCGTTGGCGAACTCCGGCTTCTTGGTCGTGAGCGGCTCGGCGAATCTCCTCTCGCGGCATGGATCGCCGCCGCGCGTGCCCAGCGTCCCCGCTGAGGGAGACAAGGTGTCAGGTGGGGGAGCCCCCACCGGACCAACGTTGCTGGCGGTTGACCTCGGTGAGCGGCACCTTGCGGCTGGGATTGTGTCAGCGGATGGCTCGATGGGCGTGCGGGACCGTGTGGTGACACCGAGCAAGGATCCACTTGATGCGCTGCTCCGGCTTCTCGACCGAGTTCTCGCCGCCGCTGGTGAGGGTCGAATGCCGATTGGCTGTGCGGTGTCTGGTCCCGGGCCCGTCGATCCCTCGTCGGGCGAGTTCCGGCCAGTCGGTCTGACCCGGTGGCATGGGCTGTCAGTCCGCCGTGCTGTCGCCGAGCGGACAGGACTGCCGACGGTTCTTGAGAGTGTCGGACGCGCCTACGCATCTGCTGTGAGCGAAGGCGAGTCGGTCGTTGCAGTCCATCTCGGCGATCAGGTCGATGGGGGCGTTGTCATCGATGGAGTGCTTCTCGATGGTGCGAACGGTCGGGCCGGCATGTTCGGTCACCTGATGGTCGACCCCTCAGGTCCCCTTTGCGTGTGTGGGGCGGTCGGCTGCCTTGAGGTGTTCGCCGGTCCGCACTCGATCGAGGCCCAGACTGGGCGTGATCTGATCTCGACTCCGCTTGCGCTCATCGATAGGGCTGGAATCATGGTTGGGCGGGCGTGCGCCTCGCTGGCGGCGATGGTCGACGTGAGGCGGATTGTCGTCGGCGGGTTGCTGGTCGAGGTGTTCCGGGACCGCTTCATCGACCATTTGCGGACTGAGTTTGAGGAACGTTGTCGATTGAGCCACCTGACGGATTCGTCGGTTCGGGTCGTGCAGCAACATGTTCTCGCTGGTCCAGCGGCGATCGCTCTCCAGTCGCTGTCATCGGTGACGGCGGGTTCGACCCATCGAGGTGAATGAGCCGAGGGCTACGATTTGCTCATGCGACCGATGTACGACGCCGACGCCGATGCCTATCGCTCCCAGGTGAGGACGTTTCTCTCAGATCGACTTCCCTCTGGGTTCAGTGGGATCGGAACGCTCGAGGGTGATGCGATCACCGAGTTCGTCACGACGTGGCGCTCGACGCTCTACGAGGCCGGCTACCTGGCGCCCGGCTGGCCGGTTCAGTACGGAGGAGGGGGCCTGTCGGCCCTCGAGCAGGTGATTCTCGCAGAGGAGTTCGCCCGGGCGGGAGTCCCAACCGGCGGTCCGAACGACACCTTTGGAATTCAGATGCTGGGGAACACGCTCCTCATCATGGGCTCGGAGGAACAGAAGGCTTATTACCTTCCCCGAATTCTGTCGGGCGAAGACACGTGGTGTCAGGGTTACTCGGAGCCGAACGCCGGTTCTGATCTCGGCGGGCTGGGCCTTCGTGCACAACTCGATGGCGATCAGTGGGTGCTGAACGGTCAGAAGATCTGGACGTCAGCTGGCCACCTGGCAGACCACATCTTCACCTTGGCGCGGACCGATCCCGATGCTCCGAAGCACAAGGGAATCTCCTTCCTTCTGGTCGACATGAGACAGCCGGGTGTCGAGGTGCGGCCGATTCGGATGATCAACGGTGACTCTGAGTTCAATGAGGTCTTCTACACCGATGCTGTGGCCCCGAAGGACAATGTGGTCGGGGGTGTGAACAACGGTTGGGCTGTGGCGATGACGCTGCTCGGATTCGAACGCGGTGAATCGGCGGCAACCATCCCAATTCGTTTCCAGGGCGAGATCGATCGGCTGTTCGTGCTGGCGGCAGAGCGAGGACTGACACGCGATCCGGTCATCCGGCAGGAGTTGGCGAAGGCCTACTCGAAGGTGAGCATCATGCGGTACAACGGCATGCGTGTGCTCACCCAGTTCCTGAAGGGGCATCATCCCGGTCCGGACGCTGCTATCTCGAAGCTGTTCTGGAGCGAGTACCACCTCACGGTGACCGAGTTGGCGACCCGCATTCTCGGTGCTGAGGCGATGGTTCCCGTTGGGCGTCCGCCCTCATCGGCATTCCAAACCGATGACATGGGTGCACCGAATTCTTCGGCGTCGTGGGTGGGGACGTTCCTCTCCGCCCGGGCTGGAACGATCTACGCAGGCAGCTCTCAGATCCAGCGCAACATCGTCGGTGAGATGGTTCTCGGACTGCCCAAGGAGCCTCGCCCGGCGTGAGGCCTTCGCCACGAAGTGTTCGGGCGTTCATCCCGATAGCTCGTGCTGTGCTGGCGCGTCCGCGGCTGTGGCTTCCAGCCATCCGTCAGTCGCTGGTTCTGGCCCCCGGTGGGTGGTGGCGGCGTCGCCCGTTCCTCCCTGTGCCTTCGACGGAGATGCTCCATTTCCGTTCGATCACCCAGTACGGGTCACCGGATCATCCGCCCTCACCAGACGATGTGCTGGACTATCTCGAGTGGTGCGAGACGATGCGCGGTCTGCAAGGCGGTGTGCGTTGAGGGGTCCGGTGGGTTGACCCGATGCGCAACGTGCTCGTTCTGAACGCGAGTTTCGAGCCGTTGAGCGTTGTGTCTGCACGTCGCGCCGCTTGTCTCGTGTTGGCCGAGAAGGCCGAGATCATCGAGCGTGATCACAGTGAGATCCGATCACCGACGATGTCGCTTCCGATGCCGATGGTCGTCAGGTTGCGGTACATGGTTCGAGCACCCCGTCGACGCCAGGCCGTTCTGTCGCGTCGAGCGGTGTTTGCTCGAGACGATCACGAGTGCCAGTACTGCGGTGGCCCAGCCGACTCGATCGACCACATCCTTCCGCGTTCGCGTGGTGGCCCTCATGTATGGGAAAACCTGGTTGCCGCGTGTCGGCCGTGCAATCTCTCGAAGCGGGATCGCACGCCGGAGGAGGCGGGCATGAGCCTTCGTCGGCCGTCGGTCGCGCCTCGTTCGCCGGCGTGGGTCGTTCTGGGCCCATCTCGGATCCCCGACGCTTGGCGGGCGTATCTGCCAGCTGCCAGTTGACCGGCCAACACTCCGTTCGGTACGGCTCGCCGGAGGAGTTGCACGAGATCATTCGCGAATCGGTTGGTGAGCCGCAGGTGGTGCTGTGCATTCCCGATGGTCAGGCGGCGGTGGTCGGATCGCGTCAGTCGACCGACCTCGTGGTTGGAGACGCTGACGTGAAAGTGGTTCGTCGCCGATCTGGTGGGGGACTCGTGCTCGTCGATCCGGATGCGGCGGTCTGGATCGATGTCGTTGTGCCGCCCGGTGACGAACGATTTGGGAGTGATGTGCGCTCGGGGATGATCGAAGTTGGCCGCCGGTGGCGCCGAGCATTGATCGCGCTTGGGGCGGACCCAGATCGCATCGCGGTTCACGAGGGAGAAATGCGAACGAGCGCGTGGGGCGACGTGCTGTGCTTCGCCGGGGTCGGCACCGGGGAGGTGCTCTTCGACGGAGCCAAACTCGTCGGTATCAGCCAGCGCCGTTCGTCAGCCGTGCTCCGGTTCCAGTGTCAGGTTCACCGTGAAGACCCGACCGACCGACTCATGCGCTTGATCGGTGATCGGCCGACCGGAGAGCCGATGAGGCCTGCGGTACTGGGTGACGTGGTCGGTCCGGCGGTCGATGGACAGGCCGTCGCTGCCGCGCTCGCCGCAGAGTTCTGACCGGCGACGAGCCGAGCGAATCTGTTGATTCTGTTGGCTTCTTTTGGTGTTGCGTCGGTCGTGGCGTGTCGTGATTGGAGGAGATTGGTGGAGAATGGTTGACATTGGTGGTAATCGGAGGACATACTTCGGAGCGCTGACGGGGCTCCCGCGACCGACAGCCGAGGCGGTGCGGGTTGAACGGAGAGGGGAGAGGCGTGTTCGTCGGGGTCTACGACCGCAGCATCGACGACAACGGTCGCCTTGGCCTGCCTGCTCCGTTCCGCGGAGAACTCGGCGACCGGTGCTATGCCACCCTCGACCCACAGGGCTGCATCACCGTCCGCACCACCGCTGCCTTCGAAGCTGAGGCCGCCGAGATCATCGAGTCGGTCAAGAGCGGATCTGCGACACCCGGACAGCGACGCGCTCTCGCTACGAACACCATTGCGGTCTCGGTCGACAAGCAGGGCCGCATCACGATCGAGGAAAAGGCGCGCGAATTCGCCGGCCTCACCACCGGCGGTCAGGTCACCATCGTCGGCAACCTCGCAACCATCGAGATCTGGCGGCCATCTCGGTACACCACCGTCGCCGGCGAGGATCTCGTTGCGACGACGCCGCGGCAATGGGGCGACGAATGAGTGGGGTTCCTGAGATTCCGTTCTCTCATCGGCCGGTCATGCGCGATGAGATCGTCGGGGTCTTCGAGGCTGTTCCGGCTGGCACGATCATCGACGCCACCCTCGGTGGCGGCGGACACTCCGAGGCCTTGCTCGAGTCGAGGCCCGATATCAACGTGATCGGAATCGACAGAGACGAAACCGCAATCAGCGCCGCTTCCGAGCGTCTCGCTGCGTACGGCGATCGATTTCATGTCTCCCACCGGCGATTCGACGAGATCTCTGAAGCGATGGCTGAACACGGCGTCGACCACCTGAGCGGCGCCCTGTTCGACCTCGGGGTCTCCTCGCCCCAGCTCGACCGTCCCGAGCGGGGATTCTCCTATCGCGAAGAGGGTCCGATCGATATGAGAATGGATCCGTCGGCTGAGTGGTCCGCATCGGATGTCGTGAACGGCTACGACGAGGAGCGACTCGCCGATGTCATCCAGCGATTTGGCGATGAACGGTTCGCACGGCGTATCGCCCGCGCGATCGTGGCTGCACGGCCAATCGAGACGACGACCGACTTGGCGGAAATCGTGGTCGCTGCGATTCCCGCCCCGGCGCGTCGTACCGGAGGACACCCGGCGAAGCGCACCTTCCAGGCCATTCGAATCGAAGTGAACGGTGAGCTCGACGTGCTCCCCGACGCGATTGATACCGCGATCTCGAACCTCGTTCCCGGAGGACGAATCGCGGTGCTCTCGTATCACTCGGGCGAGGATCGGGTCGTCAAGGATCGATTCGTATCGGCGGCCAATCCGTGCCCGTGTCCGCCCGAGTTGCCGTGCGTATGCGGTGCCGTGCAAACGGTGCGTGTCGTGAGACGAATCCCCAAGCGCCCGACCGCGTCGGAAGTCAGTGAGAACCGTCGAGCTGCGTCAGCACGGCTTCGAGTTCTTGAACGAATTGGCGAGGTGCGCTGATGGCGTTGGCGCTGCGTGACCTTCGGCCGGCCGCTCGGGCGCGCCAGCGACCGAGTCTGAAGGTCGTCGAGGCTCGTCGAGGAACCGCTCGAGTGCTGGTCGCCGTTGCCGTCATCGTGGCCGCAGGTGCGGCGACTCTCGGCGTCATCCACACGCAGATCGCAAGCCGGCAAGCACGAATCGATGATCTCGACCGACGGATCGTGGCCGCTGGCGAGCAGTTCGACACGCTCCGCGCCATACGCGCAGAGTTGCGGGCGCCGTTACGACTCGACGCCGCCGCACGGACGCTTGACATGGAGCCGGCCATGTCAAGCAGTTTCTTGCCAGTGGACCCCCAAGTTCACGCGATGGTGGTGGCGGCGACGGGGCGGTCGAAGGCCGGCGCTGACGTCCCCGACGACCTCGGTCCGCTCGACCAGTTCAGGTTGGTGAAGGTCCTCGGAGCGGTTAACCCATGAGCCGCCGTGAGGTCCCGGACCCCAGGGCCCGACGCCGGGCAGCAGTGCCGACTCGCCGGTCATCGACGGCGGCGACTCGTACTCAGTCGACGAGGTCACAGCCGGCCTCGACCAGGCCGAGGAAGTCGACCAGCACGGCGCGTCAGAGCCGAGCAACTCCCGAGCCCCAGCGCCGTCTCAGGTCGGTCGACTCACGGCAAGCCGCGACTCGGATGCGGATCGGCAACTATCGGCGTCGCATTCAGATCGTGGCGGTGATCATCATTGCAACGCTCGGGCTGATTGGTGTCAGGGTCGCCGGTCTTCAGTCATCGGGCGGGGACCACCTCCGCGAGGTGGCCCGAGAGCAATGGACCCGAACCGTGTCGCTTCCTGCTGACCGAGGCACGATCTTCGATCGAAATGGTGAGGAACTCGCCGTCTCGATTCCGGCATCGACCATCAGCATCAACCCTCGCCTCATCGACGATGCGGCGTCGACGCTCTCGGTCCTGACCAGCCTGTTGAATCTGAGCGTCGAAGAGCAGCAACGCCTCTACGACGACATGGTGCAGAGGGAGCGCGGCTTCGTCTACGTCCGCAGACAGGTCGATGCCGCCCTCGGGGCGCAGATCGCCGAGCTCCGGTTGTCGGGTGTCAACGTCGACGATGAGCCGCGTCGAATTCTGCCGGGCGGTGACACCGGACGGTCGGTGATCGGGCTCACCGACATCGATGGAGTTGGCATCGCCGGACTCGAACTGCAGTACGACGACATGCTCACGGGCTCAGAGGGTGAGACCACCAGAGAAGTCGCTCCGGGCGGCCGTTCGGTCCCGGGCACGGAGGATGGCACCATCAATCCGGTTCCCGGGGACGATCTGGTTCTCACGCTTGATCGTTCGATCCAGTTCACCTGCGAGGAGGCACTCATCGACCAGGTGTCTGCAACCGGATCGAAGGCCGGAACCTGCATCGTGATGGACGTCGACTCGGGCGAGCTCTATGCCATGGCATCGGTGCGCAGAGATCAGACGACCGGTGAGGTGGGGATCACCTCGGGGAACCATGCAGCTGTCGACGCCTACGAGCCCGGTTCGGTCGCCAAGGTGATCACCATCGCCGCCGGAATCGACACGGGTTCGGTGACCGCTGACACCACCTTCGTTGTTCCGTGGCGTCGCGAACACGGCGAGGACCTTCTCCGAGACTCGCACGAGCACCCGGACGAAGAGATGACGGTCCGCCAGATCCTCGTCGAGTCGTCGAACATCGGAACGATCGACGTGCAATTGGCAACAGGGAGACCGCGTCACTGGGACTACATGCGCGACTTCGGCCTCGGGGAGAAGACAGCGCTCGGGTTCCCCGGCGAGTCAGCTGGAATCTTGAAGCACTGGACGGCGCTCCAGGGATCCGAGCAGGTGACCGTCTCATACGGCCAGGGACTTGCCAGCACACCAATCCAACTCGTGTCGGCAGTGAATGTCATTGCGAACGATGGGCTCTACGTCGCCCCCAAGATCGTCAGGGGCATCGTCGGTGTCGACGGATCGATCACGCCTACCGCCCCAAGCGCCACTCACCAGGCCGTTCGGCCCGAGTCGGCATCAATCGTGCAGGACATGATGGTCGACGTCGTCTGCAGCGGTACTGCAACACGAGCACAGGTCGACTCGTTCAACGTGGCCGGCAAGACCGGGACCGGGCTCAAGGCCCAGCCTGACGGCGGCTACGAGGACGAGTTTGGGCAGCGCTCGTACTACGCCAGTTTTGTTGGATTCTTCCCTGCCGAGGACCCGCAGGTGACGGTGCTGATCAGCATCGACGAGCCGCCGGCGGGAACGATCAACCGGTTTGGCGGCACAGCAGCAGCACCAGTCTTTGCCCGCCTCGTGCCCACCATCGCCAACGAACTCAGTCTGCAGCCGCCGACCACCGAGTCGGCCTGCTCACAGGACGCCTCGTGATGACGGTTCGACACATCGAACGTGGGCTCGACGAGATCGTCGAGTCCATCAGGGCAGCGGGAGTCGGTACAGAGGATTCGCTCGTGGTCCCGACTGTGAGGGTCGGAGGCGTCACCATCGATTCACGTCGCTGCGGTCCCCGGGATCTCTTCGTCTGCATTCCCGGACGTCACCACGACGGACATGATCACGCACATGAGGCGATCGCATCCGGAGCCCTAGCGCTCGTCGTCGAACACGCACTTGACATCGATGCACCGCAGATCATCGTCGAGTCATCCCGGCGTGCCATCGGCCCGATTGCGGCGTGCATCCACGGTGACCCGTCATTGCGAACCCCGGTCATCGGCGTGACGGGCACCAATGGAAAGACGACCGTTACGGCGATGGTGGCATCGGTGTTGGAATCGGCGGGCAGGCCGACCTCGGTCATTGGAACGCTGAATGGTCGGCTGACCACGCCAGAGGCGCCCGACCTGCAACGGCTCATCGCTGAGGCTGCTGATGCCGGTCGGACGGTGGTGATGGAGGTGTCGTCACACGCTCTTGCGGAGCATCGCGTCGACGCAATTCGGTTCGAGGTCGCAGCATTCACCAACCTCGGCCGCGATCACCTGGACCTGCACGGAACGATGGAGGAGTATTTCCGGGTCAAGGCATCGCTGTTCACGGATCGCGAACCGCGAGTGGCGGTGATCAATGAAGGCGATACCTACGGACGGCTCCTGGCTGACACGATCGAGGGCTCGGACCGGACCATGCTGGTGCGAGTGAATCCTGACCAGATCGGCCAGATAGAGATGGGTCCTCACGGAAGTTCATTTGATCTTGACCATCGGCGTTGGACCGTTCCACTGGCTGGCAGACCGCACGTCGAGAATGCGCTCATCGCAATCGGCGTGTGCCGCTCGCTCGGCCTCGACGATGAGACGATCGCAGATGGGCTCTCATCGATGCCACCGGTTCCCGGACGGTTGGAGGTCATCCGGTCGGAGGATCGCGATGTGGAGGTCATTGTTGATTTCGCCCACACTCCGGATGCGCTCGACGCGTTGATCGACACCTGTCGCGAGATCGCTCCCGATCGTGAATTGATTCTCGTCTTCGGGTGCGGGGGGGACCGGGATCGCGCCAAGCGCCCGGAGATGGGCCGAGTCGGCTGCGCGGCTGATCGCGTCGTGCTGACGTCCGACAATCCGCGCTCGGAGGACCCTGCCACCATCATCGAACAGATCCTCCTCGGCATCTCGGCGCCGGACCGCGATCGGGTAACGGTGATCGTCGACAGGGGAGTGGCGATCCGAAGCGTCGTCGCCGACGCGCCGGCTCATTCCCTGGTCGTTGTGGCCGGTCGTGGCCACGAACGTGTCCAAGATGTCGGTGGATCCCTTGTCGAGTTCGACGACCGACAGGTTGTGCGCAGTGCGCTCGGGGGTCCTGAGTGATTGCAATCATGATCGCTGGAGCCGTGGCAACGGTGTTGTCATTGTTCGGGACGCGGTTCCTCATCTTGTTCTTCCAGCGTCGTGGGGAGGGTCAGCCGATTCTTGGGTCAGAGGATCACGGGCCGGTGCACCACATGGGCAAGCAGGGGACACCGACGATGGGCGGGCTAGCGATCATCGTTTCTGCGTTCGCTGGATGGGTCATCGCTCACGTTCGAGAGCTGGCATTCTCCGATCAGGCGATGATCGTGTGGGTCGGAATCCTGGCGATGGCAGGCATGGGATTCCTTGATGACTGGATCAAGGTCCGCAAGCGGCACAACCGGGGCATTTTCTGGAAGCAGAAGAACTACATCACGATGGCGATGAGTGTTCTTCTCGCATGGTGGCTCGTTGCCGGCACGGGAATCTCGGAGACGATCAGCCTCACCCGTGGAGGAGATCTCGGCTTTGATGTGCCCCAGCTCGTGTGGATTCTGTGGGCAGCGCTGCTCATCTGGGCAACCACCAATGCGGTCAACGTGACGGACGGTCTAGACGGCCTCGCCGGGGGGTCCGCTCTGATGGGGTTCGGCGCATTCATGATCATCGGGTACTGGGTTTTCCGAAATCCCGACATCTACTCGGTGGTGAATCCGCTCGACATCGGTGTCATGGCCGCAGCCTTTGCCGGCGCGTGCCTCGGGTTCTTGTGGTGGAACGCTGCTCCGGCCCGGATCTTCATGGGCGATGTCGGTGCGCTGGGCATCGGCGCCGCACTCGCATTCATGGCACTCACCCTCAACACGCACCTGCTTCTCGTATTGATCTGCGGTATCAACGTTGTTGAGGCAGGATCGGTCGCCATTCAGATGGGCGTCTTCAAGGCGTCGGGTCGCCGTCGGCGTCTGTTCAAGATGTCACCGATACACCACCACTTCGAGTTGAGCGGATGGCCCGAGACGACGGTGATCATTCGGTTCTGGTTGCTCTCCGCTGTGTTCGTGGCTCTCGCACTCGGCGTCTTCATCGCAGACTTCACCGCAGTGGCGGCCCGTTGACATGAGATCACTCGTCCACGGTCTCGCCGTCACCGGGGCGGCAACCGCACGTGCCCTGCAACGCAATGGTCATTCGGTCACCATTACCGATGACACGCCGGACGAGGCTCGTGAGAGAGTCGCTGGTGAACTGGGACTGCGGCTGGAGCAACTTCCTGATGACCTCGACCGTTTCGTCTCGGGCTTCGACCTCATCTCGCCGGCGCCCGGAGTTCCCGAAGGCCACCCGCTTATCGAGTCGGCGCGCCGCAACGGAGTGCGAATCGCAAGTGAGATCGAACTCGCCTACGAATGGGAGCAGGCACGAGCGGGTGGTCCACGGCAGATCCTCGCGGTGACGGGTACGGACGGCAAGACGACCACCTGCGAGATGGCGGTGGCGATCCTCACCGCAGCCGGCCATCGGGCGAGCGCCGTCGGAAACACCGATGTGCCCCTGCTCGACGCTCTCGAACATGACCTCGATCTCTACGTGGTCGAGTGCACCAGTTTCAGGCTGGCATGGACCGAGCACTTCCGAGCCGATGCCTCGGTGTGGCTCAATCTCGCCCCAGATCACCTCAATTGGCATCGAGACATGGGCTCCTACGAGTTGGCAAAAGCGCGTATCTTCGCCGGCCAGAGGAGCGGGGACATTTCGATCGGCAAGGTCGACGATCCAGTTGTTCGGCGACATCTCGATCGCTCAGCTGGCCTTCAGCGCACCTTCGGTGCCGGTGGCGACTACCACGAAGCCGATGGATGGCTGGTCGGTCCCAATGGTCCGATCGTCGAGACGGCGGTGATGGCACGGCGCCTTCCTCACGACATTGAGAATGCGCTCGCCGCCTGTGCACTCGTTCTTGAGACAGGAAACGCAGAGCCTCGCCACGTGGAGATGGCCCTGTCGGGTTTCACGGCTCCACCGCATCGGCTCGAATGGGTGGCATCGGTTGCCGGTGTCGAGTACTACGACGACTCAAAGGCAACGACGCCACACGCTGCGGTTGCGGCGATCCGGGCATTTCCAACTGGGGTGCTCATCGCCGGTGGCCGAAACAAGGACCTCGACCTCACCCCGATGGGGGAGGCGGGGTGCTCGTTGCGGGCCGTCGTCGCCATCGGCGAGGCTGCGAATGAGATCGAGGCGGCCTTCGCCGGACGGGTCGAGGTTGTGCGCGCTGGGTCCATGGAGAGCGCAGTCGAGTTGGCCTCCCGTCTGGCCCAATCAGGTGACGCTGTGGTGCTCTCGCCCGGCTGCGCAAGTTTCGACTGGTATCCGTCGGGTGGTTACCCCGCTCGTGGTGATCACTTCGCCCGCTCGGTGCGGGCGCTCAAGGACCTGGGGGTTGCTCAGGGAACAACCGGAGGTGTGGTGTGACGATTGCATTCGACCGTGGCGGAGATCTGGCCCGTCGTCGCCGTGAATCGGTGGCTGCAGCCCGCCAGGCGCGCAGCCGTCCGGATCGATCCGGTCGGCGACGACACGACGGCTCGAGCCGACTCACATTGTCCGACGCTCTGCGCCGCGAGGACCTTGGAGTCGCGCCGGTCACGTACTACGGACTAATCGTGGTGGTTGCCGTGTTCGTGACCCTCGGTCTCGCCATGTTGCTGTCGGCATCAGGGCCGGCCCGTGCGGCGGGAGACGGTTCGCCGTACTCAATGGTTCTTTGGCAGTCGCTGTGGGCGGCGCTCGGGCTCACGGGCATGGCGATCGTGCTCCGAGTGCGCTACTCAATCTGGCAGAGGTTTGTCGGCCTGATCGGGATCGTCGGCTTCTCCCTCATGCTTGCGCCATTCGTTCCCGGACTCAGCCTCGAGGTCAACGATGCCCGCTCATGGGTGGCGATTGGTCCGCTCAGTTTTCAGCCATCCGAGGTGTTGAAGCTCGTGCTGGTCGTCGTGATTGCGGACATGCTGGTCCGACGACGCGCGGTGCTCAACGACTGGCGACAGACGATGTTCCCCGTGATGGCGGTTGCAATGCTGGCCGGTCTGCTCTCACTTGCTCAGGGTGATTTTGGTTCGGCGGTCGTCCTCGTCGTCATTGCGTTGTCG
The DNA here is from genome assembly GCA_027730505.1 of Actinomycetota bacterium. Taxonomy (GTDB): domain Bacteria; phylum Actinomycetota; class Acidimicrobiia; order Acidimicrobiales; family Ilumatobacteraceae; genus Casp-actino5. The sequence goes on along the minus strand of JAQCGT010000020.1, from coordinate 11,070 downwards.
ATGTCGTTTCTCGCCGGCGTGCCCTGGATGCACTTGGGGGTCACTCTCCTTGGCTCAGGAGCCCTCGGTGCTGTCGTCATGGTCGCCTCCCCCCGCCGTTTCGGTCGTTGGCTTGCCTTCTTGGACATCGAGGGGAACAAGGAGCACTACGCCTATCAGGCCTGGCAGGGACTGTTGAGTATTGCGAACGGTGGGCTCACGGGCTCTGGCATCGGTGGGAGCCGATCGAAACTCGGCTATCTCCCGCTTGCTCACAGCGATTTCATCTTCGCCATCATCGCTGACGAACTCGGGTTCATCGGCGTGGTGACAGTGCTCGGTGGCTTCACCATTCTCGCTGTGCTCGGAATGCGGGCGGCTCTCGGAGCTCCCGACCGTTTCGGAATGCTGCTCGCTGCCGGAATAACGGCGTGGATCACCTTCCAGACGATCATCAACGTTGGAGGAGTGACGGGCATGATGCCCGTCACAGGGCTCACGCTGCCGTTCTTCTCCCAGGGCGGAACGTCACTGTTCATGTCGATGGTGGGGGTGGGCTTGCTCATGAACGTCGCTCGTCGTTCCGTAGCCGCCACCGACAGGCGATGACGACGAAGCGTCGCACCTATGCCGTGATCGCCGGCGGAGGGACCGCTGGACATGTACTTCCGGCGATCGCAGTTGCGGAAGCGCTCATCGACCGGGGGTATTCGGCCGACGAGATTCACTACATGGGGGCGAAGCGGGGTGTCGAGCGACGCCTGGTCCCCCCGACGATGTTGCCGCACACCCTTCTCGATGTCTCCGGTCTGCAACGGCGAGTCACCGTGTCGAACCTGTGGTTCCTTCCGAGGATGGTCAAGGCACTGTGGCTCACCGATCGACTGTTCGCCGACATTCGCCCTCGAGTGGTCGTGTCGGTCGGTGGATACGCAAGCCTGCCTGCCGTTCTCGCCGCCCGACGCCGGAGCATTCCGGTGGTGGTGGTCAGTTACGACCGCCCACCGGGGCGAGCGAGCAGATTGGCGTCGCGGTGGGCCGCGGCATGCGCGGTGGCATTCGAGGACGCTGATCTTCCGCGCACCCGGCTCACCGGAGCGCCACTGCGACGATCGATTCTTGCCGTTGACCGGACCACGGATCGCAACGATGCACGGGTCCGCCTCGGTGTACCTGATGATCGCGTTCTGATTGTGGTGGTCGGCGGTTCGCTCGGATCGGGAGTGCTCAACCGGGCCGTCGAGGGTCTCATTGCCGCTGAAGCAACGTCGAGGTCGCTCGCCGTGTACCACGTTGCTGGCGATCGCGACACGGTTGCTCTCCCCGAGGATCTGGATGGAGCCGAAGGACCGTGGTATCACCGTGAATCGTTCGTCGATGCGGTTGCGGACCTCTATGCCGCCGCCGACCTCTGGCTTGGTCGGGGTGGTGCAAGTACGGTGCATGAGGTATCGGCGACCGGTGTGCCAGCTGTTCTCGTTCCCTGGTCAGGGGCCGCTGAGAACCATCAACGGTCAAATGTCGAGTGGTTGAGTACGCGTGGAGCGGCTCGCCTCGTTGCTGACGGCGATCCCGAGGCGATCGTCGAGGCGGTGCGTGACCTGTGTCGGGATACTTCGGCTCGTGAGGACCTTGGTGAGCGTGCTCACGCACTCGGCGAGGTTCATCGCTCCGGGGCCATGGCTGATCTGATCGAGTCGGTGGCTCTAGCCTGACCTCGGTGCCTCCATCGACGATCCCCCACCCGCTCGATCCCGTAGCGCCCCGCAAGCCGGTTGTCTGGGAGTTTGACCGTCCGCGGCGCGTTCACATCGTCGGTGTCGGTGGCCCAGGAATGAGCGCAATCGCAATTGCACTGGTGGGTATGGGCCACGTGGTGTCCGGCAGCGACATCCGAGAGCGTCAGGTGCTCGACCGTCTTCGGGCGATGGGCGTGACCGTCCACATCGGACATGACCGAACCCACGTGCACGGGGCTGATGTGGTGACCTACTCGACTGCCATCCCGTCGGATCTCAATGAACTCGATGAAGCCCGGTCATTGGGGATTCCAACGGTTCACCGCGCCGAAGTACTCGGGGCGATATGCCGGCGCTGTGCATCACTCGGAGTCTCGGGCACGCATGGCAAGACCACGACGAGTTCGATGCTCATGTTGATTCTCGCCGAGGCCGGGCTCGACCCCGGCTTTGTTATCGGCGGTGATGTCACCGACATGGGGACCGGTGCGCGTTGGACCGGAAGCGAGTGGTTCGTCGTTGAGGCCGACGAGAGCGACGGCACCCACCTGCGGTTGCCGCTCGCAGGCACCATTCTTACGAACGTCGATGTGGATCACCTCGACAATTACGGGACCTTTGATGCCGTCGTCGAGGGGTATCGGCGGTATCTCGACGCTGCGGATGGCCCCCGTGTCGTGTGCGTCGATGATCCGATGACGAGGGACATGCTCGACGGCCGTCCGGTGATCGGCTACGGACTATCCGAGCAGGCTGACTATCAGGCCGTGAATCTCATCGCCCGCGATGGGATGTTTCTGTTCGACGTGAGTCACCGCGGTGCGGTGATCGCGTCGGTGAGACTTCCGCTTCGCGGAAAGCACAACGTCGTCAATGCGACCGGAGCCCTTGCGCTCGCTGTTGAGGTGGGCGTCGACCCGGCGGTCGCCGCGAGCGCACTGGCCCGATTCGGTGGCGTGGCGCGACGTTTCGACGTTCGCGGAGAGGATGCGGGAGCGACGCTGGTGGACGACTATGCCCACCTTCCGGCTGAGATCGAGGCTGCTCTTTCGGCTGCACGCGATTCAGGCGACCGGTGGCGCCGGGTGGTGGCGGTGTTCCAACCGAATCGCTTCAACCGGATGTCGGAGATCTGGATGGATTACGCCGATTGTTTCAAGCGAGCGGATCTGGTGGTGATCACCGACATCTATGCCTCGGGAACGGCGCCGATTCCGGGTGTGACCGGCAAATTGGTGGTGAACGCAGTGGTCGAGTCAGATCGCGAGCGTCGGGTGGTGTGGATGCCGCGTCGAGACGCGCTCGTCGAGTTTCTCGCAGGCGAGTTGCGCGACGGCGATGTGTGCATCTCCATGGGCTGTGGTGACGTGGCCACTCTGCCGGATGAGGTGCTGGCGGCACGTCGTTCGGCGAGGGCACGTCGCTCAGGGTGATCTCGATGGTCGAGTCGTTTGGTGAGAAATCGATTGAGTCGCTCTGCGACGAACTCGTCACCGATGCGGGTTTGACCGTCGAGGTTGACGCTGAATTCGGTGCGCTCACGACCTATAGGGTTGGTGGCCGTGCTGCGGTGATGGCAACGGCGGGCAGCGTTGAGTCTGTGGTTTTTGCCGCTCAGGCCGCTCGAGCGCACGGCCTCGCCACGTTCATACTCGGGCGGGGATCCAACACCTTGGTCTCTGAATCGGGTTTCAACGGACTGGTGATTCGGCTCGGGTCGTTCGCAGAGCACGTCGAGATCGGCGATGAGGTCTCCGGGCGAATTCTCTGCTCAGTCGGTTCTGCGGCGTTGTTGCCAGTGGTGGCGCGACGAACCGCAGCCGCAGGAGCGAGCGGTTTTGAGTGGGCAGTCGGCGTGCCCGGATCCGTCGGCGGAGCGGTGCGCATGAATGCCGGCGGCCATGGCTCAGACATGGCGGCGGGCCTGATCTCGGCGACGGTGCTCGACACTCGAACTGCTGAGGTGAATGAGCGTCCTGTGGCGTCCCTCGGTCTGGGTTTCAGATCATCGACGATCACCGATTACGAGGTGGTCCTCGGAGCAGTGCTCGAGCTCGTGCCGGTCGAGGCCTCGCTGGCCCTCGACCGGGTGGACGAGATCGTCAGGTGGCGACGAGAACACCAACCGGGTGGTCAGAACTGTGGTTCGGTGTTCGTGAACCCGGTGCCCGGTGAGGTCAGTGCCGGTGCGCTCATAGACGACCTCGGGCTGCGGGGTCTTCGCATTGGGAGTGCCCATGTGTCCGAACGGCACGCGAACTTCATCCAAGCCGACCCGGAAGGTCGTGCTGATGATGTCGCTGACCTGATCGTCGAGGTCCGCAGTCGTGTGCGCGAGAGAACGGGATTCGATCTGCGCACCGAGGTACGGCTCGTCGGCTTTGACGGTCACGACGTGCTCGGTGTCTGATCGGTGACGCCATCGGCGAGTCGGCCCTGAGTAGCGTTCGTCTGGTGACAGGTGGCACCGGCGGACGTGGACGAGGGGGCCGTCATGTCACGATCAGCGATGATGACGTTCCCGATGCTGTCTACATCGATGGTGATCTGTCCGCTCGTCGCAGCGGCTCATCGCGGGTGGTCATCGTCGACGATGACGTTCCGGTGACAGCGGAGGGGCCGCGTGACGTACGTCGACGGATGGAAGGGCGCATCAGGGATCGCAGGATCTCGGTGAAGCGTCAGGCCGGACGGAGGCGACTGACCACCCTCATCGTTGCTGTGGCCGTGGCTGTCGGCGTCGTCGGCGGCCTGGCCTTTCTTGGTTCCTCTTGGTTCGGGGTTCGGATATCGGACGTTCGGGTGACTGGCAACGTGTACGCCGACCCGGGTCGACTGGCGCAGATCATCGAGGATGTCTCGGGAACGCCAGTCATTCTGGTCGATACCGACGAGGTGGAGCGTTCCATCGAGAAGATTCCGTGGGTCAAGGACGTATCCGTTCGGACCGACTGGCCATTTGGACTCATCATCGACATTCGAGAACGTTCGCCGGTCGTCTCCTTTCCGGGGCCGGATGGGTTGTTCCGTGTGTTGGACGCCGACGGTCGGGTGCTCGACGTCATTGATGGCTGGCCCTTCGAGTACCTATTGATGGTGACTCCCGACACGCCGGCGCTCGGCGTCGGAGAGTTCGCCCCTCTCGGCCCGACTGGAGCGGCCACGCTGGCTGACACGGTTACCCCAGCAATTCGTGATCGAATCAGCTTGATCGAGGTGGACGCCGGCGGGTCGAACCTTGTCGTGACTCTCGATGACGGTACGACAATTCGTTTCGGCGCCGCCCGCGAACTGTTTCCGAAGTTGGTGCGCCTCGAAACAGTGATGTCCGCAGGGGCGGCTCCCGTCGGGGCCGTCATCGACGTGTCCACCGATGAGGTGACGGTGAGCGAGGGGTCGTGACGTTGCGACATGATCGATGGTCCTTCGCTCTGCGCTAGCATCACGAACACCGTCGGACGATCCTGCGAGGATGCACTCGTGCATGCCCTAGGGAAGCCGCCGAGCCAAGCGATCTCACCGATGTCTACTCGAACCGACAGCCACGCACCATCCAGTCCGAACACGTCCCCCAGTGGTCGTTCGGAACGCTCCACAGGAAGGACCATCCGATGACCGGTTCACCACAGAACTATCTCGCCGTGATCAAGGTGGTGGGAGTCGGTGGCGGTGGCGTGAACGCCGTCAACCGGATGATCGACGCAGGCTTGAAAGGTGTGGAATTCATCGCCGTCAACACCGACGCGCAAGCGCTGCTCATGAGCGACGCCGACGTAAAACTCGACATCGGACGCGAGCTGACCCGTGGCCTAGGCGCTGGAAGTGACCCCGAGGTGGGTAAATCTGCTGCTGAGGCTCACGACAATGAGATCGCTGACATCGTCAAGGGTGCCGACATGGTTTTCATCACCGCCGGAGAGGGTGGTGGCACGGGCACTGGAGCGGCTCCGGTCATCGCTGAGATTGCCCGGAACGTTGGAGCCCTGACTATCGGTGTTGTTACACGACCGTTTGCGTTCGAAGGTCGTCGCCGGTCCGTTCAGGCTGAGTCAGGGATTCAGCGATTGAAGGAAAAGGTCGACACGCTGATCGTTATTCCCAATGATCGCCTCCTCTCGGTGGCGAACGAGAAGACCAGTGTGTTGAATGCGTTCAAGATGGCCGATGATGTGTTGCTCGACGGTGTCTCTGGCATCACGAACCTGCTGACCACGCCAGGGCTCATCAACACCGACTTCGCCGACGTGCGGATGGTCCTGTCGAACGCCGGCTCCGCCCTGATGGGAATCGGCCAGGCAAGCGGCGAGGACCGTGCCGTGGCTGCGGCCAAGGCCGCCATCTCCAGTCCGTTGCTCGAGTCCGCAATCGATGGTGCTCGTGGTGTGCTTCTCAGCATCACCGGTCCATCGAGTATGGGACTGTTCGAGATGAACGCGGCAGCCGAGATCATCCATGGTGTCGCACATCCGGATGCAAACATCATCTTTGGAACGGTCATCGACGATGAGATGGGCGATGAGGTGAAGGTGACTGTGGTAGCGGCTGGTTTCGATCGGGTCGACACTTCCGGTCCGGCGCCGAGCGGAGCCACATCGGGATCATCGCGACTCGCCGAGCTGTTCGCCGAAGGCGACGAGGTCGATGTCGATGAAGAGGACGATGGGTTCGACGTCCCTGACTTTCTGAAGTGACGCCGGTACTCGGCCGAGTTGTCTAGTGGGGGCGATCGACCGTCTTGACGTCGAACGTCGCCTTCGTGACATCGACGCTGGTATCTCAACTGTCACGGACCGGCACGTCGACATCGTCGCTGTGACCAAGAACAAGCGGGATGATGTGCTTGAAACAGCGGTTGCGGCCGGGGTGCGGATTCTCGGTGAGAACTACGCCCAAGAGGTGAGGGCCAAGGCCGACGTCATTGACCGAATCCGTGCTCGAGGAGCCGAGGTCCATTTCATTGGACAGCTGCAGACGAACAAGGTGCGCATGGTCGCGCCCCATGTCGACATGGTGCAGAGCGTCGATCGACAGTCATTGGTCGACGAGTTGGCGCACCGCGCCCCCGGGATGCGGGTGCTCATTCAGGTCGACACCTCTGGGGGGCAAGGTAGGGGAGGATGCGCCCCTGAAGACGTCGTGTCGTTGGTCAATGCGGGACGATCTGCGGGCCTGACTGTCGAGGGCCTGATGACTGTGGGACCTGCGGGCGGTGACCCCGATGCACTGCGGTCGGCGTTCGCTCTCGTGAGCGGGCTCGCGAACGATCTCGGCCTTCAGGTGTGCTCCATGGGGATGAGTGATGATCACCTCATCGCGGTCGAGGAGGGATCGACGATGGTGCGAATCGGGACGGCACTGCTCGGCGAACGCTGATCGGTATCGGGTGTCCCCCATGGCTTCGCACGCCTGATGTACCCTTTGCGCCTGAGGAGGCACCCGAATGTCAATGTGGAAGCGCACGATGGACTACCTCGGGCTTGGGCCTGACGAGGCGTACGACGACGAATACGAGGAATTCGACGACGAACCTCGTGCGCGGCGTGGTGAGCCGATGGCTCGACAGCCACAGCCGGAGACATCAATCGACCATGGCGATCGCACATCGAATGGCCGTAGGGTTTTTCCCACAAGGGATTTCGACGCTTCCCCTAGCCGGCGACAGCAGTCGGGCGGAGACGACTCGGTCGGCACAGTTCGTCCCCAGCGTGCAACTCGTCCGTCAAGTGAGCCGCAGACGGTTCGACCACGTCGATTCGATCAGGCAACCGAGGTCGCCGACACCTTCAAGGTTGGCCAACCAGTGATTCTCAACCTCGACGGATGTGAGCGTGAGGTGTCGAGACGCCTGATCGACTTCGCCAGCGGACTCTGCTACGCGCTCGACGGGCGTATGGAGAAGGTCGCCAATGGCGTGTACCTGCTGAAGCCGTCTGGTGGGCACACCGCCGACGAGGACTGAGCCGCCGCGTTCCACCGTCGGTAGCCTGCGGGTCGCCCCGACCCCGAGATATTCAGGAACACCGACTGTGACCTATCCCCACGTTCCCTCCCAACCCGATCTACCGGCCCTCGAACGTGAGGTGCTGGATCGTTGGGAACGTGATGACACCTTCTCCAAGTCGGTAGCAGCCAGGCCGGTCGGAGCTGACGGGGACAATGAGTTCGTCTTCTACGACGGACCTCCCTTCGCCAACGGCCTACCTCATTACGGGCACCTCCTCACGGGGTATGTGAAGGATGCAATCCCGCGTTATCGGACCATGCGAGGCGAGCACGTTGAGCGTCGATTCGGATGGGACTGTCACGGACTTCCCGCCGAGGTCCAAGCCGAGAAGGAACTTGGAATCTCCGGTCATCCCGAGATCGCAGCCTTCGGAGTCGAACGCTTCAACGACGCCTGCCGCACGAGTGTTCTGCAGTACACACGGCAATGGCGTGACTACGTCACCCGCCAGGCCCGCTGGGTCGATTTCGACAACGACTACAAGACGCTCGACCTCGACTACATGGAGAGCGTCATGTGGGCCTTCAAGACCCTCTGGGACAAGGGCTTGGTCTACGAGGGATTCAGAGTGTTGGCGTATTGCTGGCGGTGCGAGACACCGCTGTCGAACACGGAGACCCGTATGGATGACGTCTACCGAGATCGACAGGACCCTGCGGTGACCGTGTGGTTCGAGTTGGAGACCGGTGAGCGGATTCTTGCGTGGACGACAACACCTTGGACCCTGCCCTCGAACTTGGCCTTGGCGGTTGGGCCGGACATCGACTACGCCGTCGTCGAGGCGGAGGGCGAGCGCTGGATCATCGCTGAGGCGAGGTTGGCCGCGTATGAGCAGCAGTTCGGCGAGGCGACAGTTGTCGCCTCGATGCTCGGGTCCGAACTTGTCGGACGTCGCTACCGGCCGATCTTCGACTTTCTCGCCGATACGGAGAACGCCTTTCAGGTGCTCGCCGGGGACTTCGTCTCCACCGAGGATGGCACGGGTGTTGTGCACATGGCTCCTGGCTTCGGTGAGGAGGACCAGAACCTGTGTGCCGCAGCGGGTATCCCCACCATCTGCCCGATGGACGAGCACGGCCGATACACAGGAGAAATCACCGACTGGGTGGGCGAGCACGTCTTCGAGGCGAACCCATCGGTCATCAGGGCATTGAAAGAGTCCGGCCGCCTCGTTCGTCACGACTCGTACATGCACTCGTATCCGCATTGCTGGCGCTGCGCCGAACCACTGGTCTACAGAGCGATCTCGTCCTGGTTCGTGAAGGTGACCGCCTTCCGAGATCGGATGGTCGAACTGAATGCCGACATCAACTGGGTTCCCGCACATGTGAAGGAGGGGAGTTTCGGGAAATGGATCGCCAACGCTCGTGACTGGTCCATCAGCCGAAACCGATTCTGGGGTTCGCCGATACCGGTGTGGCAGAGCGACGACCCGAACTATCCGCGAACCGATGTCTACGGATCGATCGCTCAACTCGAGGCGGACTTCGGTGTGTCGGTCACCGACCTTCATCGCCCGGCGATCGATGATCTCGTCAGGCCCAATCCAGATGACCCATCGGGTCGCTCGATGATGCGTCGTGTGCCTGAGGTGCTCGATTGCTGGTTCGAGTCAGGGTCGATGCCGTTTGCTCAAGTGCACTACCCATTCGAGAATGCCGAATGGTTCGAACACCACTACCCGGGTGATTTCATCGTCGAGTACATCGGCCAGACCCGCGGCTGGTTCTACACGATGCATGTCTTGGCGACGGCGCTGTTCGATCGCCCTGCCTTCTCGAATTGCGTCAGCCACGGAATCGTGCTCGGTGACGACGGGGCCAAGATGTCCAAGTCGCTGCGCAACTATCCCGACCCGAACGAGATGTTCGACGTGCATGGTTCAGATGCGATGCGGTGGTACCTGTTGTCATCGCCAATCCTCCGCGGAGCGGACTTCTCGGTCACCGAGTCCGGAATGCGCGACACGGTCCGTCAAGTGATCCTTCCGCTGTGGAACGCCTACTACTTCCTGACGCTCTATGCCGGTGCTGCCGATCGAAGCGGGACCATGCGGACCGACTTCGACGCCGTCCTCGATCGGTACCTCATGGGCGAGTTGCATGAACTCGTCGGCGACGTCACCGAGTCGATGGACGCGTATGACCTTTTCGGTGCGGCCGAACAGATCCATCGGTTCCTCGACACCCTCACCAACTGGTACATCCGTCGGAGCCGAGACCGATTCTGGGAGGGGGAGCAGGACGCGATCGACGCCCTCCACACCGCCCTCGTGATCCTGTGCCGCGTTGCGGCTCCGTTGCTGCCAATGGTGGCCGAGCACATCCACGTAGGGCTCACCGGCGGGGAGAGCGTGCACCTAACCGATTGGCCGAGTAGAGAATCGCTGCCGGTAGACCCCGAACTCAAAGGTGGAATGGATCGAGTCCGCGACGCGTGCTCAACGCTTCTCTCACTTCGTAAATCGCAGGGGCTCCGGGTTCGCCTTCCACTCGCCGCCGCCGTGGTGGCCACTCCTGATGTGGGGTTGGTTCTTCCACACGTCGACATCCTGCGTGACGAGGTGAACGTCAAGCATGTGGAACTGACCGACGATGTCGCCGGACACGGAACCGAGGAGCTGGTGCTTTCTCCGAAAGCGCTCGGCCCACGTCTCGGCGCTTCAACCCAACGGGTGATTGCCGCACACAAGGCGGGAGACTGGTCCATCACCGATGGGGTGGTCACCGTTGGAGGCGAGGTGCTGTACGAGGGCGAGTTCGAGTTCCGGTTGGTCTCGAGGTCAGGTGAGGGTGCCGCCGCAACGCTGCCTCGACGGGGCGGAATCGTCGTGCTCGACACTGTGGTGACCCCTGAGCTCGAGGCTGAAGGTGCAGCCCGCGACCTGATTCGCAGGATTCAGACTGCTCGACGCGAGGCTGGGCTCGCCGTATCGGACCGGATCAGGCTCCATCTCACGGCCGATAGCGACACCCTCGCAGCATTCGACGTCCACCGAGAGATGGTCCTCGGCGAGACCCTGACGGTGGAGGTTGAGACCACCGTTGGTGATTCTGAGGTCATCGTCATCTCGGCCGTCTCGTGAGGTAACCGACGGGGTAGTCTCCCCGTCCACTGATCAGGAGGTCATTCCCCCATGGCAGCAACAAAGAAAGCTCCGGCGAAGAAGTCTGCGGCGAAGAAGGCTGCTCCGGCGAAGAAGGCGGCGGTGAAGAAGGCTGCTCCCGCCCAGAAGTCGGTGGCGAAGAAGGCGGCGTTGAAGAAGGCTGCTCCGGCGAAGAAGTCGGTGGCGAAGAAGGCGGCGGTGAAGAAGGCTGCTCCCGCCCAGAAGGCGGCGGTGAAGAAGGC
>JAQCGT010000135.1 GCA_027730505.1 Actinomycetota bacterium | reverse complement strand
TCGGGTGACGATGTTGACGTCGCCGCGGGCCCAGAGCACGTCGCCGATAGCGGGACGCAGGAATCTGATCGAGAGTTCGCTGGTGAGGGCCATTTCCTCGATGCGGCCGAGGGCGACGAATGATGCGTACCAGAGCACGGCGTCAGCGGCGGCGAACTGGGTGGGCCCGGAGATGTAGCCGCCGGGTCGGATGCTGGTCTCGTCAGGTGTGAAACGGCTGATGGCGTAGCCGTCACCGATCTCGTGGCAACGGTGGTGCGATCCCGGGAATGAGGCCATGACGGCGGCGTTGATCGCGTCGACGGTGAGCGGGGTCGTCATGGCGCCAACCTAGATCGCGCCACACTGGTGGCCATGGCTCGACTGGATGCGTGGCGTCTCGGCGCGTGGCGTGGGTTGCAGTCGCGCGTGGCTGAGGTCGAGCGTGGGATCGACGCGGCGTTGCGGGCCGAGTGGGACATCCCGTTGAACTGGTTCGATGTGTTGGCGGCGTTGCAGCGTCTCGGTGGTGCGTCGCGTCCCTCGGATGTGGCGGTCGAGTTGGGGTTGCCGTTGTCGAGCCTGTCGCGGCGGTTGGACCGTCTTGAGGAAGATGGCTGGGTGACGCGGCGGCGTGCTCCCGATCTGGGTGATTTCCGTGCGATCGAGGTCTCGTTGACGCGGCGCGGCCGCAACCTGTGGCGCGCGATGAATGTGACGTATCGCCGTGCTGTTCAGGATGGCTTCGCCCGTGAGTTGTCCGATGAGCAGATCGATGTGATCCACGAGGTGCTGTCGGTGCTCACTCCTGAGGTCGAGCCGGACGCCGACGTAGCCGACGACGATCTCGAGCTCTGAGTCGACTACTCAGGCGCCGTCGTACATGGCCTCGATCTCGGCGGCGTAGCGAGCGTGAATGCCGCGGCGCTTGAGCTTCGAGGTGGGGGTGAGCAGATCGGAGTCGGGCATCCATTCCTCACCGAGGAGGGTGAACTTCTTGATCTGTTCGACCTGGGCGAACTTGGTGTTGACCTCGTCGACACCGGCTTGGACCATGGCGATCACCTCGGGGTCGGTGGCGAGGTCGGCGAGGCTCATGCCCTCTTTGCCGTTCGCGGCGGCCCACACGGGTGTGGCTTCGGGGTCGAGCACGAGCAACGCTGACAGGTACTTGCGGTTGTCGCCGATGGTGCAGGCCTGTCCGATGACCGGGATCATCTTGAGCGCTGCCTCGAGGTTGGCGGGGCTGATGTTCTTGCCACCGGAGGTGATGATCAGTTCTTTTTTGCGGTCGACGATCTTGAGGTAGCCCTCATCGTCGAGGATGCCGATGTCACCGGTGTGGAACCAGCCGTCGATGAGGGCTTCGGCGGTCTTGTCGGGGGCCTTGAGGTATCCGTGGAACACGTTGCCGCCGCGTGTGAGCACTTCGCCGTCGTCGCCGAGTTTCACTTCCATACCGGGGCACGCCTGACCGACGTAGCCGGGTTTGTTGGCTTTGGGGCTGAAGGTGAGCGGGCCGGTGGTTTCGGACAGCCCGTAGATCTCGGCGAGGTTGATGCCGATGGCGTTGAACCACTCGAGGATTTCGGCTGGCAGCGGTGCAGCACCGGTGATGGCGATGCGGATCTCGTCGAGTCCGACAAGGGCCCGCACCTGGGCGAAGGCGACGGCGTCGAGGAAGGCGAGGGTTTCTCGCTGTTCGTCGGTGATGGTGCCGGCGCGCTCGGCGCGCTTGATCTCGATGGCGGCGGCGACGCCGTCGTTGAAGGCTTTGGCCTTCTCGGGGTCCATCGACAGCGCAGCGTTGACGCCGGCGTAGATCTTCTCGAAGACGCGGGGCACGCCGAAGAGCATCAGGGGGTGCACTTCACGCAGGTAGGCCGAGAGCAGCGCCGGGTCGGGGCAGCAAGTGACTTCGAAGCCGATGACCATGGCTTGGTAGTGGGTGGTGACGCGTTCGGCGATGTGGGCCATCGGCAGATACGACACGGCACGCCAGGTTTCGATGTCGTCTTCGTCGAGCACCTCGCGCAGGATGTTGATGGCATAGATGACGTTGTATTGGCTGACCATCACGCCCTTGGGCGGCCCAGTGGTGCCTGAGGTGTAGATCAAGGTGGCGAGGTCGTCGGGGCTGGTGACTTCGGCGAGGGTGTCGAGGTCGGCTTCGCCGTTGGCGAGCAGTTCGTCGACGAGGCGGACGCCGTCGGGCAGTCCGTCGGTGGGTGCTTCGAGTACGAAGATGTGTTCGACGAGTGGGAGCTCGTCGCGGATCTCCATCACCTTGGCGAGGAACCCTGCGTCTTCGAGGATCATGATGCGGGCCTCGGCGTGGCTGGCGAGGTATTGGATCTCTTCAGCCGATGACGAGTTGTAGATGCTGACGGGGGTGGCGCGCACGAATTGGGCACCGAGGTCGAGCCAGTGGAAGTCGGGCCGGTTGCGCATCATGATCATGACGCGTTCGCCCGGTTCCACGTCGAGGGCCTGGTAGCCGGCGGCGGCGCGGGCGGCGAGTGAGCGGACATCGCCGAGGGTCCAGGTGTTCCATGAGGCTTCGGGTGCGCCGGGGGCGCTGGCCATGGAGCGCAGCAGCACGGCGTCGGGCCGTTCGGCGGCGATCTTCACGAATTCCATGGGCACGGTGCGGCCCTTGGCCATGTCGTGCACTTGTTCGATGGTGGCGCGGGGAGACGTCATGGATTCAGTCTCGCATCCCGATGTGACATTGGTCTACTGATGGTTGCCTCCGGTTACGTAATGGTGAGGCCGCCGCAGCATGATGTGGCCATGACCAATGCCGTGATTGTTGATGCCATCCGCACTCCCTTGGGGAAGCGCAATGGGAAGCTGAAGGAGTGGCACCCGGTCGATCTGGCTGCTGAGACGCTCAAGGCGTTGCAGGAGCGCAACGATCTCGATCCGGGTCTCGTTGATGACGTGGTGATGGGCTGCGTGATGCAGGTCGGTGAGCAGGCGGCGAACGTGGCTCGTAACGCGGTGTTGGCGGCTGGTTGGCCCGAGACCGTGCCGGGCACGACGATCGATCGTCAGTGTGGTTCGAGTCAGCAGGCGGCTCACTTCGCGGCGCAGGGTGTGATCGCCGGTGCGTATGACGTGGTTGTGGCCTCTGGTGTTGAGGTGATGACGCGGGTGCCGATGGGTGCCTCGATGATCGATGGCAAGTACGGCTTCCCGTTCGGCCCGAAGGTGGGTGCTCGCTATGCCGATCAGGGCGGCTTGGTGCCTCAGGGCATCTCGGCCGAGTTGATTGCCGACAAGTGGGATCTGACCCGTGAGGATCTCGACCGGTTCGGCATGCGTTCGCAGCAGTTCGCTCGGCGGGCGACCGACGAGGGTCGTTTTGAGCGTGAGATCTTGCCGGTGTTGGGTGCTGATGGCGAGATGGTGACGGTTGATGAGGGTCTGCGTGACACGACGATGGAGACGCTCGGCAATCTGAAGCCGTCGTTCCGCGCGGAGGAGGATGGCGGCCGGGTCACGGCCGGCAACTCGAGCCAGATCACCGATGGCGCGTCGGCGTTGTTGATCATGAGCGAGGAGAAGGCGGCGGCTCTGGGGTTGACGCCTCGGGCCCGGTTCGTGAACTTCTCGCTCGCTGGTGCTGATCCGCGGTTGATGTTGACGGCGCCGATTCCGGCGACGGCGAAGGTGTTGGAGCGTGCCGGTATGTCGATGGATGACATCGACCTGGTCGAGATCAACGAGGCGTTTGCGTCGGTGGTGTTGGCGTGGGAGAAGGAGTTCCATCCCGACATGGACAAGGTGAATCCGAATGGTGGGGCGATTGCGCTTGGTCACCCGCTTGGTTGTTCGGGTGCCCGCCTGATGACGACGTTGCTGAATGAGTTGGAGCGCACGGGTGGCCGGTTTGGTCTGCAGACGATGTGTGAGGGTGGTGGCATGGCGAATGCGACCATCATCGAGCGTCTTGGCTGATTACGCACGGTCCTTTTTCGGTTATCCACAGCCTCTGGGGACAACCCGATCGGGTGGTGGCTAGCGTGTTTGCTGTGTCTGTGGGTTCTGTGATCTGGACGGGCACCGGTTTCTTGATGATGATCCTGCTGTGGCGGATGGGCATCAAGATGTTGCGGGCGGTGTCGATGCCGCCGCCACCCCCTCCACCGGCCGGTGAGATGCGTCGGGTGAACGTGAGGTATCGGTGTGGGGTCTGCGGGGTGGAATTGAAGTTGACTCTGGCTCCAGATGAGGATCCGCCGCCGCCGAAGCACTGTCTCGAGGAAATGACGGTCGTCGCGCCCCTCTTCGAGTAACAGGGTTGTCAGAAACGCACAGGCCTGTGGATAACCCTGTGTGATTTGCAGATGGCGCTGTTCATTCGACCTGTGGACGCAGGGCAGTCAGGCGTCCGAATCGTGCAGTATCAAGCGTTTCGTCAACGCTGTGGCGCTATCGCCACTTGGTGGCGGTGTAGAGGCCGCCGAGCACCGACCCGAGTCCGACGAGCAGCAACCAGTTGTTGCCGGCGAAGACGAGGTTGCGGAGCATGATCACGATCACGCCGAGGATCAACAGGGTGAGCATGAGCACCGGGATCCATGGTGGGCTGACCTTGGCTGCCTCGGGCACGGGCGGCGTGTAACGCGCCGATGCACTGGGGCCGTTGCCGGTGTTCTGGTCGCCACCTTTGGGGGTGGTGCGACCGCCGGTCTTGCGCTTCGGAGGAGCCACGGCGAGTCAGTCTAGGCAGGTTCTCAAGAGGCCTGGCACAGCGACGTTTGGTGAGGGGCGATTGTGAGTGTGGTTTGTGACGTGTCATGCGGCAGGCTTGGGGGGTGGCCCGCATCTTGGTGATCGATTCGTATGACTCGTTCGTCTACAACCTCGTGCAGTACCTAGGTGAGATCGGCGCTGATCCGGTGGTGCATCGCAATGATGCGTTGACGGTTGCCGAGGCGGTCGGGTTGGAGCCTGATGGCGTGTTGCTGTCACCTGGGCCGGGCCGCCCGGAGGACGCGGGGATCATCGTCGATGCGATCGGTGCGTTCGCCGAGCGTGGTGTGCCGGTGTTCGGTGTGTGTCTTGGGCATCAGGCGATCGGGCATGCCTTTGGAGCACGGGTGGTGCGTGCGCCCGAGTTGATGCACGGCAAGACATCGGAGATCGTGC
>JAQCGT010000019.1 GCA_027730505.1 Actinomycetota bacterium | reverse complement strand
GGCGACCAAGTCGTCCCCCGGCCCCGGGTGTGGAAGTCGGTGGCCGAGACGCCGTGGACCGGCACGGGTCCACTCCCTGATCTCGGTCGACTGAATTCGATCGTCGACGAGCAGGGGAATTCCTTGCAGCCGGCGTTCGACGGTGCGCGACCCGCTGCGGTGCTCGTGACGCTCGCCCGTGGCGATGATGGCCCCGAGGTGTTGCTGACCCGACGGTCGATGACGCTTCGTCATCACCGAGGTGAGATCTCGTTTCCCGGAGGTCGCATGGACCCGGGAGAGACACCGACCGAGACGGCGCTCCGAGAGGCGAACGAGGAGGTCGGTCTCGATCCGAATCGGGTGACGGTGCTCGGCGAACTCTCCCACATCAACACCGTGGTCTCGATGAGCTACATCATCCCGAAAGTGGCGGTCACCGAACGCCCGTGGCCCCTCGAACCGGCCTCAGGAGAGGTGGACCGAGTGATGTGGGTTCCTGTTCGCGAGTTGGTCACGCCGGGGGTGTATCACGGCGAGCGTTGGGGCCACCCCCCAACCGACCGTCTCCTGCACTTCTTCGAGCTGGCTGACGAGACCGTCTGGGGGGCGACGGCGCACATGCTCGTCGATCTGCTCGTGCGCTCCTACAGCTGATCGCTGGTGGCGGGTTCGTCGGGGTGACGACGAGCGCCGACGACGACGCGCCAGCCGATGAAGGCGAGGCCGGCGATCACCATGCCGAACACGGCGGTCTGGCGCCAACCGCCGCGGGCGTCGCTGCCGCATCCCGGCTTGGGCAATGCACTGATGCAGTCACTGAGGTCACGGTCGGTGGGAAGGAACTCGTTGACGGTGACGGTGGTGATATCGCTGTCGTCCTGCGCCGATGCAAACCCGCCCGGCATGAGTCCAATTGAGAACACGGCGATCACGATGGCGAGAGCGGAGGTGAATCTGCGTTCGTGCACCCAGCCTGTCTACCATCGGAGTCTTGACCGACAACATCGGACCCTCCAACGATCCCGGACGTCAGCAGGTGCTTGTCGTCGACTTCGGGGCACAGTACGCCCAGCTCATCGCTCGTCGGGTCCGAGAACTGCAGGTGTTCTCCCGAATCGTGCCGCATCACATCAGCGCCACCGAGATCGCCGAGATCGCGCCGGCGGCGATCATCTTGTCGGGTGGGCCCAAGAGCGTGCACGTCGATGGAGCCCCAACGCTCGACCCGGCGATCTACGACTTGGGTGTGCCCATTCTCGGCATCTGCTACGGCGCGCAACTCATCGCCCAGCAACTCGGAGGCACCGTCTCTCGGGGCTCTCGCGGCGAGTACGGGCGGGCGGTCTTGACCCGCCGGGGCGACTCGTCGGTGTTTGGCGCGTCGATCCCCGAGGTGCACGACGTGTGGATGAGTCACTTCGATGCGATCACCGAGGTGCCAGACGGTTTCCGGTGCTCGGCATCAACCCCTGACGCGCCCGTGGCGGTGCTCGAGGATGACAAGCGGAAGATCTGGGGAGTGCAGTTCCATCCCGAGGTCGTGCACTCACCGTACGGCATGCAGGTTCTCAAGACGTTCCTGCACGATCTTGCCGGCTGCGAGCCGGCGTGGCGGATGTCGTCAGTGATCGTCGACCAGATCGAGCGGATCAGGGCCCAGGTCGGCGACGGTCGTGCGATCTGTGGGCTCTCCGGTGGTGTCGACTCCTCGGTGGCCGCGGCGCTCGTTCATCAGGCCATCGGCCATCAACTCACCTGCGTCTACGTCGACACCGGCCTCATGCGCAAGGGTGAGAGCGAGCAGGTCGTCGAGACGTTCAGGCGCAATATGGGGATCGAACTGATCCACGTGGACGCAGGGGAGCGCTTCTTCGAGCGTCTCGCCGGTGTCACCGAACCCGAGGCGAAACGCAAGGCGATCGGCGAGTTGTTCATCCGGATCTTCGAGGAGCACACCGGTGGCATCACCGAGGCTGGCTACTTGGTCCAGGGCACGCTGTATCCCGACCTCATCGAGAGTGGTGGCACCGACGGCACGGCTGAGGTGATCAAGAGTCATCACAACGTCGGTGGCCTCCCCGACGACATGACCCTCGAGTTGGTCGAACCATTGCGGGACCTGTTCAAAGACGAGGTTCGTGCGCTCGGCACCGAGTTAGGACTCCCCGATGAGATGGTCTGGCGCCAGCCGTTCCCCGGGCCGGGACTTGGCGTTCGGATCATCGGAGAGGTGACCCCGGAGCGGGTGGCGGTGCTGCAAGAAGCCGATGCGATCGTGCGGGCTGAGATCGCCGATGCCGGACTCGAGCGCGAGATCTGGCAGGCGTTTGCGGTGCTCCCCGACATTCGTTCGGTGGGGGTGATGGGTGATGAGCGCACCTACGGGCATCCGATCATCATTCGTGCCGTGACGAGCGACGATGCGATGACTGCCGACTGGGCGCGTCTGCCGTATGACTTGCTCGAGCGCATGTCACAACGGATCATCAACGAGGTGCCGGGCATCAATCGTGTCGCCTACGACATCACGTCGAAGCCGCCCGGGACGATCGAGTGGGAGTGATCGACCGGCCGATCGCAATGTTTTCGTAACATCGGCTACGCTCAATTCTGCATGTCGCATCTGGGTTCATCCCCCTCTGCCAAGCGTCGATTCCGCCGTGGCCTCGGGCTCGCCGGGGTGCTCGTGTTCTCGGTTCCATTGCTTCCCGACGCCGCTCATGCGCAGACGATCGACCAACAGCAGGCCGAAGTTGAGCGGATCGTCGACGAACTCGAGCGACTTCACGAACGGGCCGACATCCTCGCCGAGGATTATGCCGTGGCGATGGACGATCAGCGGCGCCTTAATGGCGACATCGACCTCGCCAAGGGCCGTGTGGCGCTGCGTCAGGCCGAGTTGGCTGAGTTGCAGGGAGACCTGTCGACGGTTGCCGTGCGGGCCTTCACGCGCTCGGGCACCGACGTGCTCGGCCCGCTGCTCTCGAACGCCGATTCGTACAGCGATGACCTGACGCGCGATCAACTCTCACGAGTTGCCCTCAAGGTGGGCGCAGGGACCAGCGATGACCTCGGTGAGGCGATCCGGTCCCTCGAACTCGAGCAGATCGAACTCAACCGTCTGTTGGGTGAGGCCGAGCAGTTGGCTGACTCGATCTCAGGGATGATCGACGAAGTCGAGAGCGCAACGAGCACGTATGAGAGTGCTCGTGATGACGCTGAGGCAAAACTCGGACAGTTGATCGCCGCCGAAGAGCAGCGTCGATCCCAGCTCGCCTTTGAGCGACTTCAGCGCCAACTCGCTGCTGAGCAGGCTGCAGCGGGTGACTCGTTCTCCTCTGGTGCGGCAGCAGAAGACTCCGAGTCGGCGTCGTTCGCAGCGAACTACCCGGCGCCTTCAGGTCTGGCTGGTGTGGCGATTCAGGCCGCTCTCGGACAATTGGGTGTCCCATATCGCTACGCCACGGCATCGCCCGGTGTGTCATTCGACTGTTCGGGACTCACCTATTACGCCTGGGCGCAGGCAGGTGTGTCACTGCCTCGGAACTCTCGCATGCAGGCCGACGCAGTGCCCAGGGTCCCGATAGCGGCAGCACAGCCAGGTGACCTGCTGTTCTATTACTCACCGATCAGCCACGTGGGCATCTATCTCGGCAACGGACAACTCGTGCACGCCCCCAACTCGTCGACCCACGTGAAGGTTTCGAACGTGAACTGGTCGAAGGTTGTGGCGGTCGGACGACCCGGCTGAGTAGGTTCGGCGCCCATGCCCGACGTCCCCGGAATCGATGCAATCACCGTTCCTGCTTGGCTCGAGTCGAACGTCGGCGGTGCTATCGGACCGTTCACCTTCGAGTTGATCGAGGGCGGGCGGTCGAATCTGACCTACCGGGTCTCCGATTCAGCAGGACATCGGTATGTGTTGCGTCGCCCGCCGCTCGGACATGTGCTGGCGACTGCCCATGACATGGCCCGCGAGCACCGCATCATCTCGGCGGTCGGCACCACCGGTGTGCCGGTGCCGCCGACGCATGGGCTCTGCACCGATGAGGCGGTGAACGGCGCACCGTTCTACGTGATGGGTTTCGTGGACGGCGTGGTGCTCGATCACCCCGACAAGGGGGCAGCGCTTTCCAGTGAGACCAAGCGTGACATCGCGTTCGATCTCATCGATGTGCTCGCCGACCTTCATGCGATCGACGTCGACGCGGTGGGACTTGGTGATCTGGCGCGGCGCGAGGGATACGTCGAGCGTCAACTTCGGCGCTGGACCCGCCAGTGGGCTGATTCTCGAACCCGTGATCTTCCCGCAATCGACGAGGTGGCGGCGCTGCTGGCAGCGGCGATCCCCGATCAGCAGGGTGTGGTCATCGCTCACGGCGATTACCGCCTCGGCAATTGCCTCACCGATCTCGATCGCCGTCGGATCGCGGCCGTTCTCGACTGGGAGTTGTGCACACTCGGCGATCCGCTCGCAGATCTCGGCTATCTGGGTGTCTATTGGGCGACGCCTGAGGGTGATGGCAAGCGACCGAATGACCCAACGGGTGCTGGTGGCTTCCCGTCGTATGGTGAGTTGGTGGAGCGCTACGCCGCCAGGACGGGTCGAGACGTCTCTCGCATCGATTACTACGTGGCATTCTCAGCCTTCCGCCTCGCTGTGATCTCCGAAGGGGTGTACGCCCGATATGTCAATGGAGCGATGGGCGACGCGATCGATCCAGAGTTGCTCGAGTCATTTCGCTCGGCAGTGGAGGACCTCGCCATCGGCGCGCTCACTGCGCTTCGTCAGGGGTCGGCCCGATGAGTGCGCTGGCGGGTTGGACCTCGCACTCGTTCACTGCGGCGGGTTTCACCCACGATTGGTACCGCCGTGGCTCTGGGCCGGCAGTGATCGTCATCCACGAGATTCCGGGCATCACCCCGAAGGTGTTGCGATTCGCCGAGGAGGTCGTGGAGCGAGGGTTCACCGTCGCCATGCCCGACCTCGTCGGCGTTGCAGGACGGGGTCCGTCGAAGGGCTATCTCGCATCGTCGTTCGCCAAGGTGTGTGTTTCCCGCGAGTTCTCGACGTGGGCGGTGGGCAAGACCTCGCCGGTGGTCGGATGGCTTCGTGCTCTTGGGCGGCATCTCCATGCCGAGGTGGGGGGACCCGGCATCGGCGCTGTCGGCATGTGCTTCTCCGGTGGATTCGCGCTCGGCATGATGGTGGACGAGACGATGGTGGCGCCGGTGCTCTCACAGCCCTCGTTGCCGCTCCCGGCGGGTGACCGCCGTGGCGTCGACCTCGGGCTCGATCCGGCAGATCTGGCGGTGGTGGTAGAGCGTGCGTCACAGGGATGCCAGGTGCTCGGGCTGCGATTCACCGATGACCGTGCAGTCGGCACTCGGTTCGACACGTTGCGCAATCTTCTCGGCGAGGCGTTCATCGCCGTCGAGTTGCCGAGTTCGTCGCCATCGGACCACTCGGTGCTCACCGAGCAGCGCGATGATGCTTCGGTCGAGAAGGTGCTCGACTTTCTGTCTGCCCGGTTGCTGGGAGACGGAGCGGGCCTAGGGTGACGCCCATGGAGATCGAGGCCGTGATCCTGTCCGTTCCAGGGATGACGTGTGGCCATTGCGAAGCCGCGGTCACCCGAGAGGTGTCATCGGTTCCGGGTGTGTCGTCGGTCGTGGTCGACCTCGACACCAAACTCGTCACCGTGACCGGGTCGACGCTCGACCGAGATGCGCTGGTGGCGGCGATCGATGAAGCCGGTTTCGACGTCGCCTGATACCCGGCAGGTCGAACTCGCCGTCGGGGGTATGACCTGTGCGGCTTGCGCGGCCCGTATCGAACGTCGATTGAACAAGGTTGAGGGAGTCTCGGCGAGCGTGAACTACGCGACCGAACGAGCAACGATCGTGGTCGACCCGACGCTGACCATCGATGATCCGGTCTCGATGCTCGTCGACACGATCGTCGACGTCGGCTATACGGCGAGCGTTCCCAGCAACGACGAATCTGCCCATGTTGAACAGCGAGCGGCCGACCTCCGGCGCCGGCTCATCGTTGCGGTCGTGCTTGGCGTGCCAGTGCTCGTGCTCTCGATGATTCCGCCGACGCAGTTCCCGGGATGGCAGTGGGTGGCGCTCGTAATGGCGCTGCCCGTGTCGATCTGGTCGGCCTGGCCGTTTCATCGTGCAATGGTGCTCAATCTTCGTCACCGCCAGGCGACGATGGACACCTTGGTGTCGGTCGGGGTTATCGCAGCGCTGACCTGGTCGATCTGGGCGCTGATCGCGACCGAGGCCGGTGAGATCGGGATGACCATGAACATGTCGATGGACGTCGGCGACGCCGCGTCGCATCACATCTATCTCGAGGTCGCCTCGACGGTGGTGGCATTCATCTTGGCCGGACGGTGGTTCGAGACTCGATCCAAACGGCGCGCTGGGGACTCCTTACGCTCGCTTTTGGACCTCGCTGTCTCCGACGTGGACGTGCGTGGAGCTGACGGCGTGACGGTGACGATTCCAGCGGATCAACTCGAGGTCGGCGATGTGTTCGTGGTGCGCCCGGGAGATCGAGTGGCAACCGATGGGGTTGTGATCGAGGGTCGATCAGCGGTCGACCTCTCGTTGCTGACCGGTGAGAGCGTTCCGGTGGAGGTGTCGCCGGGTTCGGAAGTCGTCGGAGCATCGGTCAATTCGACCGGGTTGTTGATCGTCAAAGCGACGAGCGTCGGCGCCGACACACAACTGGCGCATATGGCTCGGTTGGTTTCGCAGGCTCAGTCGGGCAAGGCGCCCGTGCAGCGGTTGGCTGATCGGGTGTCGGCGGTGTTCGTGCCGATCGTGATCTCGCTCGCCGTGATGACGACGATCGGTTGGCTGATCGTCGACGGTTCGACGGAACGGTCGTTCGCGGCAGGGGTGGCGGTGCTGATCATCGCCTGTCCGTGCGCATTGGGGCTGGCCACGCCGACAGCGCTGCTCGTCGGCACCGGGCGTGGCGCCCAACTTGGCATCCTGATCCGCGGACCCGAGGTGCTCGAGTCGACGAGACGTGTGGACACGCTGGTGCTCGACAAGACGGGCACGGTGACGACGGGCACGATGCGGGTCGTCGGCATCGCACCTGCTGTCGGTGTTGACGAGACCCGCCTGCTCGCTCTCGCCGGTGCGGTCGAGGCCGGCAGCCGTCATCCGATCGCAGTTGCAGTGACCACCGAGGCGATATTGCGACTGGGCGAGATCTCGTCGGCTAGTGGGGTCCAAGATCATCCCGGTGTTGGCATCTCCGGTCGGGTTGGGGACGTCGTCGTGGAGATCGGTCGGGCGCCGGCCGACTCAGCACTGGATGACGCTCCGGGAGCGACCCTCATCGAGGTGTGGGCTGACGGCAGGCCGATCGGCATCGTGGCGGTGGCCGATGAACCCAAGCCCTCCAGTGCGGCAGCGGTGGCGAGCGCCCGAGCCCTCGGGCTTCGCCCGATGTTGCTCACCGGTGATCGGGCGGATGCTGCACAGGCTGTGGCCGCTGCCGTCGGCATCGCTGCCGGAGATGTGCGGGCCGAGGTGCTTCCCGCTGAGAAGCTGGCCGCCGTGCGTGCCCTGCAGGCCGAGGGTCGTGTTGTGGCGATGGCGGGTGATGGGGTCAACGATGCGGCCGCGTTGGCTGCGGCGGATCTTGGTATCGCGATGGGCACCGGAGCCGATGTGGCGGTGAATGCGAGCGATCTCACCTTGGTACGCAGTGAACTGACAGCTGTCGTCGATGCCATCAGGCTGTCGCGTCGTACGCTGGCGACCATCAGAGGCAATCTGTTCTGGGCGTTCGGTTACAACGTGGCGGCCATCCCGCTGGCCGTGTCGGGCCGGCTGTCGCCGGTGATCGCCGGCGCGGCTATGGCGTTCTCGAGTGTGTTCGTGGTTTCGAACAGTCTTCGCCTTCGGAGTTTCCGATGAGCGACGACCTGCGTGAACTCGAAGCGAGGCATCGCGGGGTCATCGAGTCTGCCTGGCGCGACTACGGAGACCGACGATCGATCACGGAGTTCGTCGAACTGTCGGCGATGGTGTCGACGAACCGCGTGTATCGGTTGGTTCTGTCCGACGGCGACACGGTGATCGCCAAGAGCTCGAACTACGGCTCGTTCTTCCTGTTTGCCGAGGATCACGATCGCTTGCATCGCACCTCGCGGCTGCTCGAGGGCGGGCCCTACGAGCATTTCATGGCGAGCATGCTCACCGCCGACGGGCGGCCGTACATCTGGTACGACGGCGAGATGTGGGCGGTGTTCTACCGGGAGGTGCAGGTGCGCGATCGACTCCCGGCCATCCTGACCGAGTCCCAGGTCGTGAACTTCGGCGAGGAGGTGGCCCGGTTCCATCGGGCGACCGCAGCCGTGGCGAGACTGGTACCCCCCACATCCAAAACGGTCACCTCTGATGCGATCGCCCTGTACGACCTGACGGCGAGCAGACGGGCACCCGATGAACTCGGCCTCGACCCGTCGCGCGTGAACCTCGTGCGGCGACATACCCACCGGTTCTTGATGGCGGTGCGCGACTGCGGTTACGACTACTGGCCGAAGATGCCGGTGCTCATCGATTGGAATCTCGGCAACTTCTCGGTCGAGATGGATGCTGATGGGTCGTTCCGGCTGTTCTCCCGTTGGGATTACGACTGGTTCCGTTACGAGAGTCGGTTGCTCGACTTCTACTTCTTGTCGCGGGTGTCATCACGCACGGGCGACCGCAGCGTGTTCACCTATGGGGCGCACCCGCTGTTCGAACCGCGGTTCAAGCTGTTCCTGCGGGCCTACCACTCGGTGTTCCCTCTCTCGGCTGCTGAAGTGCTGTTCTTAAAAGAGGCGTATCGGTTCTTCTTGTTGAACTACGTGGTGAGAGAGGGGCGGTTCTTCTTCAGGCGAGACATCTGGCAGCACCTGTTGATCGACGTCGTCGATCGCCACCTGCCCCAACTCGATGACCTCGACTTCGGTGAGTTGGTGACTGAACTCGGGTTGGATTCCGGGATCGCCTAGATCCGGTTCTCCCGGCGGGTCACCATTCGCTTCATGTTGCCAAGGTGCCTCACCATGACGAGCGCACACAGGGCGATGGTGGCCGGCACCTCCCACGGCTCTCGGCCGACGATTGCCACACCGATCGGTAGCGCCGACACGGCCAAAATCGACGCCAGCGCTGCCACCTTGGTCAGTCTCGACACCACGAGCCAGATCAGAATGAGAAATGGGAACACGACCGGCGAGATCACGGCGAAGGCCCCGCCTCCGGTTGCGACGCCCTTGCCCCCTCGGAATCCCCGACCGATCGGGAAGACATGCCCGACGACTGAGCATGCCGCCATCACATAGCCGAGTGGACGGCCATCGGCAATGAGGCCAATTCCGGCAGCGAGGGCACCCTTCGCTGCATCGAGCACGAACACCCAGACGCCCTTTCGCCAACCGAGCGCTCGGGCGATGTTCGATGCGCCCGGGTTGCCGGAACCGAAGGCCGTGATGTCGATGCCGGCGGCGCGGGCGAAGATCGGTGCACTCGGAAAGGTGCCGATCAGGTAAGCGACCAGACAGCCGAGGATCCACACGGCCCACATGGCGTCACCGTCGTCCGAGTTCGACCGGAACCGGGCGTGAGTGATCGCCTGAAGGCTTGGGGACGCTCGTGACTGCGGTGAGAGCGTGCTCGCCCTCGCCACCGACGCATTCGGGATCGGGCCCGTCGAGCGGCAGCCCGGTGAAGAACTTCGCCGCCATGCATCCGCCCTGACAGGCGTCCCAGGCGCCGCAGCTGGCGCAGGCACCCGCCGATTGGGGTTCGCGGAGTTCGGAGAACAGGTCGCTTGTGCGCCACACATCGGTGAAGCCGCCCGCATCGCGGACGTTTCCAGCGAGGAACTCATCATGGATGACGAACGGGCACGCATACACGTCGCCGATCGGATCGATGAGGCAGACCACACGGCCAGCACCGCACATGTTGAGACCAGGCAGTGACTCGCCGAACGCATTGAGATGGAAGAACGAGTCGCCGGTGAGCACCCGTTCGCCGTGGGCGAGCAGCCAACGGTGCAGCTCGCGTTGTTGGTCGAGCGTGGGATGCAGATCGTGCCAGGTGTCGACACCTCGTCCTGATGGGCGCAGGCGGGTGAGCCGCAACTGGGCGCCGAATCCGTCAGCCATGGCGAGGAAGTCGTCGAGTTGCGAGACGTTGTCGCGGGTGACGACGACGGAGATCTTGAACTCGCCGAAATCAGCGTCGGCGAGGTTCTCCATGGCGCGGCGTGCGGTGGCGAACGACCCTTGACCACGAACCCGGTCGTTGGTCGCCTCGTCGGCGCCGTCGACGCTGATCTGGATGTCGAGGTAGTCCATGCCGGCAAGTCGGCGGGCGCGTTCAGCGTCGATGTACGCGCCGTTGGTCGAGAATTTGACGCCGACGCCACCGGTGGTGGCGTACTCGACGATGTCGAAGAAATCTCGTCGGATCATCGGTTCGCCACCACCGATGTTCACGTAGAAGACCTGCATGGCTCGCAGTTCGTCGATGACACGGAACGCCTCGGCAGTGGAGAGTTCACGGGGATCGCGCCGACCTGATGACGATAGGCAGTGAACGCAGGCAAGATTGCAGGCGTAGGTGAGTTCCCAGGTGATGCAGATCGGGGCGTCGAGCCCCGTCTTCATCTGGTCGACGAGGCGAGTCATCGTGTGATCACCACGTCGGATTCGATGAGCGACGTGACAGCGCGGTCGTAGGCATCCCATCGGTCCTCGGCAATGCCGTTGGCCTCGAGCGCACTGCGAAGGTCGGGATGCTCATCGAGAGAGCGAACGAGGTCGACCATCGATGGATGCTTCAAGAACACGAGCCGTCGGTTGTCGTAGTGGTAGGCGAGCGCACCGAAGGGTTCTGGTCGCAGTGCGACCGACGGATGCAGGCCGAGTGGGCTGTCGAGCACGTCGGGCTCCGATGCAGGACGGGGCGTCAGTAGACGCCACACATCCCGTCGATCGAGATCTCCTCGACGAGTTCGAGCTCCGTCGGGGCCTCGTCGACGATTTCGGTGTCATCGGCGATGTTGGTGGTGACGTCATTCTGGGTCGGACTCATGTGTGGATCGTACAACGTCGGGCCTCCGCTCTCGCCAGATGGGTGAGCGGTCGCTACTGTGGCGCCATCACAACACGATGATCCCGGGGGGAGTCGATATGAGGACACGAGCCGCAATCCTGCATGAGGTGCATGCGCCATGGAGCGTCGAGGAGATCGAACTCGACCCGCCGAAGGCCGGGGAGGTGCTTGTCAAACTCGCCGCCTCCGGTATGTGTCATTCCGATGAGCACCTCGTGACGGGTGACTTGGCCGGAGCTACCCCAGCATTGCCGATCATCGGCGGGCACGAGGGCGCTGGTGTGGTTCTAGAAGTTGGCGAGGGGGTCACCTGGCTGCAACCCGGCGATCACGTGGTGTTCGGGTTCATCCCGGCCTGCGGACGGTGCGGGCCATGCTCGGAGGGGCACTCGAACCTATGTGACGTTGGTGGCACGGAGTTCCCGAAGGGGATGCAGATCACCGACGGCACCGCGCGACATCACACCCTTGATGGGCGAGATCTCACGTTGATGTGTCTCCTCGGCACCTTTGCCGAGCACACCGTGGTCAATGAGGCGTCGTGCGTGAAGATCGAGAAGGACTGGCCGCTCGACAAGGCCTGCCTGCTCGGCTGCGGTGTGGTCACCGGTTGGGGTTCGGCGGTGTACGCGGCCGATGTGAAGCCGGGCGAGTACGTCGCGGTCGTCGGATGTGGTGGGATCGGAGCGAATGCGATTCAGGGTGCGAAGTTGGCCGGTGCTCGGGCGATCGCCGCAATCGACCCGGTCGAGTTCAAGCGAGAGAAGGCGATGACCTTCGGCGCCACCCACACCTACGCCTCGATTGAGGAGGCCATCGAGAAGCTCGGCGAGTCGACATGGGGCCGCGGTTTCGACAAGGTCATCATGACGATGGGTGTTGGCAACGGAGACGCGCTCGGTCAGGCGTTCTGGCTGAGCGCCAAGCGTTCGCGCACGGTTGTGACGAACATCCACCCCACGGGCGAGCAGTCGATTTCGATTCCGGGGGCGTTCCTGACGCTGTTCGAGAAGCAGATCGTGGGATCTTTGTTCGGCTCCGGCAATATCCGCACCGACATTCCCAGGCTGATGGAGCTCTACACCCAGGGTCAGCTCAATCTCGATGACCTGGTCACTCGCACGTACACCCTCGATCAGGTAAATGAGGGCTATGACGCGATGCGCAATGGCGAGAACATCCGCGGCGTCATCATCTACGACTGATCCGGCGACGCTCCGCAACTCATGACCGACACCTCCCGCTTGCTCGAGGTGTTGGGCGCGTCTGTTGTTGGGCGTGTTCGCGAGTCCGAGTTGGTGGTGGCTGCGCTTGCCGCTGATCGTCACGTTCTGCTCGAAGGCCCCCCGGGAACGGGAAAGTCGACGTTGCTTCGAGCGGTTGCTGGCGCGCTCGGCATCGGGTTCGAGTTCGTCGAGGGAACAGCCGAACTGACGCCGGCTCGGTTGATCGGGTATTTCGATCCGGCGCTTGTGCTTTCGGAGGGTTATAGCCCAGAGGTGTTCGTCGATGGGCCGCTGCTTCGGGCGGTTCGTGACGGCGCGCTGCTCTACATCGAGGAGATCAATCGGGTCCCGGAGGAGACGCTCAATGTGCTCGTCACGGTGATGAGTGAGCGTGAGGTGACGGTGCCGCGTCTCGGACGAGTCGAGGCGACCGACGGGTTCCGTCTGGTGGCGGCGATGAATCCGTTCGATGCGATCGGAACGGCCCGCATCTCTGGTGCGGTCTACGACCGGGTGTGTCGGGTAGCGATGGGGTATCAGGGCGCTGACGAGGAGACCGCCATCGTTGCTCGCCGAATCGCACACACCGACGAACGACTCGTGAATGCCGCGGTGGGCTCGGTGCGCGACACCCGTGATCACCCCGATCTTCGTTCGGGGTCATCGGTTCGAGGCGCGATCGACTTGGTGGCCGTGGCTGTCGAACTGGCCGCCGTGCGTTCGATGTCGGTGATGGATCCCGGGGTGACACTCGATGCGCTCTTGGTGGCGTTATCGGGACGAGTGAGGGTGCGCGAAGGCGTATCGGCGCGTGTCGAGGAGATCCTGACGTGCATCTGGTCGCGATGGTTCGAGGTTGACGACGACGTCGGATCGGGTGCGGATGAGGGAAAAGTGATCCGCCCGACGGGGGCGACTCCGGCGGGCTGAACCCGCCCCCTGATGCTCGGCACAGTTCGGGCTCGCCTCCGCCAACCCGTTCGAAGGTGTCTCGGCGCGAACTCACGGGCGACGAGGTGTTCGAACAGATCTCGCCAGAGGTGGGCGAACTCGACGAGGCAGCGCTCGATCGTCTGCTCGAGTCCGATCCTGATGCGGTGATGACGATGTTGGCAACGCTCACCGCAGCGGTGGACGACACGTTACGAGCCAAGGCGCGTGCGGCGGCCTGCCGTATTGCGATCGACATCGCTCGGCAGGGTCCGGCGGTGAGAGGGCGTGTCGGCCGGTTGCGATCTCGTCCGCTCGACGATGGAGGTGGAGACCTCGACGTCGACGCCGCGGTGGAGGCGGTGGCCGCCGCCGGCGGCGGGGTTCCCGATCCGGCGGAGTTGCGCGAGGTGATCTGGGAACGACCCGACACGGCGCTGTGCCTGGTGGTCGACCGATCTGGATCCATGCGTGGCGAGGCCCTGGCCACTGCTGCATTGGCGGCTGCCGCGGTGTCGTGTCGAGCCCCGGGCGCTCATGCGGTGCTCGCATTTGCCGGCGAGGTCGACGTACTGCGACACATGGGTGAACCGCCTGTGGTCGGCGCTGAGGGCGCTGAGCCGCTCATCGATCAGGTGCTCGGTCTCACCGGTCATGGTACGACCGACCTCGCAGGTGCGTTGTCGGCGGCGGGTTCGCAGTGCGCGTCGGCCACTGCCGGGCGAAGGCTCACGGTGGTGCTGTCTGATTGTCGGGCGACCGAGCCCGGAGACATGGTGGCCGCTGCGAGTTCGCTCGATGAGTTGGTGGTGCTCGCCCCGGCCGATGACGATGCTGAAGCGCAGACGTTCTGCAATCTCGTCGGGGCGCGATGCGTGTCGGTGTCAGGACCGGCCGATGTCGTTCGGGCGCTTGACGAGGCTCTCAGCCGCAGATGACCGACGGGTCAGGGACCCATCCGATGGTGTTGTCGTCGGGGCCCACCTGACGTGGGATGAGCCCGAGCCGCGGGGTGAGTTCACCGGCAGAGCCCGGTTCGACCGTGTTCTCGACGGTGTTCTCCACGGTGGTCGTGTCGGGCATCGGAATCGTCGTGGTGGTCGCCT
This sequence comes from Actinomycetota bacterium, assembly GCA_027730505.1. Lineage (GTDB taxonomy): Bacteria > Actinomycetota > Acidimicrobiia > Acidimicrobiales > Ilumatobacteraceae > Casp-actino5. The sequence goes on along the minus strand of JAQCGT010000019.1, from coordinate 15,039 downwards.
CAGCGAGTTCCGAGAGCCTCACCGGGCTGCCCTCGATCGTTGAGTCACCCTGGAAGATGTCGAGGATCGCCTGCATAGAGTCACCGGCGACCGTCGGGATGAGCACGGCCTGTCCACCCACGGTTCGGCCCGTGGCCTCAATCTGATACGAGCCGATGGTGGCAGTGTCAACCGATCGCAGCACGCTGGCGAAGCCGAGCATCGCGCTGAGCGAAAGGTCACTGTCGGTGATCACATCATCGGCATTGGCCTCGATGAGGGCCCGTGCGACCGATGGTTGATACAAGCCAGCAGAGATCACCTTGGCGATGGTGCGACGAAGGAAGTCCTGCTGGCGAGCGATCCTGCCCCAGTCGCTTGAGGGGTCGAGCACCCAGTTGTCGCTGCCGGCAGGACGTTCGTACTCAAGCTTGCGGGCCCGCACATAGGCGAGGGCGTCGTCGCCGTCCAAACTCACGCAGCCGGTGCTGGTGATGGTGAGGCCGGTGCCGCGGTCGCGGATCGGATAGTCGAGCGGTATGCCGACGCCGTCAACTGAGTCGACCATGCGCTTGAAGGCGCAGAAGTCGATTTGCACGTAGTGATCGGTTTCGATTCCGAAGTTCGATCTGATGGTCGAGATCAGTCGGTTGGGATCAGATGGGTCGAAGGCGATGTTGATGCGCCCCTGTCGACCACCGTCGATCCGAACGAAGAGATCACGGGGGAACGACAACGCGGCGACGGCACCGGTGTCGCTGTTGACACGCCACATCTGGATCACATCGGCGCGTTCGCCAAAGTTCTCCCGACCGAGGATGAAGGGTGCGTAGGGCGAGTCGGGATCGACACACGCGTTGTTGTCGGTGCCGACGAGGAGGAAATTAGTGGCGCCGGGCTCGACCTCGCCGTCAATCACCTCGACCTGGGGATCGTTGGCGAGAGGGTCGACAAGGACATCGTCAGCATTCTTCGGGGCGCTGCCCTCGGCGCTGATGGTTGTGGTCGGGTCATCGATGACCACCAGTTGGCGCTGAGAGAGCACCCACCGTCCGCTGGCAAGCGCCGCAGCCGAGGTCAAGCACGCCATGGCCCCGATGACGGCCGCTCCGATCGTGATCCGCTGTGGCCAGGTTCGACGGGTGGGATCGGATGCGGTCACGGGTCAGTTCGGTATCGGTCAATTCGATTCGGTGGGAACGAGCTCGACCGTACACGCGATGTGATTGACCTCCGCCGGTACAACTGTCACATCGCGAATCGACCCGGCTTCACGGAGGTCATCGAGCCCGGCGTCGATCGCGTGCTCGACGCCATTCGGCACGGTCACAGCGAGGGATGCGACTTCGGCCCGCTGGCTCACCTTGGCTTCGGTCTTGGCCCGACGTACTTGACCCAGTGTCTCGAGCACCGGCTCGATGAGCGACGCGTCGCCCCCTGCGGACGTGGGGGTCGGCCATGGGGCGATGTGGACACTGGTGTCGTGATCCCAACGCCATGCCTCTTCGGTGGCGAAGGGAAGCAACGGTGCGAGGAGACGGTGCAGCGAGTCGACGGCGATGCCGAGTGCCCGGCGAGCCGAATCTCGACCAGCAGCGGTCTCTGAATAGGCGCGGCCCTTCACCAGTTCGACGTAGTCATCGCAGAACCACCAGAAGAAGGCCTCGGTGCGCTCGAGGGCGCGTGCGTAGTCGAAATCGCCGAACGCCTCGGTGGCTTCGATGATCACCTGATCGAGCCGGGCGAGCATTGACGTGTCGATCGCATTGTCGACCGCAGCGTCGGGGTCGGGGGCGCCGATGCCGTGCACGAACCGCGTGATGTTGAGGATCTTGTTGGCGAGCTTGCGGCCAACCTTCATCTGGTCTTCGCTGAATGCTGTGTCGACACCGGGACGGGCCGATGCTGCCCAATAGCGCACGGCGTCGGTGCCGTAGCTTTCGAACAGCGCCATTGGGGTGACGACGTTGCCCTTCGACTTCGACATCTTCTTGCGGTCGGGATCGAGGATCCAGCCGGACAGCGCAGCGTTGCTCCACGGGACCTGGCCGTGTTCGTGGTGCGAGCGCACCATCGACGAGAACAGCCAGGTGCGGATGATGTCGTGGCCTTGGGGTCGCATGTCCATCGGGAAGACCCTCGAGAACAGATCGGGATCGTCTTCCCAGCGTCCTGCGATGTGTGGGCTGAGCGAACTGGTGGCCCAGGTGTCGAGCACATCCGGGTCACCGGTGAAGCCACCGGGAACATCGCGCTGTTCGGCGGTGTAGCCAGCCGGGACATCGGTGGAGGGATCAATCGGCAGGTCAGCCTCGGCGGGCAGGATCGGGTTGTTGTGGTCCGGTTCGCCGTCGGCGTCGAGCGGATACCAGATGGGGAACGGCACACCGAAGAAGCGCTGACGGCTGACGAGCCAGTCGCCGTTCAGCCCCTCGACCCAGTTCTCATAGCGGTGGCGCATGTGCGTCGGGTGCCACGTGAGTTCGTGGCCTCGTGCCACGAGAGCGGCGCGCAGATCGGCGTCACGACCGCCGTTGCGGATGTACCACTGACGGCTGGTGACGATCTCAAGCGGTCGTTCGCCGCGTTCGTAGAACTTGACCGGATGCTGGATCGGCCGCGGGTCGCCATTCATCTCGCCGGAGTCGGCGAGCATCTCGACGACGCGTTTCTGGGCCTGCTTGACGGTGAGACCAGCGATCTCGCCGTATGCCGTCGCGTCGACCCCGGTGGGCGGCTCGGAGATAATCCGTCCGTTTCGACCGATGATTGCCCGGGTGGGAAGTTGCAATTCGCGCCACCAGATCACATCGGTGAGATCACCGAAGGTACAGATCATCGCAATACCGGTGCCCTTGTCGGGTTGGGCGAGCGGGTGGGCGACGACGGGAACCTCGACGCCGTAGAGCGGGGTGCGAACTGTGGTGCCGAACACGGGCTGATATCGCTCGTCGTCGGGATGGGCGACGAGCGCGACACAGGCGGCGAGCAACTCGGGTCGGGTGGTGTCGATCTCGATGTCGCCCGATCCGTCGGTGCGGTGGAAGGCGAGCTTGTGGTAGGCGCCGGGGCGTTCACGATCTTCCATCTCGGCTTGGGCGACGGCGGTTTGAAAGTCGACGTCCCAGAGCGTCGGCGCCTCAGCGCTGTACGCCTCGCCGCGGGCGAGGTTGCGCAGGAATGCCCGCTGGCTCACCCGGCGCGACCGCTCATCGATGGTTGCGTAGAGCAACGACCAGTCGACGGACAGACCGAGCCGGCGGAACAACTCTTCGAACACCTTCTCGTCGAGTTCGACGAGTTCATCGCAGAGTTCCAAGAAGTTGGGACGCGAAATCGGGATGGCCCGATGGTCCTTCGGCGGCTCGCCTCGGAATGGCGGCTCGAAGTTCTCGATGTACGGCTGCGACGGGTCACAGCGCACGCCGTAGTAGTTCTGAACACGGCGTTCGGTGGGCAGGCCGTTGTCGTCCCAGCCCATCGGGTAGAAGACCGACTTGCCGGTCATTCGTTGGAAGCGGGCGATGGCATCGGTGTGTGTGTAGGAGAACACGTGGCCCATGTGGAGCGAGCCCGACACGGTCGGCGGAGGCGTGTCGATGGCGAACACGCCGTCGCGGCTGGCCGTCCGATCGAAGGCGTGGATGCCTTCTACGTCCCATACGCCGGCCCAGCGTTCTTCAATGCCGTCCAGGGTCGGTTTGTCGGGGACGTTCGCCATGACCCACAAGGCTAGGGCGTGACCAATAGCCTTCGACGGGTGCTGCACCTCTACGACACCGCCACCCGTGAGGTCCGTGAGCTCGCCCTGCGCGAGCCGGGGAAGATCAGCATCTATCTCTGTGGCCCGACGGTGTACGGGCCGCCGCATCTGGGCCACGGTCGGGCGACACTCGTCTATGACATCTTGCGGCGGTATCTGACGTGGTCTGGTCTCGAGGTTCGCCTGGTGTCGAACATCACCGACATCGACGACAAGATCATCGACCGGGCCGAGCGTGAGGGTCGTGCCTGGAGTGACATCACTGCGAAGTGTGAGGACGTCTGGTTCAAGGCCATGGCGGGCATCGACGTGGAGCGGCCGACGGATGTGCCCCACGCCACCGAGTACGTGGACGAGATGGTCGACATGATCGGCACTCTCGTCGCCGCCGACTCGGCGTACGTGACGTCTGACGGCGTGTATCTCTCGGTGGAGTCGGTGCCCGGCTATGGGCTGCTGGCGCATCAATCCCTTGACGACATGCTCGCCGGTGGCGGAGACCGCGAGGTGTTGGGAGCGAGCGAGAAGCGACACCCGGCTGACTTCGCTCTGTGGAAGTTCTCGAAGCCCGGCGAACCGTCATGGCCGTCGCCATGGGGTGAGGGACGTCCCGGCTGGCACTCCGAATGTGTGGTGATGTCACTCGGGTTGCTGGGTGACGGATTCGACCTGCATTGCGGTGGCCAAGATCTGCGATTCCCCCATCACGAGAACGAACGGGCCCAAGCGGTGGCGTTGGGGCGTGAGTTCGCCCGGCACTGGATGCACAACGGGTTTGTGGTCGACGCCGAGGGCGAGAAGATGTCGAAGTCACTCGGCAACGTGTCGAATCTGCTCGACCTGATCGAGGTGTACGACCCTCGGGCATATCGGATGGTGCTGCTGCAGTCGCATTACCGCTCGCCGGTCGGCATCTCCGGTGACGGACTCGATGCTGCTGGGCGATCGTTGGCTGGTCTCGACGGGTTCGCGGCTCGAGCTACTGCACTGCCTGCTGCTGATGCGGATCAGTCGGTGCTCGACGAGTTCCGCACGGCGATGAATGATGATCTCGACACCCCGCGGGCGACGGCGCTGTTGTTTGACACAGTTCGGCGTGCGAACACGGCGATCGATGCCGGCGAGACGACTCTCGCAGCATCGCTCGCTGCCGCAGTGAACGAGATCTGTGCTGCGGTGGGACTGCGCTTGGAGGGTCCGGCCGAGGTGCCGGCTGAGGTCGCAGCCCGAGCAGTTGAACTCGACGAGGCCCGCGCCGCGAAAGACTTTGTGACCGCTGACGCGATCCGGGCGGAGTTGCAGGCGGCGGGTTGGACTGTGGAGACGACGCGTGACGGAACCACCGTCCGACGCTGAGCCAGCGTCCAGCCTGTCGGGATCGACGGCGAGTATGGGGTATCAGCCCGGGCTGGACGGCCTCCGGGCCATCTCGGTGATCGCCGTGATCCTGTATCACGCCGGGTTCGGGTGGATGCCCGGAGGTTTTCTGGGCGTCGAAGTGTTCTTCGTGGTCTCGGGATATCTGATCACGAGCCTGTTGATCGATGAGCGTGAGCGAGACGGTTCGGTGTCGCTGCGTGGCTTCTGGACACGACGGGCCCGACGACTGTTCCCAGCGCTGGCAGTGGTGTTGCTTGCGGTGACGCTCTGGGCGTTGCTGTTCGGTAGTGCCGAACAGGCCGCTCAGATCAAACGAGATCTGCCGTGGTCGATCGGGTACTTGGCGAACTGGGGCCAGATCGTCGGCGGTGTTCCGTATTTCGCCGACCTCGATCCGCCGTTGCTCCGACACCTGTGGAGCTTGGCGGTGGAAGAGCAGTGGTACGTGCTGTGGCCGTTCGCCTTCATCGGGTTGATGCGACTGTCTCGGTTGCGCGTTCGTGTGTCGGTGATCGCGGCGGCGGCGTTTGGATCGTGGTTGCTGATGTGGCTGGCACATCGTGATGCGCCGGCGGCGTTCCTCGGCTGGGATCCGACCAACTTCGCCTACTTGTCGACGCCGACGCGAGCGAGCGGTCTCTTGCTCGGCGCGCTTGTGGCCTTCGTGTGGCGTCCATGGCGTGACCCGAGTGCTGATGATCGGCTGTCGCGACCGTTGGATGTTGCTGCCGGCGTCGCTGTTGGCGTGTTGGTCGCTGCGTTCATCGGCGCTCAGCTCACCGAGGGCTACATGTATCCGTGGGTCTTGGCGCTCACGTCGGTGGCGTCGCTGGTGGCGATCATGGTGGTGGTGCATCCGGCAGCTGCGGGGGCTCGCTGGGTGTTCGGATCGTCATGGTTGACCGCGATCGGCCGGCGCTCCTATGGCTTGTATCTCTGGCATTGGCCGATCTTCGTCATCGCTTCGGCGACAGATGGCTCGTGGTTGCGTGTTGTTGCGGCGTCGTTGGTGACGGTGGTGATCGCCGAAGTGTCGTATCGGGTGATCGAGACCCCGGTGCGTCGTGGTGCGCTCGGGCGATGGTGGTCGGCACATCGGGATAGGTCGGTTCGCTGGGCGCCGGTGGTCGGCGCTGGGATGACAGTGTTGGTGCTCGCTGTTGCTGTGGCCTCGGTCGACGAGTTCGACATCGCCGTCGGCGGCGAGGAGGTCGAGTTCTCACTCGACGCCACGGACTTGCTCGGGGAGTCGAGCACGACACTTGCAGTGACCACGACGACGGCACCGACAGCGACGTCAGTGGCTGGCAGTGTCACGACCTCCACCACGTCGTCGACCACGTCGACGTCGACAACCACGACAACGTTGCCGGTCTTGCCCCGTTCGATTTCGATCGTCGGTGATTCAACAGCGCTCTCGTTTGGCGTGAATTTGCCGTCGGGACTCGACGAGACGTTCTCGTTCACCGGTGACGCCGCCACCAATGGTTGCTCGATATGGGATGTGGGCGAGATGGTGAGTACTCGCGGCACTCGTCGCGACTTTGCGCCGTGTTCGGGCTGGCAGGAGAAATGGGCGTCGGTGAGCGATGGCTATGACGTTGCCCTCGTCGTCATCGGCGCGTGGGACGTGTACGACATGGCAAACATCGACGGCTCGGAGGCAGAGCCTGAGGTCATCACCCCATTTGGATCGGAGCTCTGGGATGCGACGTTCCTGTCCAACATGACGTCGGGGGTGGCAGCGTTGCGAAGCGTTGGCACGGAAGTCGCGGTGCTTGAAGTGCCATGTATGCGCCCCCAGGAAGTGCCGGGCCAAGGGTTCCCACCGACGCCCGAGCGTGGTGATGATGACCGGGTGGCACACGTGAATGCGTTGTTGCGTTCGGTCGCCGACGGCGACGATCACGTGCATTTCATTGCGGGCCCGGTGGAGTGGTGCACTGACGAGGCGATTGCTACCGATCTCGGTTATCGCTGGGATGGCGTGCATGTCTATCAGCCGGGAGCGAACTTGATCTTGGAGACGATCGCAGCCGATCTTCTCCGGATCCCGGTTGTGCAGGACTGATTACCCGTCGGTAACTTGGCTGTATGGCTGAGTTCTCCCTTGCCCTCAACGACGACCAACAGCAGATCCGCGACTGGACCCATGGTTTCGCCGAGGACGTGATGCGTCCAGCGGCGCACGAGTGGGACGAACGCGAGGAGTTCCCGTTCCCGATCGTGCAGGAGGCCGCCAAGATCGGTCTCTACGGCTGGGAGTTTCTCATGAACTCCTTCCAGGACCCGACGGCGCTCACTCTGCCCGTGGCGGTCGAGGAGTTGTTCTGGGGTGATGCTGGTCTCGGCATGGCGATCATGGGATCGGGCCTGGCCGCTGCTGGCATCGCCGGTGTCGGCACGCCCGAGCAGGTGATGGAGTGGGTGCCGCAGTGCTATGGCGACGCCAACAAGGTGCAGCTCGGCGCATTCTGCGTGAGCGAGCCAGATGCGGGCAGCGACGTGTCGAACCTTCGTACCCGCGCCGTTTACGACGAGGCGAACGATGAGTGGGTGCTCAACGGCACGAAGGCCTGGATCACCAACGGTGGCATCGCCGACGTGCATGTGGTGGTGGCCGCCGTTGACCCTGAACTGCGTGGTCGCGGTCAGGCGTCGTTCGTCGTCCCTCCCGGCACGAAGGGCTTGTCGCAAGGGCAGAAGTATCTGAAGCACGGCATCCGAGCCAGCCACACGGCTGAGGTGATTCTCGATGATGTGCGTGTTCCCGGTAGCTGCCTGCTCGGAGGCAAGGAGCGCCTCGACGCCAAGTTGGCGCGAGCCCGCGAGCAGGGCTCGACCGGTCAGAAGCAGCCGGCGATGTCGACCTTCGAGGCGACCCGTCCGACGGTGGGTGCGCAGGCGCTCGGTATCGCCCGTGCGGCGTATGAATATTCGTTGGAGTACGCCAAGGAACGCCATGCGTTCGGCAAGCCGATCATCATGAATCAGGCGATCGCGTTCAAGTTGGCGAACATGATCACCGAGATCGATGCGAGCCGTCTGCTGATCTGGCGTGCGGCGTGGCTGGCCCGCAACGGCGGGTTCAAAAATGCCGAGGGTTCGATGTCGAAGTGGAAGGCATCGGAGGTGGCGGTGCGGGTGACCGAGGAGGCCATCCAGATCCTCGGTGGATACGGCTACACGCGTGAGTACCCGGTGGAGCGTTGGCACCGTGATGCGAAGATCCACACGATCTTCGAGGGCACGTCCGAGATCCAGCAGCTGGTGATCGGCCGGGCCATCTCGGGCATGCGTATCGAGTGATCAGACTGCATTCTTCGTCGATGCGTCGAGATGGCGCTCGGGTATCAGCCGGCCCGGGGCAGGCGATCGGGTGAGTCGCTCACGGTGGTCCCGTCGGGCCTCGTGACGGTCAGCGTTCGATCAGGAGCCAGCGCCAGTCGCCAGCCGTCAGCATGGACCCGATGGTGGTGATGCGAACAGACCGGGATGAGGTTGTCGAGGTCAGTTCGGCCTCCCGCCTCCCACTCAATGAGGTGATGTACCTCGCAGCGAGTGATCGACACCTCGCATCCCGGGATGGCGCAGGAGGTGTGCACGGCCTCGATCGCTCGCCGTTGAGCAGTTGTCGCAAGTCGACGGGCGCGACCGACGGCGATCGGCACGGTCCCGCCGGCGACGAACACGGGGATCAAGTCGCTGGTGCACGCAGCCTGACGTGCTGTGTCGATGTCGACTGCCGTTCCGTCGGGGCGTTCGCACACAGAGTTCGCGTGAGCGCCGCTCATCAGGGTGTCGGCGTCGATGATGACCGTGACTGACGAGGTGCTCTCAGCTGCGCCGGTGGAGCCGGTTACGAGGTCGACAAGTGCGTGCGCCATGACGTGATCACGGTTCTGATCACGATCGTGTGTCATTCGTCGACCCGTCTCAGTGTCAAGCAACGCCGTCAGTCGGTGATATGTGTCGGGGTCGAACGTGCCGTGGAGGTGTCCCATGCCGGTATCACGGTCGAGCCAGTGACGCAGGCGTGTGGCGGCTTTGCGTTGGGCCTCTCGAGCGACGCCGAGTTCGGCAGCGATGCGGGTGAGGAGTCGATCGCACCAGCGGCGGAGTTGTGACGGCGTGAGCGCCATGGCGTTGCTGAGGATCTCGGCACGATGGGATGGGATCTGCGCAGCGATCTCATCGCTGGCACGGTTGATGGCACCAGCGATGACATCGAGATGATCGGTGCTCACGAGGCCTCGGGTGAGTGCGTCGCCGAATTCGGGGTACTGCTCGATGAGTAGCGACCGGGTGTTGCGGCGACGACCTTCGGGCGATGCGATGCCGGCGATGCCGTCGAGGGTCTCAGGTGCGATACCGCCTGTGGGCCGAACCGGTGAGGGTGACGGCGTCGGTCTGGTGGGGCTCGGATTCGGGGCGGGAGTGAGGTCGCGGGCACGGGCCCGCAGTGCTGCATCAAGTCGATGGACGGCGCTCTCCACGAGGCGGTGTCGGCCCATGGCCGCACGAACACCGGCGACATCGAGGGCGGAGACATCAAGGTCGAGAAGCTCGGCGAACAGTTGTGCAGGATCGGGAATCGGGGTGCCCATCGGCCCTCCGTGTTGTTGCCCCGTGGGGCTGAGACCTCGGGAACCATGTCGGCCGATGTGCAGTGCCGGCGGCGGTTCCGATCCGCTGGCATCAACATAGGTGAGGGGTGTGACAGTCGTGATCCCTCGCTGCCACACCGATGGTGCATCATCGGAGCACCACCCATCGCACTCGGGAGAGCCATGTTCCGTCGTCGCCGCAAGAAGCAGCCCACCACCCTCGCGCCGGTCGCACCAGACCTTCCCGAGGTTCGTGACATCGCCAGCGTGGCTCTTGTGCAACAGATCGCTCGTGGCGACCTCAGGCTCGGGCCGTTACCGACCGGTCCTGACCGGGAGGCGATCGTTCGAGAAGAAGTGCTCTGCGCCATGGCTGCCGGCATCGTCATCTCGCGCACGTGGGCTCGCGAACTGAGCGACATCACCGATGAGGCGGTCGCAGCGCTGTCACCCGATGTCGGCTCGAACGGCGTCAAACCCGACCGCCGCCTCGCTGAGTTGCATCAACGACTCCTCGACGACCTGCGTCACATTGCTAACGTCACATCATGATCAAACTGACAGTCTCCTACCCGAAGGGTGACGACATCACCTTCGACCACGACTACTACGCCAACAGCCACGTGCCGATGTGTTCCGACGCGTTCAACCCGGTGCGGGTCGAACTTGACCGCGGCATCGACGGGCCGTCGGTGGCGAGCGTGTCGTTCTACTTCGAGTCGATGGATGCCTTCAGCGCCGCGATGGCGAGCCCACGCATGGGCGACATCATGGGCGATGTCGGCAACTACACCAACGCTGTCCCCACAATGCAGACCTCAGAGGTCGTCAGCTGAACCGAGCGCTCCGCTCGATGCTTCCGGCGCGCTGAGCGCCCGAGTGTCGACCTCGAGCGGTGACGGCTGGGCGATGTCATCGCCTTGCACCACCCCGAGCGACTTGAACTCGCGCAGGGTCACCAGCATGCGCCCCTCGAGCGAACCGACCATGTCGTTGTAGGCGGTGCTGGCTGTTTTCAGTCCATTACCCATTCGGGTCACCTTGTCGAGCACGGTGCCCACGCGCTTGTAGAGCTCCTCGCCGAGCTTGGCGACCTGCGCGGCGTGCTCGGCAACGCTGTGGGCCTGCCAGCCTTTTGCCACCGCCAACAACAACGCCAACAGGTTCACCGGCGAGGCGATCAACACCCGTGAGCGCATCGCCTCTTCGAGCAGTGTCGGATCGTGGCGCATCGCATCGCTCACGAAACCCTCACCTGGGATGAACATCACGACGAAGTCGGGCGCCGACGGGAACTGCTCCCAGTAGCGCTTATCGGCAAGTGCCTTCACGTGATCGCGGATCGCTTTGACGTGCGCCTTCAACTCAAGATCTTTGCGGGCCGGGTCGGTCTCATCTTGCATGCGCTGATACGCCGCAAGCGGGGCCTTTGCGTCAACGGCGAGGAACGCACCGTTGGGAAGCCGGATCACCACGTCGGGTCGCTGATTGCGTTCGGCCTCACCGCCGGTGAACTGCTCGTCGTAGTCGCAGTAGGGCTCCATACCGGCGAGTTGGATCACATTGCGCAACTGGTTCTCACCCCACGACCCCCGAGCAGTCGGCGACTTGAGCGCATTGGCGAGCGACGTGGTGGACGTCTGGAGCACCGACAACTGCTGGGCCAGTTGTGAGACGGTGCCCTTCTCTTGCTCGTAGGAGTTCGTGAGTGACGTGACCGCGCCCGACAGCGAGTTGATCTGCTGTCCGATCAGTTCCGATTGATTGCGGAACATTTCCTCGGTGCGTTGAGCCGCTGCCTGTTGCGATTCAGCCATGGCGCGCCGCACTTCGGCTTCCACGCCACCACGGATGGCGGTCGTCAACGAATCAGCGTCGACCGCCGGAGTCGGCGATGACACTGGGCTGGTACGAAGTCGGGCGAATGCCACCAATCCGAGAGCGATCAGAGCGGCGGCAATGACGAGCGCGATACCGGTGTCCATACGGTGACGGTAAACGCCCCGTGTGGCAGCGACCGTGATCTCAGGCCGCTGGGGCGACGAGGGGCCATGGCATGGACCGTTCCATCCGGTGGGCCACCTCGAGCAACAGCGGTTCGGAGAAGTGACGGCCGACGACTTGCAGACCGACGGGAAGACCTTCGACGAAGCCGGCCGGAACCGAGATTGCCGGATTGCCGTGGAGGTTCGCCGGGAAGGTCAACAGACCGTTGTTGCCGGGCCCGGCTTCGACCCCGCCGAACACGCCCGGCAGGGGTCCCTCGGCGGCGAATGCCACATCAGGATTCGCGGCGCACAGCACCAGGTCGACGCCATCGGCCGCGTCGAAGATTCGGGCCATCGCCTCATTGAGATCGACGCGCCGTTGCTCGATGCGCTCGCGGGCCTCCACCCCGTATCGCCCATCGGTCATGTGCAGCCCGGCGCTGATCTCAGGTGTGAGGTCGGCGGCACAGTCGGGCCACATGTCGCCGAGGCGCGAGCGGATCGAGATCATTCCCGAGATCGACCACGCAGCACCCATGCGCGGGAGCGTCGTATCGATGTCATCGACTCGGACGAACCCACAGTCGTCAATCACTGACTCGGAGACGTGTTCGAGGTGTTCCCACATGGCCGGTGAGACCATGGCTCCGCCCCAGTTGGCGACGACCGCCACCCTGAGCCCACGCAAGGTGTCACCGAGGGTGCCGAGACCCGCCTCCCAGCCTTCAACTCTCGGTAGTGAGAGCGGATCACGCGGGTCGTGACCGTTGGCCACGTCGAACCACCGCGCCGTGTCACGCACCGACCGTGACACACAGCCGTAGTTGACGGTGAGGTTGCCATAGCGAGCGCCCGGCGAGCGCGGAATACGTCCGAACGTGCCCTTGAGCCCGACGAGGTTGGTGAACCCGGCCGGGATGCGGATCGAGCCGCCACCGTCACCGGCGGTCCCGAGCGTGACGAGCCCACCGGCCACCGCAGCGGCCGAGCCACCTGATGAACCGCCAGGTGTGCGGTCGGGTCCCCACGGGTTGCGGGTCACGCCGTTGAGGACCGTGCGGGTCACGTTGACCCCACCGAACTCGCTGGCAGTGGTCAGCCCGACCATGACGGCGCCGCCGAGATCACGGATCCGGCGACCATTCTCCGATGTCTCGGTTGCGATGTGATCGGCGAAGGGCACCGATGCCGAGGTGTCGGGCCACCCCTCCACCTGATCGAGTTCTTTGACACCGAAGGGCACGCCGCCGAAGGGGAGCGAGACGTCGGCCTGTGCAGCAGCCGCAAGCGCACGCTCGGGGTCGACGTGTGAGAAACAGTTGAACGGATCGCGCTCGATCGCAGCGAGCACAGCGGCGGTCTCTTCGAGCGGGGTGCGTCGCCCTGCCCGGAACTCATCTACGAGCGAACAGGCATCACCACGCCATGGTGAATCAGAAGTCATTGCCGAAGGCTACGGCACTCGCCACCGCCCTAGGGGCAGCCGATGCCGTGGAGCGTGGCGCACTCGCGGCAGAGCCAGGCACGACCCTCGGGTGTGCTCCATGGGTTGGCCAGATGGGATCCGCATGACATGCAGTCGTGGCGCTCGTTCGTTCCTGGAGCGTCAGGCACCGACACTGCGCCGTCGACGACAGGACGCTCGATGCCGTGGTCAGCCATGGCTTCACCGTATCGCTCTCAGGTTGGGGCACTCTGCGACAATGCCGAGGTGACGACGCCCACTTCCCGCCGGCGTCGCCTGCCCGAAGTCGACTGGACCGTCGATGTGCTCGGCGTGTTGACCATCGCTGTCTATGGCTCCTGGTACTACGGCTTCGGGGTGCTCATCGACGACATCGCCGACGGGCTCGACATGTCGGCCACCCAACTCGGCATCTCATTCGGCATCGCTCAGGTGCTCCTCGGCGTCTTGTCGATTCTGACTGGTCGACTGCTCGACCGGCGCGGACCCTCGCTCGTGCTCGGTGTGGTGGGGCCGCTCGGGGCGATACTCGTTGGCTTCGCTGGACGGGCTGCCGAGCCTTGGCAGTTCATCGTGTGTTTCGCTCTCGGCGGAGGCATCAGCGCCGCCGCCGGCTTCTACGGTATGACCCAAGCGATCATCGTGCGGCTCGACCATGAGGCTGCGATGCGACGAATTATCAGGCTCACCATCTGGGGGGCCTTTGCGTCTCCCGTGGCGATCCCGATCACCGAGGCACTCCGGCGTCACCTCGGTTGGCGGTTGGCGATCGAACTGCCCGCGGGCGCCGCTCTCGTCGCGTTCCTCGTGGCATCGCGGGTGGTGCGCTCAGCGACCCCGCGCGACGCCGCGCCGACCCGCACCCGTTGGTCAAGCGTGATGCTCACAGCAGTCCGAGATGGGGCGATCCGCTGGCATGCACTCGGCGTGATGCTCACCTACATGGCGATGTCGACGCTGCTCGTATTCCAGTTGTCGATCATGCGTTGGGCCGGTCTGAGCGCCGGTGTCGCCGCTGGGTTCGCTGGTGCCCGGGGTGTGTTGCAGTTGCTTGGACGCCTTCCGTTGCGGCGTGCGCTCGATCGCATCGACGCCTGGAATCTGCTGTTGGCGGCACGCGGGCTCGTTGCGATTGCCTGCCTCGTCATTCTCGCGAGCGGTCAGGTCGGTTTCGCCGGGCTCTACGTGCTGTTGGCCGGAGCAGGCATCGGGGCGGTGAGCGCGCTCGACGGGATCGTTGGCCGCGATGTGCTCCACGCCAGTGACTTCGGGGCCCTCACCGGCATCGTGACCCTGCTCGGTGCGATCGGGGGCGGGGTTGCGCCCGTGGTTGCCGGTCGAGTTACAGATGTGACGGGTTCGCCGGCGATCGCTGCGATGGTTGCGGCGGTGGCGGGTGTGGGCGCGATGTTCGCGCTCGTCGCTGCACGACGGCACCGTCTGGCCCGAACGACCTGACCGTCAGGGAATGAGTACCGCCTGGGTTTGTGTAGTTCTTGATATGAGCTTGCCCGACTCTGCGGTCACATCGGTGACGACGGTGATGGTTCGACGTCCCGCCATCACCACAGACGCCGTGATGGTGAACACACCCTCGGGAGCGGGTCGCAAGAAGTTGGTCGACGACGAGATGGTCGAGGTGCCGGCGCCCTCTGGCAGGTGATGGACCGATAACAGTGCACCGACCGCGTCGGCCAACGACATGAGAAACCCGCCATGGAGGTTGCCATTCACCGTGCAGAACTCGGGGCGCCACGCCACACGGGCGATGACTGAGTCAGGTCCCGATGCGTCGATGACGAGACCCATGAGTTCACAGAACGGCATCGACTCCCGAGCGACCGTCGTCGCAGCGGG
>JAQCGT010000134.1 GCA_027730505.1 Actinomycetota bacterium | reverse complement strand
TCAGCGTCAAGCCGACACAGTCAATTCCATAGGCCATCGCAACCCGCAAGATTGCCGACACCGTCTGCTTTCTCCGTGAAGGTGTGATACTCGAGTCAGCACCGCTGAGGCGAACGTCAAAGCGCTGCGGGCAGAGCGGACGAAGGCGTTCCTCCGGCAAGTGATCGATGCCGGACGGATGTGACCGGACGCTGAGGGGCTGCGTCAGTTCACCACTGAACAGGGCAGGTTTCGATTGATGCAGTGTCGAACCTCGCGTTCGAGTTTCGCTGGGTCCCATGCGTTCCAGAAATCCGCATGTGCACCTTCCACAGGCCCACTCGAGAGCGCCAACCCAGCGGGATCGGACGCCGGGAAGTCGAAGGCCAGATGCAATTGTGGGATCGTCGTGCCGAATCCGTCGGGGCACCGGCCGCCGCTGCTGTAGGCGACGTGGGGTTCGCCGGGGAGCGCCGAGATGGTTGTGCCGTTCCAACAGTCAGGGAAGACGACGTTGAGGCGTATCACGCCCGACTCATCGCAGTCAGTCGGTGCGTCAAACCGATCGAGCGTTGCTCCGCACGACCACGAGATCGTCGTGAGAGGCTGTGGTTCGGTGGCGTTCTGATCGCCCGCGACCATCATCAACCCGGGAGGAAATGGCTCGACCATCGTCGGGTCCACCCCCACTCCCGCGCGGTAGTACGCAACCAGCCGATTGGCGGGGATGCTTTTCCCTGTCGAGTCGACGAGCGTTGGTGACCAGTACGAGGCGCGATCGAGTTGCTGGTCGCATGTCGTCTCAGCAGTCTCGAGATCACTGTGCACCGTCGAGGCACTGACCCCTCTGGCGCCGAAGAACTGGTGGAGGTGGCTGAAACCGGCGTGTCCGGGGTGCACGATCGGATCGTCGGGGGCCAGATGACTGAACGAACATTCGACGGCGAACTGCCCCTCTCCACCCTGGGGGCCTCCAACGAGTTCGTCAGGGGTACCGTCAGCCAGCCATCGCACCGGCTCGACGTCATCGATGACAGGCGCCGCAGCATCCGGGCCGCAACCGGCGAGCAGCAGTGCTCCTGCGATCACGGCCCGGTGCCACATCGATTCAGCCTCGTGGATCGTCGGGCAGTCCGTAGCCGTCGATGTCGATCTCGGGCATCGATGCCGTCGATGGGTCGGCCGGGGCCGTCGCCGCGTCGGGCATGTCGGGCTGAGCCTCGATCTCGGGCAACTCGGCGGTCTTCCAGTCGACCGACGGCGGCATTGAAGCTTGCTCTTCGAGCCACGCGATCACGTTGAGCGCACCTGCAGCCCAGTCGCCTGAAGCAGCAGAACCACATGGCGCCTTGCTCTCGAGACCACTCGGCGCTGACGTGGCGAAGGTGTTGCCCTCGAAGCAGTTTCCGAGCGTCGAGGTGTCAGTCAACACTGAGGCGACTGCGAGGTCAGCGGCGCCGCTGTCGGACACCACGTTGTCACGCACAACATTGTCGAACGAGTCCCACAAGATGGCCCCATCGGGAATGGTGATCTCAGCATTCCGCGCCGTGGCGCAGTCGGTATCCCATTCATCACGACCGGGAATGTCGTCATTCGGCGTGTCCTCGAGGAACGGCACCGCGCCAATCCCTGTACGAGCATGATTGAACACGAGATTTCGTTCGATCACGTTGCCGATTCCTCCGGCCACCAGAATGCCGTTGCCCATGGCGAGCAGGGCGACATCAATCGCCGGTGTGTCGTCTTGGTTGTTGTCGTGCACCAGGTTGCCAACGATCGTCGTCCGTCGTTGCGGATAGCACAACTCGTAACTCCCCGAGTTCGGCACGATCCCGACGCGGTTGTTCCGGAACACCGAGTCGACGATGTACAACTCTCCACCGGAGTTCGTCCCCGAGTAACCGAGACCGTTGTGCTCGCTGATGATGTCATGGACGACGGCATTACACGGATAGCACTGCCCGATGTAGATGCCGGCGTCTTTTGAGCCCGAGGTGAACGAATGCTCGATCAGACCATCCGTGGAGTCGAATGCGTAGATGCCGTAGTCACCGGTGCGCTGGGTGGTGACGTACGAGGCCCGGTAGCCGGTGCTGCCGATCCAGAACACCGAGTTGTTCGTGTAGTTGATCGCGGTGAGGTTCTCAACCGCGACGTTCGACGCGCCGAGCACTCGGATGCCGTTGTCGAGTGTGGTCTGACCGTCGAGAATCACCTCATTGCGGCTGATCCCACGGATGGTGATTCCGTCGGTCTCGACGTCAACCGACTCGTTGTAGACACCGGGAGCGATGAGCACGAGGTCGCCGCTCGATGCTGCATCGACGGCCGCCTGAATCGTTGGGTACTCGCCGGGCACCTCCAAGATGCCGTCGTCTGCGGGGTCAGGAGCTTGTGTCGTCGTGGTCTCAGCCGGTGCTGCAGGAGCCTCCGTGGTCGTCGCCGCTTCGGCCGTCGTCTGCGGGGCGGCCGTTGACTCAGCCTCGACCGCCGGCTCTGCGCTCGAGCCCCCGCACGATGCTGCGAGCAACCCGAATGCGCACGCGGCTGCGATCAGTGACCTTGTCCTCATGTCTCCCCCTTGTTGTCCACTCGAGCGGTTCAGCCGGTCACAACGATTGTGCCAACCATGCCGACCCGTGCCGTTCCGTGGATCGCACAGTAGTACCGATACTCCCCCGGCTCAGCGAACCGATACGTGAAGGTGTCGCCCGGCTGGAAGTCAGTTGTCGTCACACCCCACGACAGCACGTCGTCCGCCGTCTTGAACCACCCGATCGATTCGGAGTCACCGACAGGACTACCCGGCGCCGGGCCCTCGATCGACAAGATGTTGTGCTCGTTCATCCCACGGTTCTCCCAGACGACGTCATCGCCGACAACAACCTCGATCAACTCGGGTCGGAAAATGTTGTCGATGGCGATGACCCGTATCTCGACACCGCTCGGATCGACAAGCGTGGGAGCGGCAACGGGGTCGTCTTGCGCATCGGGGGCCGCTGCGTCGGCTGCCTCAACCGTGGTTGTCGTCGACACCAATGCTGACGGCGTCCCGGCGGTGGTTTCGGGAACCTCGCGAACGACTCGTTCTCCGGGAGCGATGTAGCCATCGTTGCCGTCGTCTCCGCATGAGGACGCAACTCCGACGAATCCGAGAAGAGGAAGGACGAGCGCGAGGGTGCGACGGGGCATCGCCGACATCATGCGTCAGGCAGCACGTACGTCGCGAATCGCTCCCTCAGGTCCTTCTTCGAGAACTTGCCGACGCTGGTCTTTGGCACCTCATCGATGAACTCGACAGCGTCGGGAAGCTGCCACCTGGCGACGCGATCTCGGAGATGGTCGATCACCTCGTCGGCCGTGATCGTCGAACCGGGCGAGCGCACCACACAGGCGAGCGGGCGCTCTGACCATCGGGGATGAGCGACGCCGATCACCGCTGCTTCGGCAATACCCGGGTGCGCCATGAGTTCGTTCTCGAGTTCAACCGATGAGATCCACTCCCCGCCGGACTTGATGAGATCTTTCGTGCGGTCCACGAGGCGGATGCGACCACGGGCATCGACGGTGGCCACGTCACCGGTTCGGAGCCAACCGTCGGATGTGAAGCTGTCGTTGGCCCGCTCATCGTCGTAATAGGTCGCGGCGATCCAGTTGCCGTGCACCTGAAGCTCACCGCTCGACTCACCATCCCACGGTACTGGGTCACCACTCGACGGGTCGACGACCCGCATCTCGACACCAAACGAGATACGGCCCACCATGGTGCGAATATCAGCTTGCTCGTCGACGCTCAGTGTGTGCTCGTCTCCGTCGAGATGCGCAACCGCGCAGATCGGGCTGGTTTCCGTCATCCCCCACGCCTGAAGGATCGGTAAGCCGAGCTGCTCCCGGTAGGCCTCCGACAAGGCCTTCGGCACGGCTGACCCACCGCACGGAATCGCCCGCAGACTCGAGGTGTCACGCCCTGCGAGTTCGGGCAGCACCTGCATCCAGATCGTCGGAACACCAGCAGCAACGGTCACCCGCTCGTCAACGACGAGATCGGCAATCGCCTTGCCCGACAGATCTGGGCCGGGCATCACAAGCGTCGAGCCAGCAGCAACACCGGCATGAGCCAACCCCCACGCGTTCGCATGGAACATGGGGACGACCGGAAGGATCACATCGCTTTCACGGGCGCCGAGCGAGTCGACCGTCATCACTCCCATCGTGTGGAGGAAGGTGCTCCGATGCGAGTAGACGACGCCTTTCGGGTTTCCGGTCGTGCCTGAGGTGTAACACATGCTCGCCGCACGGTGTTCATCGACCGATCGCCACTCGACGGTATCGCTACCGGCCAGCAGCGCTTCGTAGTCGAGCAGTTCGTGGCCGGCTAGGTCGTCCGGGATGTCCCCCTTCCCGTCATCCATCAACACCAGATGGCGCAGCCGCTCGAAGGTCGGGAGCAATGGAGCCAATAGGGCAAGCAACGATCGGTCGACGAAGATCACCTCGTCATCGGCGTGATTCACGATATACGTGACTTGTTCGGGGAAAAGGCGGATGTTCAGGGTGTGCAACACACGGCCACTGCAGGGCGCGGCGAAGTACAACTCGAGATGCCGTGCCGTGTTCCAGGCGAAGGTGGCGACTCGTCCTTGGTCGGAGATTCCGAGGGTGTCGAGCGCGCCGCCGAGGCGTCGTGTCCGCTCGGCCCACGCGGCGTAGGTGGTGCGCTCGCGGCCCGTCGCTGTCGCAGTCACGATTTCTTTATGACCGTGGTACCGCTCAGCACGATCGAATAGATGAGAGATGTTGAGTGGAACGTCCTGCATCAGACCCTTCATGAACGAAACGCTAGTGCCGTGAGGTGACACGTACCGGGTCGCCAGTCGCTCGGTTAGCGTCGGGAATGTGTCAACTACTCCGGAGATCACGCCCCGACCTGCGTGGGCTCCGCTGACCCTCGCAGCATTCGTGCTTCTGGTCGCCGGAACCAACATCGCTGGCGTTGCGTGGGCGAGGCTGGTGACTGATGACCCCGCCTTGCTGCTGGTTCTGTCGTCTCGCAACCGGTACCTCGCGCTTGCGTTGGGAGCCGACCTCAACCCGGTTGCTTACTGGATCATCGGCTCGGCGAGGATCGCTGCGGCTTTCATCGTCTGCCATCTGATCGGACGGGCCTACCACGCGACGGCGCTCAACTGGTTCACCAGGTACCTCGGCGTGCAAGCCGAGGCACTCGA
>JAQCGT010000133.1 GCA_027730505.1 Actinomycetota bacterium | reverse complement strand
CCCCTGTCCGGGGGTGTGGTCCTCGTATGACACGAGCGGGAGATCAGCGCCAGTGCGAGATCCGAGCCGCTCGAGTCGGTCTTCCAGCGCAGCGAGGCCGTCACCGTCACGAACATCGAGTCGATGCAGCACCCGATGATCGATGATCGCCCGACCCGACGCAGCCCGCTCATCGATCGCGCAACACATCTCCTCAGCCTGCGCGACCGTTCGGTCATAGCTGCCGTTCTCCTCGAACCCGACGCCATGGAACATCGTCGTCACACCGGCCGCACGGGCACGCCCCTCGAACGACCGCAACGCGAACGGAATATCGAGCACGACACCGGGACGCGGCCGCATCTCCTTCTCGAGCGCATCCGAATGCGTGTCGACGATGCCTGGGATACACAGGGCCCCATGCCCGTCGAACGTCTCGGTGCCGCTCAGGCGTCGGTCGGTGACCTCCACGATGACGCCATCACGAATGACAATCGAGGCATCGTTCAGCACCTTGTCAGGCAGCACTGCTGTCACATCGCTCACGACCAGATTGCGTTCGTCGATCATCTCGCTACCTCCAAGTCGGGGAGCACCACCGATGGTGCCCCCTCACCGACAACTCGTCCATCGGCCATGACGACCACCCGGGTGGCGAGACGTTCCATGGCATCGAGATCGTGGAACACCGACAGCACCGCCACGCCCCCACTGGTCAAGCCAGCGATCAGCTCAAGGGCCGCATCCCGGTTCGCCGGGTCAAGAGCCGACACGGGTTCGTCGAGCAAGAGCAGGCGAGGAGGTGAGACAGTGCCAGCGGCCAGGTTCACTCGCTGACGCTCGCCGCCGGACAAGACGCTGGCATGGACGTCCCAAAGTCCACGGTCGAGCCGCAGCCGTGTGAGCGCGTCAGCAGCCACCTCATCAGCGATCGCTTTATCCATGCCTCGTTGCACCGCCGCACGGACGACGATCTCGAGTGGCGTGCGCCGAGGCTGCGCTCGTAGGAACTGCGACACGTAGCCCAGCTCGCGTCCGCGCAGGGCGGCCATCTCGTGGTCGGGGAGATCGAGAAGCTCAACCTCGGTCCCGTCTGAGCGACGCAAGATGACCGAACCAGCGGAGGGGATGTAGGTGCGGTGGATGCACTTGAGCAGCGACGACTTGCCCGCACCGCTCGAACCGGCGAGGGCGACATGCTCGCCAGCGCGCACCACGAGGTCGACCCCCCGGAGGGCTTCGACACGGCGACCGTCGACGTTGTGGAGCACGAAGTGCTTCTCCAAACCAGAGACCGTCAGCACCGGGGGTGCGGGAGTGTTCATGCCCGTGCCGCCGAAACGAGTCGCTGGCTGTACGGATGATGCGGATCCTCGAACAGCTGGTCGGTGAGCCCGCTCTCGACCACCCGGCCGTGATGCATCACCACGCACCGTGTCGTCAGCATCTCGATGACGGAGAAGTCGTGGGAGACGACGATCGCTGCGATGCCGAGGTCGTCGAGAAGGCTCCGAATCAGGTCGAGCACCCCCGCTGCCACCGATGCGTCGAGGCCTGTTGTGGGTTCGTCAAGGAGAACCAACGACGGGTTGTTGGCCAACGCTTTGGCGAGCTGCACCCGCTGGCGCATCCCGCCCGAGAAATCGCGAACGAGGTCATCCATGCGGACAAGGGGGACTTCGGTTCGGTCGAGCAACTCGGCCGCCCTGGTCCTGATCTCGCCGAAGCTGCGCCACCCGGCAGCGGTGAGCCTGTCAGCAACATTGCCTCCGGCGGTGATCCGCAGGTCGAGTCCGTCGACCGGGTTCTGATGCACGATCGCCATGTCATGGATCCGCAATGCCCGACGAGCCGCCGGGTCGAGAGCGGCGATGTCGACCGTCGACCCATCGGACCGACGGAGCACCACACTGCCCACGGTCGGCTCGAGGTCGCCGACCACGCAACGCATGACGGTCGACTTGCCCGATCCCGACTCGCCAATCACCCCGAGGGCCTCGCCGGCAGCGACATCGAGGTTGACCCCCCAGGCTGCGACCACGCTTCCGGTCGGCCCGTACTTGGCTGAACCGTGTTCGGGCCCAGTGCCGGCGATGACCTCGTCGCTCACCGGCCCGAAGACCTTGCCGAGCCCGCGGACGCTGAGCACCCATTCGGCGGTCATGGCTGGCTCTCCGAACGACGTCGGCACCAATCGGTGTCGCTGCACACCCAACGCTCGACAGCAGGTCCCGCGGCGTCGCTGGCCGGGATCGAGACCAGGTAGCTCTCCGAACTCCCGCAGCGCTCGCATGCGGCTCCCGGAGTCGTCTCAACTTCGAAGGGCACATCGGTGAACGTGAGCGGTTCGACATCGGTGTCGGGCGGAACCGCATAGATCCGCTTGGCACGTCCGGCGCCGAACAACGACAGGAAGGCGCTGCGATGCAGCCGGGGCACATCCCATCGCGGGATCGGTGTCGTCGAGATCACGTAACGACCACCATCTCGACCGCCGACCATGCACGGGTAGCCGGTGGTCTGGGTGATCACGCCGTTTCGAACTCGATCCTCGTAGAGGCTGACCCAGAGTCGCGCGTAGTCGGCTTCGGCGTGCATGCGCTCGAGTTCACGGGTGTCACGCTCCACACCTCGCAGTGGCTCGGGCTCGGGTACCTGAAGCACGAGCACCTGTCCGTTGTGCATTGGGTCCTCGGGGATCCGATGCCGTGTCTGGATAATCGTCGCCTCAGCCGGCACCGTGGTTTCGTCGGCGCCTGTTGCCGCCACAATCAACCGACGCAAGTTGACGGCGTTGACACCTTCGTCATCACCTTGATCGATGACCTTGACGACGTCATCGGGACCTGCCATTGCGAGGGTGATCTGCAAGCCTCCCGACCCCCATCCCCTGGCAACCGGCATCTCTCTCGACCCGAAGGGGACCTGGTAGCCGGGCACAGCGATCGCCGTGAGCACCGCCCGACGGATCTCACGGGTCGCACCGTCGTCCATCACATTCGCCGGTCGAGCGTCGGGAAGGATCGCCGAAACGCTCATGGTCGCTCCGCCATCTCGCGGACCGCGTTCTTGCGTTCGACGATCGAACGGAACGTCACGTAATGGGGCAGTTTCAGATGCTCGAGGAAGCCAGTGGCTTCGAGACCATCGCTGGTCAACAGCACTGACTGCTCGAGTTGCGTGCGGCCGGCATCACGATGGCATGCGATGTCGAGATTCGCCATCGCAATGGCCTTCTTCTCGTTGTGCCCGAAGCACATCCCATAGCCAACGTCGAGACGCCCACGATCCTCATCGACCCCGTCGAGGTCTTCAATCGCCTCCACCTCGGTCACGCGAACCGCTCCGATCGTCACCGGCTTACCGGTCCTCGGGTGGGCGAGTCGGACAGGGAGCCGTCCGTGGCGAACCTCGCCGAGGGTGATCTCGTGAAGGTACCCATCGGGGCCGAGGATGTTGCGGTACCACAGGTTGACGAGCGCTCCGGTCTCGGCCCGAGCCATCACCGACAGCCGACCTGATCTCGGGGCGGGTGGTCTCACGGCGACGGCGGTGACGTCAACCGGATCGGGATCGTCTCTGCGCCGGCGATCGACGACGAGATCGAGGGCCCGAAG
The DNA here is from genome assembly GCA_027730505.1 of Actinomycetota bacterium. GTDB lineage: Bacteria > Actinomycetota > Acidimicrobiia > Acidimicrobiales > Ilumatobacteraceae > Casp-actino5. Next base: position 1,754 of record JAQCGT010000133.1, on the reverse strand, counting down.
GACATCGAGCAGCCGCGTCGGACGACGGTCGGCGGTTTCGGACAACTCCGCTACCGGGGCGTCGACGACTTCGGTGATCTCGGAGGGATCTGCCGTGTCGGACACTGCCGTCGTCTCAAGGATTCGCCCCGTGTAATCGGCGGTCAGGCCGAGCAACTGAGGACCGGGCGGGTTCCGGTAGGCGGGCACGATTCGACGCAGCACCTCCATCTCGTCAGCGTCGGCCTCGGCTCGTGCAACAACGGGGAGCGTCGACCGATACGAACGCATCAGATGTGCCGCTTCGATCGGGTCACCCCGGCCCTGGCGGAGCGCGGCTGCAGCCAATTCGGGCGCCCAGACCCCACCCTCGGCGATCACTCGATCGACGAGTGGTTCGAGATGAGCCAGAAACTGCTCATCGCTGACCTCGGGCGCCGCTGCTTCGCGCCGACGGCGGCGGATGAGTCGTTCAGCGGCCCGAATAGCCCGCAGGCCACCGCGTGCTGCGACGTACCCCATCAGGCGGCTCCCTCGTAGCGAAGGCGATTGCTTCGTGGGAGCGCCACGAGCCGTCCCTCGCCGTCCACGAGGTAGAGGTCGATGCCAGCGGGATACCCCGAATTGACCCGGTCGAGGTCGACGACCGTTGAGCGACCAACGCCGTCGGCGGTGAACCAGCGTCCATCTTGTGCTCCCGGGCCGGTGGTGAGAATGGCTCCAGGCTGATTCTCAACGGCGACGTCGAGCCGGCGACAACCGACGATGACCGTCGACCCGTTCTCAGGCGCATGAGCGGTGCCTACTTGCAGCGACCAGATCACATCAGCGTCCATCGCATCGGCGTCGACGACGAGAACGATCCGGGCCTCTGTGATGTCGTGGACGAACGGGGCCCCTGACACTCGAGCAAGGGCCCGAGCAAGCCGGCTGTCGTCGTCGCCGACGATGATGAACGGAGTCCGAAGATCGGCGATCGCCAGAGCCGGTAAGACGACTGCCGGGACACAATCACCGCTTACCGGCAACTGCAGCACTCGTCCTGGGTTGGCAACAGCATCGACCATCGCGCGAAACACCGCAGTCACGTCATCTTGAGCAGCGCGAATTCCGACGAGGAGGTCGATGTCGCCGGTGGGTGGCATGCTCAACTCGGGTGCCGGGTTGGAGTCGGGGGGCATCAGTCCATCTCCTCGAACTCGACCATGGTCGGCGCCAGATCGCGCCACTCACGGCGGGCCCGGTCGCCCAGCACCAGCGCCGTTTTGTCACACAGGTCGTCGACGTCGGTTGCGCCGACCAAGCCGTTGTCGCCGACCGCCGCGCACACAGCAGCGGCGAGAGCCGCTTCCCTATCGGCTCCCATACGAGCCGCCCAGCCTTCTGACCCGGCGATCACAACCTCAGCACGGGTGACCAAGACGTCACCCACGATGAATCGCTCACGACAGACCGGCTCACGAACCTCAAGCGCCACGAGACCTGGCTCAGGAGCCAGAATGATCTCCGGGGATCCGTGACGCTCGATCAGCTCGTCGGCAAGCGCAATGACATCGGCTCGGTCACTCTCAGCGAGTAACGCGGCCCGGGTTTCAACGTCCACGCCTCCACTGTGGACACCAAAGGTTGTCTAGACAGGTACGGCAGGTGAATCCGAGAGGAAATCCCTGTGGCGCGGCGTGTTCGACAGCGATGGATGTCAGGCTGGGATCTCGCCGTGCACCCACACCGGAGTGCCCATCGGCATCAGATCCTGATCCCAGATCCAGTCCATT
>JAQCGT010000018.1 GCA_027730505.1 Actinomycetota bacterium | reverse complement strand
TGATCGCGTCGAAGCTGTAGGCCTCGGGCACCCACACCAGGTCGAGGCCGGCGGCCTCTAGATCTCGCACACGCTGAACATCTGCGTGGAAGTCGCCGGAATAACTGATCATCATCGAGAGCTTCACACTCGACACGCTAGAGCCATCGAGGAGGCGCCTCCCAGTCAGAGACACCGACGGCTATGTGTTCACGGCCGTGGTGGTCGAGGAATGAACGAGCTCGTCCTGCGCATGTACTCCTCGTACCCGGGCTTGCGCTTGGAGAGAGATCGTTCGAGCATCGCCACGCCGGAGACTTTGACCAGAAGGACATTCATCAAGGCGGCACCGACAAGACCCCAGCGCGCTGACGGAATGGTGCTCGCTGCGATCGCGATCCCCCACCAGATGCAGGCATTGCCGAAGTAGTTCGGGTGACGGGTGTAGCGCCAGAGGCCGCGATCCATCAGCTTGCCCTCATTCGCCGGGTCCGCCTTGAACCGCGCCAATTGCAGGTCGCCAACTGCCTCGAAGAACATGCCGATCAACCACAGAATGGCTCCGACAACGCCGAGCACCCCGATGCTGTACCCCTGAGATCCGTACGCGAGATGAACCGGAAGAGAGACCACCCACATCATCAGGCCCTGAAAACCGAAGACGGTCCCGAGACTGATCAACCCAAACCGAGGTCCCCATCGCTTGCGCATCGCCCGATAGCGGAAGTCTTCGCCGTGGCCGATATTTCGCCATGCCAGATACGCCGTCAAGCGCAGGCCCCACAGAATCGTTAAGAGACTGACGAGCGAGCTGATGGAACCCGATGAGTCGCCACCCAGCCATACCGCAGCTCCAACCAGAGCGAATCCGAACCCCCACGTGATGTCAACGATGGAGGCGTTTCGCACAAGCAAACTCACAATCCACGTGATGATCATGAGTGATGCGATGACGACGGCCGCAAGCAGCGAGGTGTTCATTGACGTTCTCCTAGTACGCGCGTGACCTCACCGTCCATTCGGGCCCACTCCCCATCGAGCCAGCCGGCGACGTCGGCGGGAACCTCACAACGCTGCACCCGCCTCATCACGAACTGGCACTCATCCCCGCCATAACGAAGCATCCTGATGATGCCCCCGAAGGTGTCGAGGCCGTCGAAGCCGGTGTGCCAGGCGAAGATCACATCTGCGTCCGGAGCTCCTTCGAGCAGCGCCAACGCGCCGGATGGTCGAATCGGCAGAAGGTTGCGTAGCCCTCCGACACGCTCTGCTCGCTCGGGATCACGTCGCTTGATGGCGTCGAGCGCCCGTCGTCTCTTCTCCGGGGACGACCTCGTCCCTTCGGGAAAGATGACGGCAATGGAACGATCGTCGACCGTTGCCGCCAACGCACGAAGAGCCTGCAGGTCTCCGGCGGAATCGGCAGCACCTCGATGAACAAAGTGATTCGGTACTCGCAAACCGACGACATCGAGACACGGATCGAGAATCAGTTCTCGCTTCAAGACGTAGCGAGGCCAGAGACCATTGCAAGTGCAGATCACCCATGCAGAGACCAATGAGTCGGCCAAACTGGCATGACGGCTCATCACCACAGCCCGCCCGCCTGCGAGACTCTCCGCTCCGACGACCTCGATCTTGATCTGCATCGCGTGAGTCATATGGCGCATCAGCCGCCCCGCCCACCATGCCATCAAGCGATAGTGAGCAGCGTTATCTCGCGAACGGCCAGAAAGCCAGAGTCCGAAGGCGGCGAGCACCCCGGCGCACTCGGTCAGACACCAGGCCCAGCCGAATAGGCCCAGCCTCGTGAGGGGGCGGCGCCGCGGCGAACGGAGCAGATCGGTGACGAACACGCCACTGATCCACAAAGGTGCCGTGATCGTGACGAGAGTCGACACCGCGAACAACGCCGGGAGAGTTACAACTCGCCGGAGGAGCCGGTTCGAGACGAGCAACTCGAACATCAGCTCTCAACCGGGTTGAGGGAACCGCTTCGAAAGCCGCCGAGGTCGAGCGACACGAATCGGTAACCGAGCGCTCGACAGCCTTGTTCGATCTGATCTCGTGCCTTGAGCACCACATCCATGTCGTCAACCTCGACCTCAATTCGCGCGATGTCTCCATGGTCACGGACGCGGACTTGACGAATGCCAACCGCCCGAATCAAGTCCTCTGCACGCTCCACGCGGCGCAGGAGTTTCACTGTGACCTCGGTCCCGTGCGGAATCCGACTTGCGAGGCAGGCAGCAGCAGGTTTGTCCCAGGTGCTCAGCCCGAGCCGACGAGAGATCGATCTGACATCGGACTTGTCGATACCTATCTCGACGAAGGGAAAGCGAGCGCCCGCAGCAGCCGCCGCCTCTTGGCCGGGGCGGTGATCAGAAAGGTCGTCGACGTTCACCCCAAGCACGATCGTTCCGGTGGACAATGGCGCGATTGCATCCATGAGGGCGTTCTTGCAATAGAAGCAACGATCGGGGTCGTTACGCCGGTACGCGGCGTTCTCCATCTCATCGGTTGTCACCGTGAACCAGTTGAGGCCCCATTCGACAGCCAGAGCATGGCAGTCGTGCGCTTCGCGTCCGGCGAGCGAGGGTGAAACGGCGGTGATGATCTGAGCGGAATCACCGAGCACATCGTTGGCAGCCCACGCCAACAGGGCGGAGTCCGACCCGCCACTGAATGCAACCGACACCGATGACCGGGTTGCGAACCACGCCATCAACCTCTCCAACTTGACCTCGATGTCACTGAGCAGCTCTGGAGTTTCAACGTCGGGGTTCGCCACGTCAACAGTGTGTCATGTGATGTGGACTCACTGCCCGGCTTGGCGTCGGGCGTTGCGGATCCGCTCCTGTGGGTCGAGATACACCTTGCGGAGACGAACGGAACGAGGCGTGACCTCAACACACTCGTCAGAGGCGATGAACTCAAGCGCCTGTTCCAGCGACAACTGGCGATGCGGGGTCAACTTGACCGTCTCATCCGACGAGGAGGCACGCATGTTGGTCAACTTCTTCTCCCGACAGATGTTGACATCCATGTCATCAGCTCTCGAGTTCTCTCCCACGATCATCCCGCAGTACACATCAGTGCCCGGCGCCACCATCAGCGTGCAGCGCTCCTGAAGATTGATCATGGCGTACGTCGTCGCCGGTCCACGTCGATCTGCGACGATCGAACCGCGTTCGCGGGGTCTGATCTCCCCAGCCCATGGCTCATACCCCTCGAACACGTGCGTGATGACTCCCGTGCCGCGTGTCTCGGTGAGGAATTCGGTCCGAAACCCGATGAGTCCGCGCGCTGGCACCAGATAGTCGAGGCGAACCCAGCCGAGCCCATGATTCGCCATGTTCTCCATCCGACCACGACGGATCGCGAGAAGTTGGGTAACGGTGCCGAGATGCTCCTCGGGCACGTCAACGGTGACACGCTCGACCGGCTCATGACGACGACCGTCGATCTCACGGGTCACGACCTCTGGCTTGCCGACCGTCAACTCAAAGCCTTCACGTCGCATGGTCTCGACCAGCACGGCCAACTGCAGTTCCCCGCGGGCGAGCACTTCCCAGGTGTCGGGTCGATCGGTATTGCGGACACGCAAAGAGACGTTTCCGACCAATTCAGCGTCAAGCCTGTTTCGTACGAGACGCGCAGTGAGCCGGTCCCCCTCCAGACCAGCGAGTGGCGAGGTGTTGATGCCGATTGTCATCGACAATGCGGGCTCGTCGACACTGATGACCGGAAGGGGCCGTGGATCCTCCGGGTCGGCGAGAGTCTCTCCGATGGTCACATCATCGATTCCCGCCACAGCAACGAGGTCACCGGCGCGAGCCGATTGCACGGGATGGCGTTCGAGGTGTTCAGTCAGGAGAAGTTCAGTCACCTTGGCCCGGCTGATGGTTCCGTCGGCCCGGCACCAGGCCACCTGCTGCCCGCGCGTGATCACGCCCGAGACCACCCGGCAAAGCGCGAGGCGACCGAGGTACGCATTGGAGTCGAGATTGGTCACCCAAGCTTGAAGCGGAACGTCAGGGTCATAGCCGGGGGCGGGCACCGTCTCGATGATCGTCTCGAACAGCGGCGACAGGTCAGTTCCGGGCGTCGAGGCATCGAGTGACGCCCATCCGTCGCGCCCTGAGCAATAGAGGATGGGAAACTCAACCTGATCATCGGTCGCATCGAGATCGATGAACAGTTCGTAGACCTCGTCAATCACCTCTGACACGCGGGCGTCGGGTCGGTCCACTTTGTTCACCACCAAGATGACCGGCAGATGACGGGCAAGGGCCTTACGCAACACGAACCGTGTCTGGGGCAGGGGGCCCTCGGCGGCATCGACGAGCAAGACGATGCCATCGACCATGGTGAGCGCACGCTCGACCTCGCCTCCGAAATCAGCGTGTCCCGGTGTGTCGACGATGTTGAGTCGAACACCGTCACGCATGAGAGCGGTGTTCTTCGCCAGGATCGTGATTCCCTTCTCCCGCTCAAGATCCATCGAGTCCATCACACGGTCGGTCACTGACTCGTGGGCGCCGAACGCGCCGCTCTGGCGAAGCATCGCGTCGACGAGGGTGGTCTTGCCGTGATCGACATGGGCGACGATCGCGAGGTTTCTGATATCGGATCGTCGAGTCAGGGTGTCAGGCACAAGGATGTGACGCTATCGGCCAACACTTCACCCCGATGTATTGCCCCATCGATCGAAATGAGTCGACCTCGAAGCCGGACGACGAGGGGCACGAGCAAATCGACCGAGTGGATATCCGACCGGCACCAGCGCGGCAATCTCGAATCGTTCACGAGGGGCTCCGATGACTTCCAGCGCCTCACCGTGGAGAACCCTGATCACCGTCGTGAGCGTCGTTCCAAGACCAAGGGAGCGGGCTGCGACGCAGAAGTTCTGAACGGCTGGATACACGCTTGCGTCAAGACGACCGATGTCGAGTGGACCCTCTTCGTCATGACCGCCCCAAGGGATGAGCGGTTGGAGGAAGACGACGATCACCGGCGCAGCGGCGATGTTGTCGGCGAGATACCTACTGGCCGCGCGGGTGCGCAAGTACGACTCGCGCCGCTCACCTTCCAACCCGTCCGGGGACGGTAGCGACGCCTCGTACCGATCGTAGGCACGTCGATACACATCGCCGAGGCGGGCTCGCACCTCGGCGTCTCGAACAACGACATAGTGCTGCGGTTGAACGTTGCCACCCGATGGTGCCTGTTGGGCGGCCTCAAGGCATTGCTCGATGAGTTCAACTGACACGGCCTGATCTGACAGCCGGCGCATGGCTCGGGTGGTCATGATGGCGTCGAAAGCATCCATGTCAGATCATCCCATCGTCGAGTTTCAGACCGAACACATGGCGCCCGAGGCTCTCGTGGAGCCGCTTCGACACCATGATGTGCTGCGCCACCACGTGAACGTCGCGCAGACAACGTCCAAGCGTGCTCGTCTCGTACACGGCCGACCCACCGGCGATCGAAAACGCCTCATCCACGGTCGCGCCGGCCGTTGAGACCAGGTGCACAGCAGCGCTGCGTATTCCGACCCGATCATCCAACGATGGCCGTTCTGACCGCAGAATCTTCTCCCAGCAGTCGCCAACGCGCTGATAGAGCAGTGTTGAAGCTGCATCGAGGGAGACTCTGAGTCGAGCGATCGTCGACTGGACGGTCGCGTGCTCAGCGAGGAGTCGGCTCGAGAACTGTGGCCGCCGATCCGAGGCAAGAACGATCACGTCGCTCAGCGCACGTTCCGCGATTCCCGCTCCGACCGAGGCCACTGCCGAAGCGAGCAGGGCGAAGTTGGGAAAACGACAGATCGGGTCGTCGCTGATAGCGCTCGGCCGCATCTGTTCGACACTGCGCGACAGATCGATCTCAAGTTCTGAAACTGCGAAGTCAACTGAGCCACTTCCGCGCATACCCACGGTGTGCCACGTGTCGATCAATTCGACGTGATCGGCGTCGATGATGAACGTACGACGCTCTCCGTCTGCACCGACTGCACCTGCCACAACCACATCACAGTGATGCAAGCCGCTACCCCACTGCCAACGACCGTTGAGGATCGCTCGGTCACCCTTGCGGACGAACCTGCCGTTGGGCGCGAAGACTCCGCCGTAGGCACGGCCGGCCCCAAAGGTCTGCCGAGCGACACGAGCTTCAACAAAGCCCGCCAAAGCGCTTGTGGTCGACGAGATCATCGAGCACCAACCAGCCGCACCGTCGACTTTGCTGACGGCGGTAAGTCGGGCGAGAACGTGAGCCGCCGAGAATCCCGGACCACCAAATTCGACGGGGAGGCACAGTCTGAAGAATCCGGCGTCCTCGAGTGCGCAGACGGACGCATCGGGGAGACGACGAATCTGATCCCCGTCATCAGCACCGGCCGCCAGAACGGCGGCGAGCGATGACGGCAACTCGAGGTCGACGTCGAGTCGCATCATGACGTGAACTTAGTCAGAGCAATTTCCGGAATCGGATATCGGACGATCGGGTCGCTACCGTCGGCACGTGAGCCGCGGCTGGAACATCTCCGAGATTTTCGATGAGATCAGGGCAACCATCCCTGATGCTCCTGCTCTGATCCATGGGGATGTCGAGCGGACCTGGAACGTGATGCATCAGCGTTCGGAGTCCCTGGCAGCGATCATGCTGGCCAGCGGCGTCAGTGAGCAGTCGAAGGTCGCCCAATACCTCTACAACGGTCCGGAGTACCTCGAGAGCGTGCTCGCCGCGTTCTCTGCCGGACTCGCTGTGGTCAATACCAACTATCGCTATGCAGCCGATGAGCTCGTGTACCTCTGGGACAACGCCGACGTTGAGGTCGTCGTCTTTCACGGCTCGTTCACTGAACGGATCGAGGAGATACGGGACCGAGTCTCCGATGTCAAACTCTGGATCCGTGTTGACGACGACTCGACTGCGCTGCCCAACTGGGCGATCGACTACGAGACAATCGTCTCTGCACCACCCGTGGGTCCGGCTCACGGCCCTTGGGGCAGATCCGGTGACCATCTTCTGCTGCTGTACACCGGCGGAACGACCGGGATGCCCAAGGGGGTCATGTGGCGCCAAGACGACCTCGTCGGGGCACTCGATGCGTCGAACAGGCGGCGTCTTCCCGAATCGGCCACGCCCGGTGCGGTGGCGGAGCGTCTGAGCGGCCCAGGCCCCAGGGGACTCCCCGGCGCCCCGTTGATGCATGGAACGGGTTTCTTCAACGCCATCTCCACGATGATGCTCGGGGGTTCAACCACCACCTTGACCGGCAGGCGCTTCGACGTCAACGAGTTGCTCGACACCATCGAGCAACGTCGAATCAACTCGATCTCGATCGTCGGTGATGCCTTCGCCAAGCCGATGCTCGCAGCATTGGACGCCGAGCCGAAGCGGTGGGATCTGTCATCGCTCAGGGTGATCGTCTCGTCAGGCGTGATGTGGGCGAGAACTACGAAAGAGGGCCTACTCCGACATAACCCTCGACTCATCATGGTCGACACGCTCGGATCGAGCGAGGCGATCGGTATGGCTAGCAATGTGTCGACCCGCGAATCCATCGGAGCACGGGGTGGCACCGCTCGTTTCCAGCTGGGACCGAATACCCGAGTTGTCGACGACGCCGGCAACGACGTGCAGCGAGGATCCGGTCAGCGCGGACGGGTGGCACTGCGCGGCCGCACTCCGATCGGCTACTACAAGGATGCCGAGAAGAGTGCGGCGACGTTTCAGGTCATCGACGGTGTTCGCTACTCGATCCCGGGCGACTGGGCCGAAGTTGAGACCGATGGCACCGTCGTGTTGCTTGGACGAGGCAGCCAGTGCATCAACACCGGCGGCGAGAAGGTCTACCCCGAAGAGGTCGAGGAGATAATCAAGACGATGCCGACCGTTCGCGATTGTGCGGTCGTCGGTGTCCCCGACGACCGCTTCGGAGAGGCGATCTGCGCCATCGTCGAGACAGACGACGGCTCGAAGCCAGAACTGTCACAGATCAGTCATCACGTACGCCAACACCTCGCTGGCTACAAGGTGCCGCGTCATGTCGTTCATGTGTCGTCTGTCGGACGTGCGGTGAATGGCAAACTCGACTATCGAACACTCCGAACCGAGGCCCTTGAGAGGATCGATGGTGCCTGAGGTTCCACTCGATTGGGAACGCTATGACGCAATTCTCTTCGACCTCGATGGTGTAATCACCCCGACTGCTGCCCTCCACCAACGGGCGTGGACCAGCATCTTCGCGTCATACGGATTCACCGATTCCGACTACTTGGCATACGTGGATGGAAGACCGCGTTATGACGGCGTTGCTACGTTTCTCGATTCCCGAGGGGTCACCCTTCCCCGAGGACGTCCGGTTGACCCTCCGGGAGACCAGACTGTCTGCGCGATCGGCAACGAGAAGAATCGAATCTTCAACGAGATGCTCGACAGCGGCGCGTTGAGCCCGTACCCCGGCTCATTGCGACTCCTGGAACACCTGGCCGAGTTGGATGCATGTGTCGGTCTCGTCACGTCGTCTCGCAACGCGAGACGAGTGCTTGAAGTAACGGGACTCGACGATCGGTTCGACTGTGTCGTCGATGGGCTCGTCGCCGAGAAAGCCGATCTGGCAGGAAAGCCAGCGCCTGACACGTACCTCTACGCAGCGGCGCAGCTTGGCGTCGACGCAGCTCACAGCGTGGTGGTGGAGGACGCCGTCTCGGGGGTCCGAGCCGGTCGCGCGGGCGGATTCGGTCTCGTCATCGGTGTGGACCGCGGTGAGAACAGAGCAGCCCTCAACGAGTCGGGGGCGCACATCGTCGTCGACGACCTCGACGACACGATCGACTGACAGACTGTCGACAGTGCATCGCCCTCTGGAACTTCTCGACGAACGTCGCTTTCCCATCGATCCGTGGCGCCTCATCGACATCGACCCGGCACCCATCGACCTCGGCAGAACGGAGACATTGTTCGCCACCGCCAATGGCTACCTCGGAATGCGGGACAACCCACCAGAGGGTCGCGTCGCACACACTCACGGCACCTACGTCAACGGATTTCACGAAACGTGGGAGATTCAACACGCAGAGTCAGCCCATGCCTTCGCACGTGTGGGACAGACCCTCGTCAATGTTCCCGACGCCAAGGTCATGAAGCTCTACGTCGATGACGAGCCAATACGGGTCGATACCGCCGACCTCGAGAAACACGAACGACTGCTCGACTTCAGCAAGGGGACACACGAGCGCTCTCTGATATGGCGAACGCCAGCAGGTAAGCGCATTTCCATGACCACCACTCGCCTCATCAGTCTGGAGCATCGGCATCTTGCACTCATCCGCCTTGAGCTCGTGATGCTCGAGGGCCGCGCGCCTGTCGTGATCAGCTCCCAGTTGCTCAACCGGCAAGACGGTGCAGATGAGTACGAGAGCACCACGAACCGTCTGGCGCCTGGGGACGACCCCCGAAGGGGGAGGCAGTTCGAGCGCCGTGTTCTCGAGCCGATTGAGCAGAGACATGTCACCGAGTTCGGCGATGGTGGAGAGATCGGTCTGAGCCACCGCACGTTGTCCAGCAAGATGCGAATCGCAGTGGCATGCCGCCATGAGGTTTCAGGCGATGTATCGCCCGCCATCACGACCACCATCCAACCCGATCATGCCAAGGTCGTGTTCGCGTTTGACCTCGAGGTCGGGCAGCGAATTGTCATCGACAAATGGGTGTCGTACCACACTGCTCGAGAAGTCCCCTGCGGGGAGCTCCTCGACCGCTGTCACCGAACGATCGACCGAGCGTGCGAGGGCGGGGTCGAGGCACTCTTCGCTTCCCAAGAGTCCACCCTGCAGAAGTTCTGGGATACGGCCGATCTCAGAGTCGACGGTGACCCACGATCCCAACAAGCGATCCGGTGGAACCTTTTCCAACTCGTCCAAGCGACGGCCGCCGCCGACGAGCACGGAATCCCGGCCAAGGGCGTCACCTCAGCGGGCTATGACGGCCACTACTTCTGGGACACCGAGGTCTACGTCATTCCATTCCTGGCTCGGACGAACCCCGGTGCAGCCAGGAAGCTGCTTCGTTTCCGACACGGACTTCTCGATGCCGCCCGTCGCCGAGCCGCAGAGATGAGCCAAGTGGGCGCCCTGTACCCGTGGCGAACGATCAATGGCGAGGAGGCCTCTGCCTATTACGCCGCCGGCACAGCGCAGTATCACATCAACGCCGCCGTGGCCTACGCCATCGAGCAGTACACCCGAGCAACAGGAGACCTGGCGTTTCTTCACCGCGAGGGAGCTGAAATCCTTGTGGAGACCGCGCGCCTGTGGCTCGACCTCGGCTTCATCTCGCGCGATGGCGCGTTTCACATCCATCGGGTCACGGGTCCCGACGAGTACACCACTGTTGTCAACGACAACCTCTACACGAATGTGATGGCTCGGTTCAATCTTCGGTTTGCCGCGCAAGTGCTGCGCAGGATCGTCGAGGATGATGACTCCGCACTCCAGTGGCTCCGTGAACGCACTGGCGTCAACCTCGCTGAGGCGGACGATTGGGATCGATGTGCCGACCTGATGTATCTGCCGTTCGACGCTGCACTTGGGATCCACCCTCAAGACGACTCGTTCCTCGACCTCGAACCATGGGATTTTGCGGGGACCCCGAGCGACCAGTACCCCTTGCTTCTGCATTTCCATCCGCTCGTCATCTACCGACACCAAGTTCTGAAGCAGGCCGATGTCGTGCTCGCCATGTATCTGAGGGGTGAGCACTTCGATCGCGAGACCAAACGTCGAAACTTCGACTACTACGACCCGATCACCACCGGGGACTCGTCCTTGTCAGCGTGCGTTCAGTCGATTGCCGCCAGCGAGGTCGGTTACCGAGACCTTGCCTACGAGTACTTCCTCCAGGCACTCCATCTCGATCTCTCCGATACGCATGGCAACACGGTCGATGGCGTCCACATCGCCAACGCCGGTGGCGTATGGGCGGGACTGGTGCACGGATTCGGTGGTATCCGCTTCACTGAGACCGGTCTCGCCATTGCGCCCGACCTGCCCGACCATTGGGAGGGCCTGAGCATCGGATTCGTCCACTGCGGCTCACGATGTCGTCTCGAGGTGAACCGATCGGGCTGGAACATCACCGTGTTCGACGGACCAGGCGTGCTCATCGAACTCGACACCGGGGCTCAGCATGTCGATGTCGGGTGCACGTACTCCGCAACCTGATGCGTCGAATCTCCGTCCCATGAACCCACTGAGTAACGTCGTCGTCATGTCAGATGCACTTGGATTCGACGGCAAAGTTGCGATCATCACCGGAGCGGGCGGCGGTCTCGGTCGACAGCATGCACTCCTCATGGCTTCGCGGGGTGCTCTGGTCGTCGTCAACGACCTTGGCGGATCAGTCGACGGAACCGGCTCCGACAAGGGGGCTGCCGAACGGGTCGTGGATGAGATCAAGGCACTTGGCGGAGAGGCTGCCGCCGACACCAACTCGGTGGCCACGCCCGAGGGTGGCGCCGCCATCGTCCAAACAGCCGTCGATGCCTTCGGCACGGTTGACATCGTCGTGAACAACGCCGGAATCCTTCGTGACAAGGCCTTCCACAACATGGGGCCCGAACTCGTCGACCCTGTGCTCGACGTCCACCTGCGGGGCGCTTTCAACGTCACCGGACCAGCGTTTCGAATCATGCGCGAGAAGGGATATGGCCGCATCATCTCGACGTCGTCAGCTGCCGGCATCTTCGGCAACTTCGGTCAGGCCAACTACGGCGCTGCGAAGATGGGACTTGTCGGGTTTACTCGAGTCCTGGCAGTCGAGGGTGCGCGCTTCAACATCCGAGCGAATGCCATCGCCCCGATCGCACTCACCCGCATGACCGAGGACCTGCTTGGTGATCTCGGTCAGAAACTTCAGCCTGACTACGTTGCGCCGCTTGTCACCTACCTTGCTCACGAGGACTGTGACGCCACAGGCCGGGTGTTCTCCGTAGGCGGTGGGCGAGTCGCAGAGATCTTCATTGGTGAGGCGCTCGGCTACACCGACGCGAATCTCTCGCCGGAGTCGCTCCGTGACAACTGGGCAACTGTCTGCGACCGAGAGGGCTATGTCGTCCCCGCTCAGATCGCCGAGGAGACCAAGATGTTCGTGGACGCGCTCCGGTGACCCACACCCGTGTGATCGAACGCAAGAGCGGACGAACTCTCGCGCTCCATCACCTTGCCGGCGTCGGAGATCAGCCGCTTCTCATCTCCCACGCCACCGGCTTTCACGGTCGTTGCTACACGGAGATGGCCGAACACTTGTCCGAGCGCTGGAGCATATGGGCTCTGGATTACAGCGGTCACGGTCTTTCGCCTGCGCCTGACGCCCCACTCGCCGACTGGCATCCGTTTGCCGATGATCTGCTGAGCGTTGCGGCAACGATCGCGCCGAGCGGAGGCCTGCGCGTCTTCGGCCACTCCATGGGCGGAGCAGCTGTTCTGTTGGCAAGTCTCCTCGAGCCAATGGCATTCAGCCGACTTGTGGCATTCGAACCGATTGCGCCTCCGCCAACCGCGGGGCTTGACCCCGACGATCTGCCGATCGTGAAGGGCGCGGTCAGAAGGCGCCCAGGATTTGAGTCGATCGAAGCCGCCATAACGAACTACTCGGGCAAGTTTCCGATGTCAGCGTTTACGCCCCGATGCCTTGATGACTACGTGCGTTTCGGTATGGAGGAGTCGACGAACGGCGCAACGCTGCGGTGTGTGCCAAGTTTCGAGGCGTCCGTGTTCAGGGCCGCCCATACGAATGCTCTCTGGGATCGCTTGGGCGACATCGATCTGCCAACTGACGTGATTTCCGGTGTGGTCGAGGACCATCAACCCTCTGCATTCGCTTCAGCAGTCGCTGATCGGCTGCCGCACGGTCGCCTCCACCTCCATATCGAGATGGATCACTTCGGTCCCTTCGTCGTTCCCGAACACTGCGCCCGAATCCTTGACGGCCTCATGGCTGACTGACGGCCACACCCCGATGGAAGACTCTTCGCCATGAGCGCCTACGCGGTTCCGACGACCTTGTCTCCCTCCCGAGTTGAGTCTTTTTTGTCGTGCCCTCTGGCGTTCCGTTTCAGAAGTCTCGACGGACTGCCTGATCCGCCAACTATCGCAACGCTGCGCGGCACGATGGTTCACCGAGCCCTCGAACTCTTCCACGCCGACACCTCTCGACCCCGGGACCCCAACTGGCTCGATGGGTGTGTCACCACCATGCTCGAAGAATTCAGAGAACACCCCGACACGCTCTATCTCGGATTAAGTGGCGACTCGTACGACGACCTGAGTCGACAATGCCGACGATTGGCAGCTGGCGTATTCGAAATGGAAGACCCCGATCAGGTCCATCCGGTTGGCCTTGAACTCCGGATCGAGGCGCCAGTCGGGCCCGTGGTGCTCAGAGGAATCATCGACCGACTCGAACGGGGCCCCGACGGCAGCCTCGTCATCACCGATTACAAGACTGGTCGTGCTCCGGGCTCCGGCTACGAACGTAAGGCTCTCGGCGGAGTTCATCTCTATGCCCTGATGTGTCACCTCACTATGGACGAGCGTCCAAGTGAGGTACGGCTCATGTACGTCTCGTCAAAAGAGACGATCACCGACCGTCCCTCCGACCAGTCTCTGCGTTTCATGACCCAACGCGTCTCGGCCGTACACGGAGCGATCGAGCAGTCGTGTCAGTCTGGAGAGTTCAGAACACGCAAGTCGGCGCTTTGCCGGTTCTGCGCGTATCAACCGTGGTGCCCAGAGTTTGGTGGTGACCCGACTCGTGCAGCAGCCGAGGCGCCAGACGCCTTGTCTGGACCGACATCATGACAACGGAGTCCTCTGCCGCCCGAGGCGCTGATCAGCTCGGCACAACCATCGCCCGTTTTGATGCGCACGCTGACCAACTGCTCGACCGACTTCGTGGAATCCCTGCTGTTGATTCCGTGATGGTTAGGGCCAGCAAGGCGGGCGACTGGAGCTTGGTGTGGCACGCGATCAACCTCGTACGAGCCGCCAGACTGAGGCGCACCGATGACTTAGTTCGATTTGCTGCCCTCATCGGGCTCGAAAGCCTGATCGTCAATCAGGGTGTGAAGCGGTTGTTTCGACGTGAGCGACCGACAGATGACGGTGACCCGACGTTGACCGTTCGACGCCCATCAACCTCATCATTTCCGAGCGGTCATGCAAGTGCGGCAACCGTTGCTGCGCTCGCCTTGAGTCGACGGGCTCCAAGCCTGGCCCCGCTCTGGTGGCTCCTCGCCGCGACGGTAGGGCTCAGCCGCGCCCACGTCCGAATCCATCACATGAGCGACGTGGTCGGTGGCGTCATCACCGGAGTTGGTATCTGGCGAGCCATCGGTCGCCGACTAATCCGTTGATCAAGCGGTGGCAGCAAGCAGAACCGAACGAACGTCGAGGAGGACGTCGGTGACCTCATCTGCCGAGACCAACTCTCGCTGCAACAGCGTGGACAGCGCCTCGTCGATAATCCCGATCGCTGAACGAACCGCCTCATCGCCACCTGGAGTACCACCTGGCGCATCGACGAGCAATGTGGACGTCATTTCGTTGGTCTCTCCCATCCCCCGACACGGTACCGCTCCGTTCCCATGAGCGCGCGCATCTAACATCGGTTCATGGAACTTTCTGATCGTCACGTCGTCATCACCGGAGCCGCAGGTGGCATCGGGTCTGCATTGGCCCGCCGCTTTCACGCAGCAGGGGCACGTGTGATCCTTGCCGATCAAGTCGCACCGACCTCTGTTGCTGCATCGTTGCCTGGCTCCATCGCTGTGCAGGTTGATCTGTCCAGCGAACAAGGCAACATCGATCTCATCGACCGGGCAGAGAGTGAATTCGGAACAATCGACCTCTTCTTCGCCAACGCCGGTGTGGCACTCGGCACCGACCCGATGGACGACGAGGAGGTCTGGGACTTGTCGTTCGCGATCAACACCCATGCTCACCGTTGGGCCGCCAGACGGCTGCTTCCCGCGTGGCTCGAACGCGGCGAGGGCTACTTCTGTTCGACCGCATCTGCTGCCGGCCTTCTGGCCCAGATCGGTTCAGCCCCGTATTCCTTGACCAAGCATGCGGCGGTCGCCTTTGCGGAGTGGATGTCCATCACGTACGGCGCCCGCGGTCTCCGAGTCAGCTGTCTGTGCCCACAGGGTGTGAACACAAACATGCTCGCCCAGAGTTCGCCCATTGGTGACGGTGGTGAGGTGGTTCGTTCGGTCGGTGCCGTTCTCGAACCTGATGTCGTGGCTGACATCGTGTATCAGGGGATTCTCGACGAACGGCTGCTGATCCTCCCCCATCCTGAGGTTGCCGATTACCTCAAGTTCAAGGCCACTGAGCCCGAGAAGTGGGTTGCCGGCATGCAGCGTCTGCAGCGGCGGGTTCTCGGCTACTGACCGGTCGGCATCGCCTGCCCATGCCGGGAGCGGACGATCTCGCACTCATCGGTCTGCGCACCGGCGAGCTTGCGCGCTTTCGCCGTGTGGACCGCACGCGATGGGTGAACGGCCGGATTGTCTCGGTCAGCGGCGATGGCAGCATTCTCCTCCGCGACAGCGATGGCTCCGCCCGGTCGATCCGACTCGCGGACCTCGAGGTGCGCCGTCCTGATCATCGCGGCCGACTGACATGGATGAATGGTTCTCTGTTGCCGGAGACGTCTGTGCAACTCGATCTGTTCGACTGACGTCGGCGCTCAACCGACGAGTTCGAAGCCCTCATTCGACCATGCGATGACGCCACCGTCGAGTTCGTACACGGCGTCGAAACCGAGTTCCCTCATCTGGGCAGTCGCCACCGAGGACCTATTTCCCGAGCGACAGTAGACGAGGTACACGCTCGTTCGATTGAGCGCATCGATGTCGGCAACGAAGGTGGGCGAGGAGATATCGATCAACCGTGCCCCATCGATGTGGCCCTCGGCGAACTCCGCCGGCGTCCGCACATCGATGATGACCGGTGACTGGTCGGCGATGACCTGTGTCGCCAGTCGCGGACCCACGAGGGTCAACCCGAGAGGGGTGGCGTCGACGTCGACGGCCGGGACACTCAACAACTCTTCGGCCGAACCGCCACAGCCAACCATCGGATACGAGAGCGCTGTTACGCCGGCGAGAAAGATTGCGTACGCCCGAGACCGTCTCATATGTCCGTACAATACGGATGATTGACGTTCGCTGCAATTGTCCGTACATTAATCCGCATGCGCCTTGGCTTGCCTGCACGTCGATGGGCGCTCGGCTATTCGCGCTCCGATCTCAACGGCGACGTTGCTGCTGGCCTCACCGTTGGCGCGATGCTCGTTCCTCAAGCAATGGCGTATGCCCTCCTCGCAGGCCTTCCACCGCAGGTCGGCCTCTACGCCGCCACCCTGCCTCTCCTCGTGTACGCCCTTCTCGGAACGAGCCGCCAACTCGCCGTTGGCCCCGTCGCCATAGTCTCGCTTCTTACCGCAACAGCCCTCAGCGAAGTTGCCGAGTCAGGAACCTCCGCCTACATCGCTGCCGCGGCTCTTCTCGCCTTGATGGTCGGGCTCATCCACCTCGTTCTGGGCATCGCTCGACTCGGATGGGTGGTCAATTTTCTCTCGCATTCCGTTCTGGTTGGTTTCACCTCCGCCGCAGCGGTGATCATCGGCCTGTCACAGGTGAAGCATCTCCTCGGAATCCAGGTCCCGCGCAGTGATCACATCTACGAAGCGTTCGCAGATCTGGGTAGTGAGATTTCTGAAACCCATACAGCAACGTTGATCGTGGGTCTCGGATCAATCGTCGTTCTCGTGCTTCTCAGACGTGTCGCGAAGCAACTTCCAGGGGCACTGATCGTCGTTGTAGGAGCGACCTTGATCTCCAGCACTGCCGATCTCCCCGACCGCGGCGTCCGAACGGTGGGCGACATTCCGTCCGGATTGCCGGGATTCGGACTGCCCGATCTGGGCTTCGACGTCATCGGGGATCTTGCCACTACGGCCGCCATCATCACCGTGATCGGCTTCGTCGAGTCGATCGCCGTGGCCAAGGTGTACGCCAGGCGTCATCGTTACGAGATTGACCCGAACACCGAACTCATTGCGCTTGGATCGGCGAATGTGGTTGCCGGCGTCACCGGCGGCTATCCCGTGGGGG
Organism: Actinomycetota bacterium; assembly: GCA_027730505.1. Classification (GTDB taxonomy): domain Bacteria; phylum Actinomycetota; class Acidimicrobiia; order Acidimicrobiales; family Ilumatobacteraceae; genus Casp-actino5. The sequence goes on along the minus strand of JAQCGT010000018.1, from coordinate 13,435 downwards.
GCGGCTTTGCACGAACAGCGGTGAACGACTCCGCGGGAGCACGCACCCCGCTTGCGTCGGTGATCGCGGCTGGCGTCGTATTGGCCGTGCTGGCGTTCTTCACCCCTCTGTTCCGCGATCTACCGCAAGCGGCGTTGGCCGGAATCATCATCGTTGCCGTCAGGAACCTCATCGACGTGAAGGAGATTCGACACATCGTGAGAGTCAAGCGGTCCGACGCGATCGGCATGGGCATCGCAACTGTGGCGACCTTGATGCTCGGAATCGAACTCGGCATTGCAATAGCGGTGATCGCATCAATGCTCGTCGTGTTCGCGCGAATGTCTCGACCCCACACAGCGACCCTCGGGAGGATCCCCAACACAACCAGTTACCGCAACATCGAGCGCTTTCCCGAGGCGATTGTGGCCGAAGGAATCACCGTGCTCCGGATCGACGCCGCGGTGTCGTTCGTCAATGCCCAGCGGCTCAAGAGCCTTCTGTTGGGTGTCGCAAGGTCACCATCCGCTCCAAAGCATCTGGTCCTTGATTGCTCCGGCATCAACGATCTCGATGCCACCGGTGCTGATGCGCTGTCCGAGATTTTCGACGAATTCGACGAATCCGGGACCGCCCTTCACCTCTGCGATGTGAAAGGGCCTGTGCGCGATGTGCTCCATTGTGCTGGCCTTTGGAACCGGCTCGGACGCCGTATTCACAGCACCGCTCACACGGCCGTCCAAGCAATCCAACACGGACAGCTCGACATGAGCGCGACGGCACCTGGAATAGATGAACCCCGAAATGGTTCTTGACGACAAATGTCCGTACAACTAGGTTTCACGATGACACGAATGGAGATGCCGTGAAGTTCAAGCAGTACTACCTCGAGTGTTTATCGCACGCCTCCTATCTGGTCGGTGATGAGTCGACAGGTAACGCGGTGATCATCGACCCCCAGCGAGACATTGCTCAGTACCTCGCGGACGCTGAGGCTGATGGCCTGACGATCAGCATGGTCATCGAGACCCACTTTCATGCTGACTTTCTCTCTGGCCACCTCGAACTCGCCGCGGCCACGGGTGCCGAGATCTGCTACTCATCCGTCGCATCGCCCGAGTTCCCCCATCGCTCGATGACCGATGGTGAGCGGGTTTCGCTTGGCAACGTCGAACTCGAATTTCGCCACACCCCGGGCCACACGCCCGAATCGATGAGCATCGTCGCCTACGAGAACTCCGGTGCCGATCCATTCGGCGTATTCACTGGAGACACGATGTTCATCGGAGATGTCGGCCGCCCCGACCTTCTGGCATCGATCGGATTCACGCGCGAGGAACTCGCCGAGAAGCTCTACGACTCGCTCCACAACAAGTTGATGGTGCTTCCCGACTCGACTCGGGTCTACCCGGCTCACGGCGCCGGTTCAGCTTGCGGGAAGAATCTGTCGACCGAACTGTCATCCACGATCGGCGAACAGAAGGCCTCGAACTACGCCCTACGAGCCCCGGATAAAGAGACCTTCATGGCGCTCGTCACCGAGGGCCAACCTCCAGCGCCCGGCTATTTCGTGTACGACGCCGTTCTCAACCGCAAGGACCGCCCCCTGCTTGATGAGACCTCGGCACCGACGCCCATGACGTTGTCGGCAGCGCTCGAGGCTGTGACGAAGGGGGCAATGATGATCGACGGACGTGACCCGGAGGATTTCTCGCGCGGCCACCTCACCGGTGCCGTCAACGTCGGTCTTGCGGGGCGCTATGCCGAGTTCGCCGGTTCTGTGATCCCCTCCGACGTTGACATCGTGCTGTTTGTCGAGCCGGGTTACGAACTCGAGGCGAAGAATCGACTCGCACGCATCGGCTTTGACCGGGTGATTGGCGCCGTCGACAATCCGTACGGCGCTCTTCAGGACAATCCTGACCGAGTCGCCGTCGCCAGTCGGCTGACCGCTGACGACTTCAACCAGCGGGTGAGAGACGTTCCCGGACTTCAGATCGTTGACGTTCGTAATCCAGGTGAAGTCGAGGGCGGTACGGCACACGGCGCGACCAATATTCCGGTTGGACAGATTCCAGCCCGGATCGACGAGCTGGATCCGACGAAGCCCACGGTTGTTTATTGTGCGGGTGGATATCGCTCATCGGTAGCGGCAAGCGTTCTCCGCCAGCGTGGGTTCGTCGACGTCAGCGACCTGATCGGCGGATACAACGCTTGGGCTGAGACAACACAGTCAGCCTGATCGAAAACGTCAGGAAGCCTGATTGGCGGGGACCAATCAGTTCGATCTGAGACCTGGGGGATCATGAAACACCGAATCGTCATCGTTGGCGGAGGTTCTGCCGGAATTACCGTCGCCGCTCGTCTCGCCCGCAAAGGTGAAACGGACGTGGCTGTTATCGAGCCGTCGGACAAGCACTACTACCAACCGCTTTGGACCCTCGTGGGTGGCGGCCTTGCGTCGGCGGCCAAGACCGAGCGCACTGAGTCCTCGGTCATGCCCAAGGGCGTCACCTGGATCCGCAAAGCCGCATCGGCGTTTCGTCCTGACGACAACATCGTCGAGACCAGCGATGGAACGGAGATCGAATACGACGCACTGATCGTCTGCCCTGGCATTCAGACCGATTGGGACGAGATGCCGGGGCTAACCGAAACGCTCGGACGCGATGGCGTGTCGTCCAACTACCGATTCGATCTCGCCCCGAAGACCTGGGAGTTCATCCGAGGCCTGAAGAGTGGAACTGCTGTGTTCACCATGCCTGCTGGCCCGATCAAATGCGCCGGAGCGCCGCAGAAAATCGCCTATCTCGCAGCAGATCACTGGAAGAGGGAAGGAGTGCTCGGAAAGATCGATGTTCACTTGGTCCTGCCAACACCCCGGACCTTCGGGATTCCAGCCATCGCCGACCAACTCGACAAGGTCGTTTCTCGCTATGGCATCCACCTCCACCTCTCTCAAGAGGTCACGGCCATCGACTCAGCGGCAAAGACCGTAACCGTCACCTCACTCACGGACGGTGGATCGACGACGACGCTCGACTACGACATGGCACATGTGACTCCCCGCCAGTCGGCCCCCGACTGGATCAAGTCGAGCCCATTGTCCACAGGCGACGCCAAGGGTTACGTCGAAGTCGACAAACACACCATGCAGCACGTTCGCTATCCGAACGTGTTCGCTCTCGGTGACGCAGGTTCCACCCCGAATTCGAAAACCGGCGCCGCCATCCGCAAACAGGCGCCGGTGGTTGTCGCGAATGTGCTCGACCAACTCGCCAGTCGACCGATGTCAACGTCGTACGACGGATATGCCTCCTGTCCGATCGTGACGTCGGACCACGAGATGCTTCTCGCTGAGTTCAACTACGACTTCGAACTCACGCCATCTTTCCCGATCATCGATCAGGTGAAGCCGCGACGAGACATGTGGTACCTGAAAAAGTACGGCCTGCCGTTCATCTACTGGAACCTCATGCTCAAAGGCCTCGCCTGAGCAGATGATCAACCATCGATCAACTACGGAGACAACATGACCCGCCTCGGCTTCGTCCTCGCCAGCGACTCGTGTATTGGATGCCACGCCTGCACCGTGGCATGCAAGAGTGAGCACGATGTACCGCTCGGCGTGAATCGCACCTGGCTCAAATACGTGGAGACGGGCAGCTTTCCGAATACCGGCCGCTCGTTCACGGTGATGCGCTGTAACCACTGCGATGACGCTCCCTGTATGACCATCTGCCCGACAAGCGCTCTTCACCGGGCCAGTAACGGAGTCGTCGACTTCGACGACTCACGCTGCATCGGTTGCAAGGCCTGCATGAACGCCTGTCCGTACGACGCGTTGTACATCAATCCCGAGACGAATACCGCCCACAAGTGCAACTTCTGCAACCACCGCGTCGAGGTTGGCCTCGAACCTGCGTGCGTGGTCGTGTGCCCCACCCATGCGATCATCACGGGCGATCTCGATGACCCGAACTCGGAGATCTCGAAGATCGTCGCCAGAGACAAGGTGTCGGTGCGAGCGCCCGAGCAAGGAACGAATCCCAAGGTGTTCTACCGAGGCGTCGACCAAGCAGCCCTTGATCCCACCCGTACCAGAATTACTGATGACGGCATGATCTGGGCTGACACCACAAAGGACCATCCGACCATCACCAATGTGATGGCCGAGCATTCCGGTAGCGGTGTGATCGGGCGCACCGCATACACCACGACACACCCGATGACGTGGAAGTCCAAGGTCTCTGGCTACCTCGTGACCAAGGCCGTCGCCGCCGGGGTGATGGCAATGGCAGCGCTCATGGTCATCCTCGGGCATGGGGACTCAGCCAGTGCGGCCGGAGTGTTCCCTGCCGTGGTCGCCGGTGTCTTCACGGCGATCACCGGCGTGCTGCTCGTCGCCGACCTCAAGCAACCCAGCAGGTTCCTCTTCATCCTCACGAAGTCGAACACCAGTTCCTGGTTGGTCAGGGGGGCGTGGATACTGGGTGCGTTCGCCGCCGTTACGGGACTGTGGGGTCTCCTCGATCTGACCGGCTCGAATTCGGCGTTGCCATGGCTCGCACTTCCCCAAGTTGTGCTCGCCGCAGGTGTCGCTGGGTACACCGCATTTCTCTTCGGTCAGTGCGAGGGACGTGACCTCTGGCAGACCCCACTCTTGCTTCCAACCCTTCTCGCCCAGGCGGTCGTAGCAGGTGGCGCGTCGTACGGAATTCTCGGCCTCATCATCGAGGTCCCGGAACCGGGCGCTGTCCGCATCGCCAGTCTTGGAGGCCTCGGTGCACTCGCTCTGCTGATCGGCACCGAACTTGTCTCACACGGCTCGCGCAGTGTGGAACTGGCAACGCTGGAGATGACCAGGGGCGCCTATGCCCGTCACTTCTGGCTCGGCGGGGTGGTCCTCGGGTTGGTCATCCCGATTGCGCTCCTCGCCAGCCCAGCCGGTGGCTCGAGCGCCGGTGTCGCCATCGCTGGGGTATCTGCTCTCATCGGACTCTTCGCCTACGAGGATGCCTACGTCCGTGCCGGGCAGTCGGTGCCCTTGTCCTGATCGAGCCAACGAACACGAGGAACATGACATGACACTCACTAACCATCCCCCCCACGAACGCTGGCACGACTGGACCGAACTGGACGCCAAGGCCTGGCCTGAGCGCGTCGAACGTTCCTACACCTTGGTTCCAACCACATGCTTCAACTGCGAGGCGGCCTGCGGACTTGTCGCATTCATCGACAAGACAACCGGTCAGATCACCAAATTCGAGGGCAATCCTGAGCATCCCGCCAGCCGGGGCCGCAACTGCGCAAAGGGTCCAGCGACGATCAATCAGGTCAACGACCCCGAGCGCATCCTCCATCCACTCCGCCGAGTCGGCGAGCGCGGTTCCGGCCAATGGGAACGGATCACGTGGAACGAGGCACTAGATGCAATCGGCTCGCGAATCCGTACTGCGATCACCGAGGGCCGCGGGAACGAGGTCATGTATCACGTCGGTCGTCCCGGCGAGGATGGGTACACGGAACGCGTGCTCTCAGCGTGGGGCGTTGACGGGCACAACTCGCACACGAACATCTGCTCGTCGAATGCCCGCATCGGGTACCAGTCGTGGATGGGTCTCGATCGACCGTCATCCGATTTCGCCAATGCCGAGGTGATCTTCCTCATCTCATCGCACCTCGAAGCCGGGCATTACTTCAACCCGCATGCACAGCGCATCATGGAAGGTCAAGCGGCAGGGGCAACCGTCATCTGTGTCGACCCGCGGCTGTCCAACACGGGAGCGAAGGCTGACCACTGGCTCGCTCCCTGGCCTGGAACAGAGGCATTCATGCTGCTTGCCATCGCCCGGCTACTCCTCGAGAACGGCACGTGGGACCGTGAATTCGTGCGCAGATGGGTGAACTGGGAGACCTATCTGAGCGAAACCCGACCGGACCTGCCATGCGAATTCGAGTCACTTGAGCAAGCACTGCTTGATGCGTACGCCGAGTACACACCCGAACGTGCCGAGCACGTGTGCGGCGTCGATGGCGATCAGTTGCGCGAGATAGCGCAGATCATCGGTCGACATCTGACAAAGTTCGCTTCCCACAACTGGCGGTCAGCTGGGGCTGGAAACCTTGGCGGATGGCAGGTGGCGCGTTGTCTCTTCTTCATCAATGTCTTGACCGGCTCGGTCGGTACGCCTGGTGGCACGAGCGGCAACGGATGGAACAAGTTCACCCCTGCTCCACCGAAGGGCGGACAACCCATTCGTGAGTGGAACGAGATGAACTGGCCGGTCGAGTACCCGCTCGCCTACCACGAGTTGTCGATCCTCCTTCCCCACTTCCTGAATGAGGGCCGGGGTCGCCTCGATACCTACTTCACTCGTGTCTACAACCCAATCTGGACCAATCCGGACGGCTTCAGTTGGATGGAGGCGCTCACCGACACCGACAAGGTCGGCTGTCACGTTGCGCTGACACCTACCTGGTCGGAGACGGCTTGGTTTGCGGATTATGTGCTGCCGATGGGGATCGGATCAGAGCGACACGACATCGCCAGCTACGAAACGCACGCTGGTCGCTGGATCGGCTTCCGGCAACCGGTTATGCGTCGATACGCCGAACTCTCGGGCCAGAAGGTGGGCCCGGACAGCCGTACCCACGAATTCAACATGGGTGAGGTATGGGAGGAGAACGAGTTCTGGATCGACCTCTCGTGGCGAATCGATCCCGATGGCTCGCTCGGCATCCGTCAATACTTTGAAAGCGATGAACGACCGGGAACCCCGATGGGTGTCGACGAGTATTACGGCCGAATGTTCGCGGAAAGCGTGCCCGGCCTCGCCGACGCCGCGGCGGCGGTGGGTCAGTCCCCCCTCGAATACATGCGCGACCGAGGCGCGTATGCGGTGCCCGGGGATCCGTATCGCCCCTACGAGCGTTCCATCGATCCGTCAGCGGTCGAAGGATGCACCAAGGATGCAGGCGGTGTGTTCCGAAAGCCCGGAACCGAGGGAACGTGGGATGGCTCTTCGGATTCTCTGCGCGACCTTCACCTCGCAAAGCTCGGTGATGGCTCCCCGGCCATCGAGGTCGATGGCGAGATCAAGGAGGGCTTCCCGACACCATCGAAGAAGCTCGAACTGTTCTCCACCACCCTCCGGGACTGGGGATGGCCCGAGTACGCCACCCCGACCTGGATTCCTTCTCACGTGCACTGGGAAGACCTCGACATGGAGCATGACGAGCGAATCCTCCTTCCGACGTTCCGAATCCCAACGTTGATCCATACGCGTTCGGCGAACTCGAAATGGCTGAACGAGATTTCGCACCGCCATCCGCTCTGGATCCATCCGAGCGACGCAGAGCGCCTCGGCATCGAGGAAAACGGACTCGTCAGGGTCTCCACCCGTATTGGGCACTTCGTCATCTCGGCTTGGCGGACGGAGGGTATTCGCCCCGGGGTCGTCGCAGCATCGCACCATATGGGCCGCTGGCGTCTCGAGGAGGAGAAGGCCCGCTCGTGGGGCGCTGGCTTGGCCAAGATCTCCAATGACGGATCACAGTGGACGCTCAACCGCACCAAAGGTGTGAGCACCTATGAGTCTGACGATCCCGACACCGGGCGCATCTGGTGGAACGACACCGGCGTGCACCAGAACCTCACCTTCGCCGTTCAGCCGGATCCGATCTCAGGGATGCAGTGCTGGCACCAGCGAGTGAGAGTCGGACCGGCCCAGGCAGGCGATGAGTACGGCGACGTCGTCGTCGACACCGAGAAGTCCCGCGAGGCCTATCTCGACTGGCTCTCCAAGACGAGGCCGGCTCCTGGCCCCAACGGTCTGCGGCGACCACTGTGGTACGCGCGCCCATTGAAGCCAGTGCCTGAGGCGTACCTGCTCTGAGTTCCTGATCCGCAAGGGAGGGTCGATGGTTGCCGCAACTTCTTCAGAATTCGATTCCGGTGCAGCGCTTCTTGACCGTGACGGCGACGAACCGCTCTGGCTGCAACTCGAGGGCGAATTGCGTCGCCGGCTCAGCCTCGGACATTTCGCAGAGCGCTTCCCCACCGATCGCGAATTGATGCAGGTCTATGGCGTGAGTCGCCACACCGCACGTCACGCTGTTGACAGACTCGGCAACGACGGCATCGTCCGTCGATCGCGGGGAGTCGGAACATCGGTCGACACCGATCGCATCGAACAGTCACTTGGCTCTCTGTACAGCCTGTTCCAGGTCGTTGAGGCATCCGGGCTTGAGCAGGAAAGCACGGTTCTCTCGCTGGAGATCAGCACCGACGCCGTCGCCGCCCAGCAACTCGGACTGCCGCCGGAGACTCCGCTGGTGCATCTGTCTCGACTCCGTCGGGCAGGAGGCGAGCCGCTGGCTCTCGATCGAGCGTGGCTTCCCGCATCGATCGCTGCAGGCCTACTTGACTCCGACTTCTCCCATACGTCGCTCTACAACGAGCTGGAGCGATGCACCGGTCGTCGTCCGACTGCCGGATGGGAGCAGATCCGTGCCGTGGTGCCTGAGCCGTCGGAGCGGCGCCTGCTCGGCATAGACACGTCAGATGCCGTGTTCTGCATCAATCGATTGGGCGTCGCCGATGGAACCAATCTCGAATGGCGGACCACGCTCATTCGCAGCGATCGATTCTCATTCGTGGCGGACTGGACCATGGGGCAGCGAAGCGAGTTGCGTCCCGAGCACCGACCGACCGCTTCGGCCTGAGCACGCAGAAGCCGTAGCCTGTGGCCATGACCAATAGCACTGCACCTTCTGGCCGCGATGTTGTCATCGTCGATGCTCTTCGAACACCGATCGGTCGACGAAACGGTGGACTCGCCGGCGTTCATCCCGCCAGCTTGCTGAGCCAGGTTCAGCGGTCGCTCGTGGAGCGAAGCGGTATCGACCCTGAGGCAATCGAACAGGTCGTCGGCGGCTGTGTCAGCCAGGTCGGCGAACAGAGCTTCAACGTGACTCGGACTGCATGGCTTGCTGCCGGCCTCCCGATCTCCACCGCCGCCACCACCGTTGACACGCAGTGCGGCTCCAGCCAGCAGGCGACCAATCTCGCCACCACTCTCATCGCGTCAGGTGCCGTCGACGTTGCGATGGCCTGTGGAGTCGAGGTCATGAGCCGGATCCCCATCGGGATCAACTCATCCAAGAAACTCGGCCTCGGGGTGCCGATTCCAAAGGAGTACTTCGCTCGCCTTGAGATGACCTCCCAATTCGAGGGGGCGGAACGGATCGCCGACAAGTGGGGTGTAACCCGGACCGACACTGATGGATTCGGATTCGAGTCGCAGGAGCGTGCTGCTCGCGCGTGGGCTGAGGACCGTTTCGCGGGTCAGATCCTCGAGATTGATGCTCCTGTGCTCGATTCCGACGGAAATCCGACAGGTGAGACCCAACGCATAGTTCGCGACGAGGGGATCCGTGAGACCTCGCTCGAGAAACTTTCGCAACTCAAGCCCGTCGCTCGTGAGGACGGCGTTCACACTGCTGGCAACTCGTCGCAGATCTCCGATGGTGCTGCAGCCGTGCTCATGATGACAGCCGAGCGGGCGGAGGCGCTCGGCCTCACGCCGCGTGCCAGGGTCGTCGATACCTGCCTCGTCGGGGTTGACCCGGTGCTCATGCTCACCGGCCCGATGGACGCCACACGGCGACTCCTCGATCGAACCGGCCTCACAATCGACGAGATCGACACCTTCGAGATTAATGAGGCCTTCGCATCGGTCGTGCTGGCCTGGGCAAAAGAGGTCGGGGCTGACCTCGCCAAGACAAATCCAAATGGCGGCGCCATCGCCCTTGGACACCCACTCGGCGCCACGGGCGCGTTCCTCATGACGAAGGCGCTCTACGAACTCGAGCGCACCTCAGGCCGCTTTGGCCTCATCTCCATGTGCTGCGGCGGCGGGCTCGGCACGGGCACCATCATCGAACGAATCTGAAACTCAGAGGCCCCGTCCTATTAGCTCTGACGCTGTCGTCGTGCGCGGCCGTGCCCGAGCGGCCTGCAGGCGTCGGCGTCGTCACACGGATCGTTGACGGGGACACTGTCGACGTGGAGATCGCTGGCGTTCGGGAGCGTGTACGGCTCATCGGCATCGACACACCCGAGATTGCGCACGGCGAGGATCCTGCGGAGTGCGGCGGCGCCGAGGCCGCTCGGTTTCTCGAGTCAGTGATCCCGCCCGGAACGGAGGTGTCCGTCATGCGTGACGTCGTCAGCCGTGACCACTACGGCCGACTCCTTGGTTATTTGGCAAAGGAGGACGTCATGGTCAATCTGCAGATTGCTGCAGCGGGTTATGCCCGCACATTGCGGATCGCCCCAAATGTGCGCCTCTCCGCAGAGATCTCGAATGCCGTCGACGCGGCGCGTCGGGCGCGGCTCGGCATCTGGTCGGCCTGCGTGTGAGCGTCCGCAGCGATAGTTTCTTCCCGGTGAGCGATCTTGTGGAGCGCTTGGGTCTCGGTGGCGAGGCGAGAGTAGCGATTGTCTCGTGCGACGATCTCGGGTTGGCCCATGGCTCGAATATCGGCATCATGAGAGCTCTTCGCGAGGGCGATGCAACATGTGCGTCGATCATGGTCCCCGCTCCGTGGGCACGTCACGCCGGATCGCTGTGTTCCCCACCCGACGACATCGGCGTGCACCTCACCCTGAATGCAGAGCATGCGATGTACCGCTGGGGTCCGCTGACCCACGCCCCGTCTCTGTTGTCAGGCGATGGCGGATTCCCAGCAGCAATCGACGATCTGTGGGAGCACGCCGATCCCGCAGAGGTCCGACGGGAGCTCCGGGCGCAGATCACTCGTGCCCATGCATGGGGCATCGATGTCACCCACCTTGCGCCCCATCTCAGCGCCATCACCCTTCGGGCTGAGTTCTTCGATGTCTACCTCGAGCTCGCTGTGGAGTTTCGGCTTCCCATTCGCCTGCCGTCCACGGTCACATCAGGCGAGGCCGGGTTTCCGTTTCGCCAGCTCGCCGCCGATGAAGGCGTGGTGTTCCCCGATCACTTCGACCACGACTGGCGACCTGGTTCACGTCAGCGAGTGATGGAGACGCTCGAATCGCTCGAGCCGGGTGTGACGGAGATCCATCTCCAACCGGCCATCGACTCCGCCGAGATCAGAGCGCTGAGTACATCTGCCGACGGATGGATCGACGATCTCAATCTGCTTCTCAGCGGCGAGATTCGAGCGATCGCCGAGAAGCAGGGAATACACCTGATCGGGTACCGTCCCCTCAGAGATCTGATGCGAGCCTGACGAGTTCAGTACACGCTGATCCATCAGCGAGTGCTGCGAACAGCACTCCGGTATGCCCAGCAGCCTTCAGCCGGCCTCTCATGTACTCGGCTGTCGGATCGAAACCGTCAGCGGCCACAACCGAGAGGGGCACCGTCACCACAACAGCCGCAGCGTCACTTCCGCTGACGCGCTCGTCACCCTTGCCGATGACGAGCCGATATTGAATGTCAGGATGCACGGCTCACGTTCTCCCATCTCGTACCCGCCAGGAGGTCGTGCTCAATAGCTCCAACCTCGGCCGGTTTGACCCTGGAAGCCGCCAACACCCAATCCTCGGTCGGATAGGCGATCGCCAACTCTGCCTCGTCCAAGCCGAACCAGAAGAGCTCCTCGGGGTCCACTTGCGTCGCATGAGCCCGAAGCGCGCCCGTACGCGCCCACAGAAAATCCGTGACATCAATCCGTGTTGTGATGCGATCGTCGTGTCCGGGCCGCTCGAACCAGCCCTCATCGAATGGCGATCGTCCGTGCTTGGCAAGGAGAGCCTCGTGGACAGCCAACATTCGGTCACGGGACCACACCGAGTAGTAGAGCTTGGAGACCTCGTGCACGGATCCAAGGTCGGGCCGATGTAGCGGGTCCGCTGCACGGTCGTAAGCGAGCACGGAGATCTCGTGAACCCGCAGGTGATCAGGATGGGGATAACCCGACTGCTCGTCTCCGTACGTGATCAGCACGTCAGGTCGGTGCGTGCGTACAAGGGCGACGAGTCGATCTACGGCCTCATCGATCGGGGCCATGTGAAACGACTCAGGATGAGTGTTGGCCTCCGAGTCGGGCATTCCGGAGTCGCGAAAGCCGAGCATCTCGACGTGATCAAACCCGATGACCGCGGCCGATTGCGCCAACTCCTGTGGGCGCACCTGTGCAAGCAGCTGGCGTTCGCCGACGCTGTCGAGGCCGTGGAAGGGCTGCCCGGGCAGTCGAAGAGCCGGGTTCTGCAGATCGCCCTCTTCGCCGCCCGTGCAACACACGAGAACCGTCGTGCAACCCTCGGCAGAATAACGAGCGAGCGTCGGCGCACCTTTCGACGCCTCGTCGTCGGGATGGGCGTGAACCGTCATGATCACCGGACGCTCGTTGTGTCTTTCGCTCGGCCCAACCACCCCTGCGAGGCTAGCGGTAGCCTTCTCTCGTGCGCATGTCGTTGTCCGTCATGGTCTCTGTCATGTTGCTGTCCTTTCTGACGGCCTGCGACAGTGGCGATGGGCGAGACCTCAAGGAGCCTTCGGTTCCGTATGTGGCACCAACCGACCCGACCACCACACTGTCGCCGTGAGCGAAGTGGGAGCAGCGCCGTCACGGATCGAGGTCAGCCGATCGAACGGGATAAGCGTGACCTTCGAGGATGGTTCGACGGTCGTGGCCGCGGCATCGACGCTTCGGGAGAACTGCCCATGTGCGGATTGTCGAGGCCGGCGATCTGGTGGTGGCACCGTCACCAGCGACGGGGTCACCATCACCGATGCTGAGCTTCATGGCGCTCTTGGAATCGCCCTGTCGTGGAGTGACGGCCACTCCACAGGGATTCACTCCTGGGAACTCATCCGTACCCTCGGAGCGGGCTCGTAGCTCAGGCTCTCCGACCACGACCATGAATTCGGATCTACCACCGCCACCACCACCGCCGACCGCTGATGTCGTCCACTGCCGATGGCATCCGACTCGCCCTGCGGGACGCCGGTGCACACGGTGCGGAACGCCTGCGTGTACCGAATGTCTGCGACCCGCCTCCGTAGGAAGTCTGTGTCGGGAGTGCCTTGCCGCCAGCCGCCCTGATCTCGCCACCAAAGTTCGTCGTTGGCAGGCTGGCCAGAGCATTCTCATCACCCGAGTTCTAATTGCGCTGAATGTTGTGGTCTTCGCGTGGATGACCCTTGCGGACACCTCGATGCTCGCGGGACGGACCACGGGACTTCACGTCGACCTTGGGCTGAGTTCCGTTCTCGTCAACTCGCCCGGCGACCTCAGTCGGTTACTGACGTCGGGCTTCATTCACTTTGGTCTGATCCATCTTGGGTTCAACATGTATCTCCTGTACCAGTTGGGGTTGCTCCTCGAACCGGCTACCGGGCGGGTCCGTTTCACTGCGATCTATCTGGTCAGCCTTCTCGGGGGCTCTGTCGGAGCG
>JAQCGT010000017.1 GCA_027730505.1 Actinomycetota bacterium | reverse complement strand
TCCAAGGTGAGTCCGGTGGGGAGTGCGGGTGACACGGACCATGAGGTGACGGTGCCGGTCACGGTCGGTGTGAGCGCAGTCATTGCTTGATTAGCAGCAAGCGAGAGGCTGTTGGATGTGTAGGTGACGGCGGTTGGTGGTCCGAAGACTTCGATGGTGATGTCGTAGGTGTCGGTGCCGGCTCCGTTGGTGGCGGTGATGGTGTAGGTGGCTGATGCGGTGGCGGTGGTGGGTGTGCCGCTGATGACACCGGTGGACGGGTCCAAGGTGAGTCCGGTGGGGAGTGCGGGTGACACGGACCATGAGGTGACGGTGCCGGTCACGGTCGGTATGAGTGGTGAGACGGCGACGTTGATTGGCAGCGACACAGTGCTGGGGGTGTAGGAGAGCGCAGATGGCCCAACCGCGTTCAGAATCCTCATCACGACGAAGTCTGCTTCAGGAGTGTTTGTGTAGGAAGTGCCTGCTGCGAGGAGTGCTCCATCAGATTGCATCGCCACCGTGGAACAGCGCTCGTTGTCCTTCGCTAGAGGGCTGGCAACGACAATTCCGTCTGTCGAGAAGGTCGTGTCGAGCTCGCCAGACTCTGTTAAGCGAGCCACAAAGCAACGTGTGGTTGTTGGAGTTGTCGTTACTTGGGAGGACCCGACGCCAACGATCTTCCCATCAGGTTGGATCACCATTGACATTCCGTACACATTGTCGCCACCGAGGTCGCTCACGAATTTGCCATCGCCGGAGAAACTTGTGTCGAGAACCCCGGTTGAGCTGTACCGCGCTACGAGAAGATTCGACTCAGTGCTGCCGGATGGTACGGTCTCTCCGAGGACGACGATCTTGCCATCTGGCTGAAGGGCTACAGAATTTGCCTTTTCGAAGCTTCCGAAATCACTCGTCAGAACCCCGTCATCTGAGAAGGTGGTGTCAAGGTTGCCGTTAGGTGTGTAACGAGCAATTCCCACATCCCAGTCACCGGCAATTTGGGCAAGCCCAGCGGCAACGATTTTCCCGTCGTCTTGAATAGCGAGGTCATAAATGCCGTCCTGGCCATTGTTGAAGTCTTGGGTTTGAATGCCGTCTGCTGAGAAGGTCATGTCAAGCTCCCCAGAGGAGGTGAAGCGAGCGAGCGCAAAGGATGGATTGGATCCATCTTTGAATTGCCCTCCTACAACAATCTTTCCGTCAGATTGGATTGCCACGGCTTGTGCTCTTTCTCCGCTGTATGGAGAAAAATCAAGTGTCTGAATCCCATCGCCCGAGAAGGTGGTATCGAGGTCACCATCTGCCGTGTATCGAGCGATGAGCCAAACGGCATCATTCAGATTGCTGAAGTACTTAGCCCCCACCGCAACAATCTTCCCGTCGGATTGGAGAGCGATGTCATATAAATCGTTGTACGTGCCACCTAACGTGCCCGACTTCTTACCGTCTCCAGAGAAAGTAGTGTCGAGGTCTCCAGAAGTAGTGAGCCGTGCTAGACCAAATTGCGAACCCGAGAATGGGGTCACTTTGCCACCGATGATCACTTTCCCGTCCGGTTGGATTGCGATAGCCCTTGCATCGTCAAAAAGTGCATTGAAGTCGACAGATGTAAATCCATCATCTGAGAACGTGGTATCCAGATCGCCGGATGTTGCCTGCGCTGACGGTCCCGCAAGAGACAACGAACTGGCCAGTAGAGCGACCACCAGAGTGAAACGAGACGTCCGACGCATGCCCGAGATAGTACTCGTAAGTAATGAAAACTTACAAGTAGTGACTTGCGGTGTTGCTGTCGCTATTAGTTAGTCGGCCTCAGGCTCGTACATCGTTCGGTAAAACATCGTGAGGAAGTCTCGTAGTTCCTCGTCCGACACAGAGTCGTCGACGAGATCCTCAATCACGAATCCGAAGATCACGTTCTGATTGAGCATCCGCATCATTCGGACCGATGGCAAGTGACGCCCCGGCATCCTCGACCGAATCAACTCGATGAGTGACTCGTGTTCGTCGTTGATCCGTGACTGCGACGCTTTGATCATCTCTCTCAACTCGGGATTCTCCGGCGAGGCGGCCAGCACTTGCAGGCGGGCCCATCGACTCTTTCGGGCGGCGTCGGTGCTCGGCTGCACACCGATATTGGCAAGGAACTCGGGGGTGAACGCCTCGGTGGGAAGGTCGGCAATCATCTGGCGTGCTGCGTCGAGGGGTTCGATCATGTAGCGCTCCCACAGGTCGACCAAGGCGGCGGTCAATAGACCCTGCCGATCATCGAAGTACCGATAGATCAACACCTCGGACACGCCCGAAGCGCGAGCGATATCGACGACTTTCAGACTCGCTGAGCCGTTCTCCTCGATCCAGTCCACCGCCGCATCAAGCACGAGCCGACGGGTCTCGTCAGCGCTCCGCCGCCGCCGTGAACTCTTGCCCGGGGTCTTGGTGCTCATGCGGCCGAGTGTAGGCACGCGCCTTCGGAAGCCGTTCGCTGGGCGTCCAGTCGCCGAGCGACATGGATGACATGAATGGTCGGGGTGAGAGGATTCGAACCTCCGGCCTCCACGTCCCGAACGTGGCGCGCTAACCAAGCTGCGCTACACCCCGTAGCGACAGGGGAGGCTATCCCGCGTCGACGGTTTCCGGCTCGGTCGACTCAGCGACCTCGTCCGTGTCGCCGTCAGCGTTCTCAGCCTCGACTGCGGGCATCGGCTCCACCGGCATGCCTTCGGTGTACGACTCGCCGGCGACCGCTGCATTGACTGCACGACGCAACCGAAGCGCATCGAGAGGCTTGATCAGCCATGACTCCGCACCTGAACGCTGGGCCAGATACACATCAGCAGCCCGGTCGAGCAGCATCACGATCGGCACCAACGGCACCGAACCCACCGAAGCATCAAGTCGCAGTGCCATCGCCACCGCCATGCCGCCCATCGACCCGATCTGCAGGTCGGTGATCACCACATCGACGTTGCCGTGCTCGACAAGATCGGACACCAAGCGCCCCTCACGGCAGACCGTGAAGGAGGTGTCAGGACCGCCGAGGGCAGCGGTGACCTCATCGATCACCCAGTCGGCATCGGTTGCGAGCAGGACATGCATCGCTGAGAGGCTATCTGAGCCAACCGCCGTGCCCTGTTGTGCCCGACATGTTCGGTACTCATGTGCCGATGGCGTCAGCCAGCACAGACAAGGTCTCGAGGTCGTGCACATCGCCTGGAATCCGGTCGATCCGCAGTGGATCTCCGAGTTGCGCCAAGGCATCCGACTCGGCTCGATATAGCCGGGCGGCCCAATCAGCCAGCGCACGCGCCCGATCCACCGGATCGGCGTCAAGTGCCACCGGTGACCACGGATCGGCACCCGCCTCAACCCCCATTGCTGGCGAACACCGGTTGGCGATCACGAGATCGGTGTCGATGCCGGCGGCTGCCAACTGATCCGAGAAGCGACCCGACTCGGCCACCGTGTCGGGCCTCGGGGCGGTGACCACAACGAACGCCGTCGAATCTGACCGCCACAGGCGGCGCACCGTTACCGCACGCTCTCGGAACGACGCCTCCATGCCGGTGAACGATCGGAGGAAATCGACGACATCGTCGAGCACTGCCGTGCCGATCACCCGGCCGACGGCCCGCAATAACGGTTGCGTCGCCGCCGACAACAGCCGCATCGCCCGACCACCCGTGCCCATCAACAACTTGAACACCTGATGATCCAAGAAGCGCACCAACACATCGGGCGCCTCGATCACTTCCATCGCCCGATCACTTGGCGGGGTGTCCACCACCACCAGATCGAACCGGTCGTCGTGCACCAACCGATGCACCACCTCGGTCGCCATGTACTCCTGGGTGCCGCCAAGTGCCGTGCCGATCGACTGAGTGAACGGATTCGCCAACGCCTCATCGGCTTGTCCGGGACGGACGGCATGTGAGCGGATCACCCGTTCGAGTTCCACCGTTGGGTCGAGCATCATCGCCCACAACTCGCCATTGAGACCAGGGTTGAGATCGCCGTCAAGTTCGAGACGCTCCGGATCGCTTCCGAGCCCATGTTTAAGGCCGAGCGCTTCGCCAAGCCGTTTGGCGGGATCGACAGTCACCACCACCACTCGCCGACCACGACGGGCCGCAGCCAGTCCGATCGCCGCCGACATCGTCGTCTTGCCCACACCGCCGGCACCGCAGCACACGACCACCGAACGGCCATCGAGCAATGCGTCCAACCGGCTCATCGCACACCTCCGCACGCCAGCAACGCGCCGAGCAACCGTGCTTCGTCGGCGGTGACACCAGCAACCGGAAGTCGTGGCAACAGCGCAACGGGCGCGCCGAGGCCCGATTGGAAGCGTTCGATCGACGCTGACACCACCGCCCCATCGATCGCAGCGCGTTCGAGCACCGCCCGCAACACCGGCGCACCACGTACACCGTGAATGTCATCAGGGGAGGGCAGATCACGCACCGGATCCACCGCTGAAACCACGCCGGCCGCAATCGCCACACCCACCTCGGAGCGAGTCACCTCGGCCAATTCAAGAGACTCACTCACCGGCGTCGACTCGGCGAGCGTCACCATCACCGCTGCTGCCCGATCATGATTGAGCAGCAGATCGCGGACGGCGATCGCCTGCTCACGAATTGGCCCGCCCTCAACGATGTCGAGCAGTCCATCAACCGACGTGAGCATCGACGACGCGTGACCGGCCGCCGGAGCATCGACCACGATCAGATCCCAGCGCCCCTCGTTGGCGAACTGCTTGACCTTGCCGAGCACCACGAGATCGTGGATGCCCGGAGCTGCTGCGCCCACGACCTCAATCACCCCCGACGACGCCAAGCGTTTGGCGAAGCCGCCGAAGCCTTGATCGAGGAGATAGTCCTCGAGTGCTGAGCCCGCTGACACCATTCGCACCGTCACATCGGTGCCACGGGTCATCGCCGACAAGGTTGGGCGGCCGTCGAGCCCCACCACCAGAACTCGTAAACCTTCAGCACACGCGCCGTGGGCAATCGCAGCACACGTGGTGGTGCGACCGACACCACCCTTGCCGAGCACGAGCAGCACCCTGCCACCTCGGTCGGCACTCGGTAGGGTGCCATCCGGCAGGCGCCACGGCGCAGAACCCCAACTGCCGTCGCTCACTGCGACATTGAACGATTCGAGCTCCGGAGGCACTCGTGCGCAGACTAGCCATCGCCCTTCTGACCGGCATTGCGGTGCTCGGACTCGGGGCCGGATCGGTCATCGCCCAAGACGACTCGACGACCGACGACGTCGCACCGGTCGACGTGTTGCAGGTGGATGGATTTATCGATCATGTCGTGGCCGCTGAACTCGTCGACGCCGTGGACCGGGTGGCCACCAACGGCAGCCAGGCGCTGATCCTGCAGGTGGACTCTGCCGGCGTGGTCGTCGACGACGCTGAACTGCTCGAGGTGCTCAACACCATCAACGACTCACCGGTTCCAGTCGCCGTGTGGGTCGGGCCAACCGGTGCACGTCTGCTCGGGGGCGCCGTGCATCTGCTCGGGGTGGCTGACGTGAGCGGCATGGCGCCGGGTGCCGAGGTCGGATATCTCGACACGTCGATCACCGGCCCTGATCCCGAGGGCGCCACGAGGATCGCGCCATTGGCGAACCGCGCGGTCGGATTGTCTGACGCCCGCGATCTCGGCGTGTTCGACCAACGGGTGTCCGATGAAGGCATCGCCACCATCGCCAACATGCTCGACGCTCTCGACGGCTACACCGAGGGCGACACCGTGCTCGAAACGACGATCGAAGTCGTGACCGACGAAGGCACGGTGCAGCGCAACACCGTCGCCGTGCCTCGGTTCACCAAACTCAGCCTGCTCGACCAATTGCTGCACACCGTGGCGAGCCCGCCGGTTGCCTACTTGCTGTTGCTGATTGGTCTTGCGCTGTTGATCTTCGAATTCTTCACCGCCGGCGTGGGTGTGGCTGGTGTGGTGGGCGCCGTGAGCACTCTTCTCGCCGGATACGGCATCGCCGAGCTGCCGGGGCGTGCCTGGGCGGTGGCATTGATCGTCGCAGCCATGATCGCCTTCGCCGTCGACGTCCAAGTGGGCATTCCGCGCACGTGGACCGGCATCGGCATCGTCTTGACCATCGTCGGATCGCTGTGGATCTTCGAGCCGTTGCCGGGAACGTCGCTCCGGCCGCCGTGGATCTCGCTCATCGTCGGCATCGGCGGCGTGATGCTCACCTTCATCGCCGGAATGCCGTCGATGACCCGCACCCGATTCGCCACACCGACCATCGGACGCGAGTGGATGATCGGTTCAGAGGGCATTGTGGCTGAGCGAATTGGCCCCGATGGTGTTGTGACGGTCGGTGACGTTGACTGGCGGGCCCGTACGAATCGCGCCACCCCGGTCGAGGTCGGTGAGACCGTCAAAGTGGTGGCGATCGATGGCGTGACCCTCGAGGTCGAGCCCATGGAGGGCGCTGCCCGTGACTACCGACGCTGATCCGGTGCGGATCGAGGTCACTCGACTCGATGACGACCTGCCACTGCCGTCATATGCGCACCCCGGCGACGCTGGCGTCGACCTTCACGCCCGCGAGGATGCTGTGCTTTCAGCCGGTGGCGGTCGTGCGCTGGTGCCGACCGGTATTGCGATCGCCATCCCATTCGGCTGGGCCGGATTTGTTCTGCCGCGGTCGGGTCTTGCGTTGCGTCACGGCATCAGCGTGGTGAATGCCCCCGGCCTCATCGACTGCGCCTACCGAGGCGAGTTGAAAGTGGTGTTGATCAACACTGACCCAATCGACGATTACACCGTCCGACGTGGCGACCGCATCGCACAGCTCGTGTTGCAACGTGTCGGGCAGATCGAGTGGATCGAAGTTGACGAACTCGACGCCGAACAGGACCGCGGCGGCGGGTTCGGTCACTCCGGTCGCTGAACCAACCGGAGGTCGTTCAGCGATCAGGCTTCGGTGATGGTGACCGACTCGATGGTGACCTGCTCGAGCGGCGGAACACCATTCGACTCGGGGTTCCCGGCCGCGTCGAGCGCCGGCAGCGTGTCATCGAGACCCTCGATCACCTGACCGAAGAGCGTGTAGTTGGGTGGCAGGTTCACACCCTGCTGGCCGGTGATGATGAAGAACTGGCTGCCGTTGGTATCGGGCCCACGATTGGCCATCGCCACCGAGCCGATCTGGTACTCGCCGGCCTCGGGCAACTCGTCGGCGAAGCGGTAGCCGGGACCGCCCGAGCCTGAAGCCGTCGGATCGCCGCACTGAGCCATGAAACCCGGAATGATCCGGTGGCATTCCGTGTCATCGAAGTAGTGGTAGCGGGCAAGCGTCACGAAGTTGTTGACCGTGAGCGGAGCCTTCTCGGCGTCGAGTTCCACGACGACCGTCCCCTTGTTGGTGACGATCTCCGCCGTGTAGGTGGTGCCGGGCGTGAGGCAATCAGCCGGCGGGCCGTCGAAGGTCTGCTGCTTCTCAGCTGAACCGTCGGCGGGCGGGCAGTCGGTGGTGATCGCCTCGGTCGTGGTGGTCACTGCAGCATCGTCGGCAGCAGGGGTGTCGTCAGATGAGAATGCCCCGCCGATCGCTGCGATCACCACGACGAGGGCGATACCACCGCCGATCAGGCCACCCCACCGAAGACCCTTGCGCTTCACCGCGCTCACCCGATCCCGACGGATCTCCCGTTCGATCTTGGCTGCCCTGTTGGCCTTCTTGCGCTCACGCTTCGCGGTTCCCACGAGATGTGAGGTTATCCGTCGGTCGGTTCTGGTGATCAGCGTTCAGCCGAGTCGATGGTCGACCCGATGAGACGGTGCTTCATCACCTGGATCTTCAGCGAAACCGCTCGACGCTGGCGCCGCATGAGGGTCGAACACGTCACCAACCCACACCTCGTCGTCGACGAGATGCAGCCAGGTGCCACCGAGGTTCGGCACCCGGTCACCGTCCGCGCCCAGATGCCGGCGGATCGTTCGGATCACCCCCGAGTGCGACACGACGAGTGCTGGTGGTCGATCGACATGGGCCACGAGGAGATGCCGTGCCGCGTCGAGCACCCGATTGACCACCTCGTCGACCGGTTCGAACCCGGGCGGACGGAGATTGCGTTCGAGATAGCCGGGCCATTCGTCTCGGATCTCGTCGGGTGTCATGCCCTGCCACTCACCCGCATGAGCCTCACGCCACCTGGTGTCGACGCTCGGCTCATCGAGGCGGAGTTCACGGGCGATGATCGCTGCGGTCTCGGCCGCACGGACGAGCGCTGACGTCCACACGGCGCCGAACTGTGTCGGTCCAGCAGCGAGCACCTGCGCTGCTTTGGCCGCTTGGGAGCGACCTCGATCGCTCAACTCGATGTCGGCCGAACCCTGCCACTTCGCCATCGCGTTCCACAGGCTCTGCCCGTGGCGTACCACGAGGAGTGAGGAGACAGCGGTAGGCACGCCGACGAGGGTACCTGGCCCGCGTCGGGCGTCGAGATGTCCCGCGAGGCCACAGGTGGCATCACCTACGATTCGGGACGTGCCCGTGATCAGGTTGTTCGCCGCCGCCCGAGAGGCCGCTGGAACCGGGCGTGACGAACTCGCTGGAGCGACGGTGGGGGAGGTGCTCGACGCTGCGGTCGACCGTTATGGCAGCGGATTCGCTGCTGTGCTCAACACCTGCCGGGTCTGGGTGGATGGTGAGCCGGCCGACCGATCGATGTTGGTGGGCGATGGGGCCGAGGTGGCGGTGCTGCCCCCGGTGTCGGGAGGAGCGTGACCGTGGCGGACGAACTCGCATCGATGTCGCTTGAGGATCTCCGGGCCGAGCGCAGCCGGCTGCAAGATGAGGACGATCGGGTGTCATATGTGCGCCGTGCCGCTCAAGCACGACTTGACCTGGTTAGGGCGGAACGCGAGCGACGGTCTGGAGCACCCCGAGACGACGAGACTGACCTGTCTGGCGAACTCCGCCGGGTGCTGTCGCACCAGTTGACAGGTCAGGGGCAAGGGGCTCGGCCCCCGCGCGAGGACCGTGATGATCTCGCCGACGGTCCGTTGACCGCAGAACTGGACCAACTGTGCGCCGATCACGGTTTTCATGCCGTTGCGGCAGGTGCTGTTGGCGTCGATGACGAAGCGCTCGACGCGCTCGAACATGCCCTCGACGACTTCGAACGTCGGGTCTCGTCAGATCGACGGCAGCGGTTCGAGCGGATCGACGCTCTCGGGTCGGAACTGGTCCGTCGCTACCGCGACGGCGAAGCAAACGTTGACAGCCTCCTCGCCGACAACTGACCGGATACAGCGCCACACCCCGCTCATACGTTCGGGGAATGCCACGTATCAGCACCTTCCACGGAATCGTGATCGTCATGTACTTCAAGGACCATGCTCCCCTCACTTCCATGCCGGGTACTCAGGTCAAGAGGCGCAGCTGCTTATCGAATCGGGTGAGGTGGTTCAGGGTGATCTTCCGCCGCATGCCAAGCGCATGGTCGCGATGCGGGCCGCCTGTGAATCACCTTTGCCGATGGCCTCTCAGGTGACATCGACATGGCCTCAAGCTTGATGCCCCCCGTTGGGCCGATGTTTGTTCCGCTGCGCGACGAAGCGTTCTTCGCGCACGTTCGAGTCGATGAAGAACTTGGCACCGTCGTGTGGCCAAATGGGGCCGACCTTGCGCCGGACGTGCTTCACGACCAGGTCACGCCGGTCTGACCAGGTTCGGGGCAGGGTTCCGGGAATCTTGACGGCCCTCGGTAGGTTTCCCCTCTCGATGTCCATGAACCCGTCACGGCGTATTGCCGTGATCTCCCTCCACACCTCGCCGCTGGCACAGCCCGGCGCCGGGGACAGCGGCGGCATGAATGTCACCGTGCGCGAGATCGTGTCGGCTCTCGCCCAGCAGGGCACCGAGTGCATCGTCTACACCCGCGCCGACCGCGCCGACCTGCCCGGTGAAGTGCTCGTCGAACCCGGGCATCGGGTCGTGTACGTCGAAGCCGGGCCACACCACCTGCCGAAAGAGGCGCTCGTCGATGTCATCGACGAGTTCACCGATGCCGTCGCTCGCGATATCGCCGATCGGGGCGGAGTCGACGCAGTGCACGCCCACTACTGGCTGAGCGGCGAGGTTGCGCACCGACTGAAGCACCGCCTCGAGGTGCCGTTCGTGATCACCTTCCACACCCTCGGCCGGGTGAAAGGTGCCGGCGGCGATGTCGAACCCGGTCACCGAATCGATGCCGAGTTGGCTCAACTGGGATGCGCAGACGCGGTCTGCGTGTCGTGTGCGGCTGAAGCCGACGATTTGGTATCCCACTACGGGACGATTCCGGGTCGGATCGAGATCGTCGCTCCCGGTGTGGAGCACGCATTCTTCGCTCCTGGTGATCGAGGTGGAGCCCGTCGAGCGATCGGTGAACCCGAAGATCTCCCGTTGGTGCTCTTTGCGGGACGCATCCAGCCCTTGAAGGGTCCCGATGTGGCGATCCGCGCCCTGGCGGCGATGACCGAACGCTCCGCTCGTTTGCTGGTGGTCGGCGGGGCAAGTGGTCAAGAAGGCCGCGCTGAGTACGAGCGCATGCGTCTGCTCACTGAAGATCTCGGTCTCTGCGACCGCGTCCGGTTCGTCGACCCACAACCGCATCACACGCTGTCCACGTATTACCGGGCCGCTGATGTGGTGGTGGTGCCGAGCCGCAGCGAGAGTTTCGGACTCGTCGCCCTCGAAGCAGCAGCCTGTGGAACGCCGGTGGTGGCGAGTGCTGTCGGAGGCCTCGTGTCGCTCGTCGACGATGGCGTGACCGGGCTATTGGTGGGCGAACGCACCCCACAGGCCTTCGCTGCGGCCCTCGACATGGTGTTGGCCGACCCGGCGATGGCGACGTCGATGTCGATGGCGGGTGCGTTCAGAGCGCTCGAGTATTCGTGGTCGGGTGCCGCTCGACTGCTCGGCGACCTGTACGACGACCTGTCGAGTCGGGCGCTGGTGGTCTGCCGGTGAGCGAACTGCAGTCGCCGGGTGAACTCGACGACCTGATCGTTCTCATCGAGAACTGGGTTCATCGTTTTGCCATCGAGACCGACTGGGTGTTGGCGGTTGACCGAGGCACCAGCGACGACACGTCGTTTGGTGAGCCGCGCTGGTATGTGCGTATGGCCGGTGAAGCGAAAGACATCATCACCGTGTGGCTCACGCTCGGGCAGCGAACGTTCCGCTACGAGACGTATGTGATGCCCGCTCCTGAGGAGAACATCGAGGCGGTCTTCGATCAGCTGTTGCGACGCAACGATCGTTTGGTCGGTGCTCACTTCTCCATCGGCGCCGAAGATGCTGTGTACCTGCGCGGCGAACTGCCCGACCATGCGGTGACCGAAGCCGAGCTTGACCGGGTCGTCGGCACGCTCTACGCAACGGTGGAACAAGCGTTCCGCCCGCTGCTGCAACTCGGGTTCGCCAGCCGCTTCGCCGACTGATCGCCGTCACCTTCCCCGGGGTCAGATCCC
This sequence comes from Actinomycetota bacterium, assembly GCA_027730505.1. Taxonomy (GTDB): domain Bacteria; phylum Actinomycetota; class Acidimicrobiia; order Acidimicrobiales; family Ilumatobacteraceae; genus Casp-actino5. The sequence continues at coordinate 19,727 of JAQCGT010000017.1, read as the reverse complement.
GCATCCCCTCTGAGCCGTCCGTCCGGGGCGCCTCAATCGGGTTCGGCACGAGGCGTTCCGGGCGGACGATGCCACCAGTGCAGCTCGCTAGCGTGCCCTCATGACCGCAAGTGGATCGTTCGAACTCGTGCTGATCGGCGGGGGCAACATGGGCTCGGCGCTGCTCGGTGGCTTGCTCGATGCAGGACGGGTCTCGGCCGGTGATGTGGCCGTCGTCGAAGTCGACGCCGAGCGCCGACAAGCTCTCAGCGAACGCTTCGACGGGGTGACCGTGGTTGATTCGGTGCCGCCGTGCATTGCTGCTGTGCTCGCCGTGAAGCCCGCTGGCATCGCCGACACCGCCCGGGCTGCGGTCGCTGCAGGGGCCCGGCGGGTGCTCTCGATTGCCGCGGGCGTCACCACGGCCACCATCAGGGTGGCCGTGGGTGACGGTGTCGATGTGGTGCGTTCGATGCCGAACACGCCGGCGATGGTGGGGGAGGGGATCACAGCGATCTGTGTCGATGACGCATCAGACCCGTCGGCGCTCGATTGGGCCGAAGGGGTGTTGTCGGCGGTCGGCATGGTGGTGCGAGTTGGCGAAGAGCATTTCGACGCCGTCACCGGCCTGACCGGATCGGGTCCGGCGTATGTGTTCGCCGTGGCCGAGTCGCTGATCGAGGCTGGGCTCGCCGCTGGCCTGCCGTCCGACTTGGTTGAACCGATGGTCACCCAGTTGTTGGTCGGGGCCTCATCGCTGCTTGCTGAACGCGGCGACCCCGAAGCATTGCGCGTTGCCGTGACCTCACCTGGTGGTACGACTGCTGCGGGTTTGGCAGTGCTTGGTGAGCGGGATCTCGCCGGTGCGTTCGTGGCGGCGGTTCGTGCGGCGACAGCGCGTGGACGTGAACTCGGCCGCGCCTGAATTCCGGTGTGCTGACGTTCTTGTGAACAGGTGATGACGCTTGTGAAAAGAATCCCGAGTGTGGCACTTTTCACACCGGGTCAGATGTGTCTAGAGTTACATGTGTTGAGCCGCCCCGGGCGACCGGGAGCGCCGACGGAGCCGGTGCCATCGGGGGGTTGGCACCGGCTCCAGTCGTTTTTCCGGCCTACCGTGTGACGATGCGCAGGATCGGACTGCTCGGTGGAATGTCGTGGGAGTCGTCCATCGAATACGAACGAATCATCAACACGGAGGTCCGCGAGCGATGCGGCGGGGTCACGTCGGCCGATCTCGTGATCCGCTCCGTTGACTTCTCGGTGATCGAGTCATTGCAGGCCGCTGACCAATGGAACGAAGCCGGTGACCTACTCGTTGCCGAAGCGAGGCTCCTCGAGGCAGCGGGCTCAGAATTGCTGGTGCTGTGCACCAACACCATGCATCGCCTTGCCGATCGAATCATGGCAGCCATCTCGATCCCGTTCATCCACATCGCTGACGCCACGGCGGCAGCGATCCATCGAGCGGGGGTCGACACGGTCGGTCTGCTGGGCACTCGGTACACGATGGAAGCCGATTTCTACGCCGGCCGGCTGCGAGACGAGCACGATCTCGACGTCATCGTTCCCGATGCTGACGGCCGAGCGCTCGTGCACCGCATCATCTATGACGAGTTGGTTCGCGGTGTCGTCGACGACGGCTCTCGCACTGAGATGCTCGGTGTGATCGAGAGCCTGGTCGCAGACGGGGCTGGCGGGATCATCGCTGGATGCACCGAGATCGAACTGCTGGTCACCCCCAGTGAGGTGACCGTGCCGTACTTCCCAACCGCTCGGCTGCACGCCCTCGCAGCGGTTGATGCAGCGTTAGCGTCATCGTCGTGAGTCGCCGCCACAACACGATCTCGTTCCTCACCGACTACGGAACCACCGATGAATTTGTCGGTGTGGTCAAAGCGGTCATCCGTGACATCGCGCCGCATGCGACAGTCCTCGATCTCACCCACGAGGTCCCGCCATTCGACGTGAAGGCGGGATCGCTTGCCCTTGCCCGCTGCATCTCATACGTGCCCGAAGGGATCGTGCTCGCCGTCGTCGACCCGGGCGTCGGCTCGGATCGTCGAGCGATCGCAGTCGAGGTGGCCGGTGGAGCCGGCGTGCTCATCGGCCCCGACAACGGTCTTCTGGCCCCGGCGGTGGCGATGGCGGGCGGCGCCGAACGAGCCGTGGAGATCACCAACCCCGACTATCGGTTGGTCGCACCCGGAGCCACCTTCGACGGACGTGACGTGTTCGGACCAGCGGCAGCTCACCTGTGTAATGGCGTTCCGCTCGACGCACTCGGCCCCGAAGTCGATGCTGCGCTCCTGATGCCCGCCACCATTCCCCTGCCCCGTGAGGAGGGAGATGAGGTCATCGCCGAGGTGTTGTGGGTCGACCGTTTCGGAAACTGTCAGTTGAACATCGGACCGGATGATCTGCCCGCGTCGTGGCCAGTCTCCATGAGTCTTCGCCTTCCCGATCCGCATCAGCACGGCCAGACGGTCATCAGGTCGGCGGTACGGGCCGACCACTTCGCCGCCATCGGCCACGGCATTGGTGTGGTGCTCGATTCGTACGGCATGTACGCCGTGTCGCTCGATCGACGGTCAGCAGCCGATGATCTCGGTCTCGCTCCTGGTGATCAGGTCGTGCTCGCAGCGGGGACCGATGATCAGCCTGGTGGTGGACCCGTCACCACGCCGGTGAATCTCGGCCGGTAGGGTCGGCGGCATGCGTCCGGCAACCACGCTCGCCCTCGGTCTTTTGCTGGCGGCGATCCTCGTCGCTGGCACCGTCTCGCTGCTGCGGCTCTGAAAAGCAGCCGTGTGACGTCGGTCCCGATGTGGCGCACGGCTTTGTGAACGCGTGCACAACCGATCTAGCCTGAGTACCGATGTCCCCCCATCGAACTCGCAGGCGGATTCCCGACGCCACTGTGGCTCGGCTCCCCATCTACCTCCAGCTTCTCGGCGACCAACTTGAGGCAGGCGTGTCAAACCTGTCGTCTGAAGACCTCGCCACCCTCGCCGGGGTGAACGCTGCCAAAGTTCGAAAGGACCTGTCGTATCTCGGCAGCTACGGAACCCGAGGTGTGGGTTACGAGGTGCAATACCTCGTGTACCAGATCCGCCGGGAGCTCGGGCTCGACCATGACTGGAACGTTGTGATCCTCGGCGCCGGCAACCTCGGCCAAGCCCTCAGCGGCTACGGCGGATTCACCGAGCGCGGCTATCCGATCGCCGGCATCTTCGACGTCGACCCCGACAAGGTTGACACGGTCGTCGGAGGCGTGCGGGTGCGACCACTCGACGACCTTGCGCAAGTCGTGGCCGCTCGCTCGGTTTCGATCGGCGTCATCGCCACACCACCGGCTGCGGCCCAAGATGCTGCCGACCGCCTGGTCAGGTCAGGAGTCACCAGCATTCTGAACTTTGCCCCAACCCTTGTGACCGCCCCGCTCGGCGTGACGGTGCGCACCGTCGACATGGCTGTCGAGATGCAGATCCTGTCGTATCACGAGCAGCGGCGGGCGCTGGCTGCGTCCAGCCTTCGTTCAGTTCCGGGCGACGCTGGCCGCAACCAGACCGCATAGGGTCCCAAGCGCATGTCCATCCTCGTCGTCGGCGTCAATCACCGCACTGCCCCCATTGGGTTGCTCGAGCGGTTGACCCTCGACACCCCCGAGGTGATCAAGACCGCCACGGGGCTGACCCACCTCGACAGCGTCCGTGAAGCGGTGGTGTTGAGCACGTGCAATCGAACCGAGATCTACGCGGTTGCCGAGCGCTACCACCGTGCTTACGACGACATCCATGACCTGCTGTGTCAGGTCTCGTCGGCGGGACCCCACGATCTGTCGAATCACATCTACTCCGAACACGATGATGCCGCCGTCGAGCATCTGTTCGCCGTGTCGAGCGGCCTCGACTCGATGGTGTTGGGAGAGACCGAGATTCTCGGTCAGGTCCGTGATGCGTGGGAGCTCGCCCGCACCGAAGGCGCAGCTCGATCGACGCTCAATCTGCTGTTTCGCCACGCCCTCGAGGTCGGCAAGCGTGCCCGAACCGAGACATCGATCGCACAGGGCACCGCGTCGGTGAGCCACGCCGCTGTCGACTTGGCACGCGAACACCTCGGCTCACTCGAGGGTCGTTCGGTGACCGTGGTCGGTGCAGGAGCGATGGGTGAGGGGATCGCCGTTGCTCTTCGGGCCGCCGGCGACGTGGCGGTGACCGTCGTAAACCGCACGCCCGAACGGGGACGCACTGTGGCCGACCGTACCGGCGGGCGCTTGCTCGGCTTCGAGGCGTTGGCCGGGGCCATCGCCGCATCGGACCTCGTGCTGACCTGCACCGGTGCTGCCTCGCCGGTGATCACCGGCGATCTCGTCGCCCATCGCCGTGACGACAATCCATTGTTGATCATCGACATCGCCGTCCCCCGTGACGTCGCATCCGACGTCGCCTCCCTCGATGCCGTGACCGTGCTCGATCTCGATGATCTGAAGGCGTGGGCCAACCGCGGAATGGAACAGCGCACCGCCGAGGTCGAATCGGTGCGTGCGATCGTCCGTGGAGCCGTCGACCGCTACGCGCTCGATGCCTCGGCAATGCAGGCTGCACCGCTGGTGTCAGCTCTGCGTGGGCGGTTCGAGGAGATCCGATCAGCCGAACTCGAGCGACATCGTGCCCGTCTCGATGACGCAACCGCTGAGACCATCGATCTCGTCACCCGGCAGTTGATCGCCAAGCTGCTCCATGATCCGTCAGTGCGCTTGCGCAGCGAGGCTGGCACGCCGACCGGAGCCCGGATCGCTGCTGCCATCGTCGACCTGTTCGATCTCGACGACGCGGTGCTGCCGCCGTCGAACGAATGAATCCCGGTCGACCGGTGCGGCCACCGATTCGGATAGCAACGCGCGGTAGTGCCCAAGCGCTTGCCCAAGCTGGCTTGGTTGCCGACGGGTTGCGAGCCTCTGGCACCGAATGTGAGTTGGTGATCGTGGAGACCCATGGCGACCGGACCCAGGTCGACCAGGTGCCGTTGCACTCGATCGGTGGTCAGGGGGTGTTCACCAAGGAAGTGCAGGCTGCCGTTCTCGATGGGCGGGCCGATGTCGCAGTGCATTCCGCAAAGGATCTGCCCACAGAGACGCCGAGCGGGCTGATGATCGGCGCGTTCGGGCCGCGACGTGACCCGCGCGATGCGCTCGTCGGACGTCGGCTCGATGCTCTCGAGCCAGGAGCGACCATCGCCACCGGGTCGGTTCGTCGCCGGGCACAACTTGCCGAGGCGAGACCTGACCTGTGCTTCGTCGAACTCCGCGGCAACATCCCGACGAGGCTCGAGCGCATTCCGGAGAACGGATCGATCGTGATGGCGGTTGCGGCTCTCGACATCCTTGGTCGAAGCCATGAGATCGCAGAGATTCTCGATCCGGCGATCTTCGTTCCAGCCGTCGGCCAAGGATGTGTCGCTGTCGAATGTCGACGTGATGATCCTGAGACCGTGACGGCCCTCGCCGGTATCGACCACAGTCCGACTCGGTGGTCGGTGACGATTGAACGTGCCTATCTCGCTCGTCTCGGGTCAGGATGCTCAGCCCCTGTCGGCGCCCACGTCGATGACGGTGTGCTCACCGTGTTCCTGGCGGGACCGACAGGTGTTCATCGAGAGCGGGTGGCGCTCACAGGCGATGTTGATGCCGATGGCGCCTTGGCTGTGGCTGCGGCCGACCGGGCCAGGGTCACCGCAGGGGTCTGATATGAGCCCGACCATCGACTCGCCGTTGTCGGGACGTCGAGTGGTCACCACCCGCGAGATGCGGGGACGTCTCGAAGATCAACTCACAGCCCTTGGCGCTGAGGTGATGCATGTGCCGCTCATCGGCACAGTCGACATCGAGGCGCGTGTGCCCGACATCGAGCTCGACTGGGTGGTGGTGACGTCACCGAATGGTGCTCGACGTGCAGGTGCATTCGTCGCGAACCCGACGATCCGTTTGGCTGCTGTCGGAGAGGCCACTGCGTTAATGCTCGAGTCGGTGGCAGGTCGGCCTCTCGATCTCGTTCCCGAGCGTGCGACCGCCGCTGACCTCGCCGAGGCCTTGCCTGCGCCGGGACCAACGTCGGGAGCAATGCTGGTGTTGCAGGGCGATCTCGCCAGCGACGCGATCTCCACGGCTGCTCGCCGGGCAGGTTGGACGGTGATCGACCTCGTCGTCTACCGCACCATCACCCTGCGACCCGAGCAAGACGTGGTCGTGAATGCCGCTGGTGCTGATGCTGTGCTGTTGGCGAGCGGCTCGGCAGCCCGATCATGGTCGGAGACGATTGCGGGCGCCGGCGTTGATTCACCGCCGGTCGTGGCCATCGGCGCGCCAACCACCGCCATCGCCGAGTCGCTTGGGCTACCCGTTGCAGCCACTGCTGACCCGCCGGGTATCGACGGACTGATCGCTGCGACGATCGATGCGCTGGGTCGTTGCTGATTCAGCGGCAGGTGGCGCTGCCCGAGTGTCGTCCTACCATGCTCCCATGACCCTTCTCCCCGGTCCGTTTCCCGGGCACCGTCCTCGCCGCCTGCGCTCCAGCGCGGCGATGCGCGACCTCGTTGCTGACACCGAGGTCGGTGTTCGTGATCTCATCGCACCTCTCTTCGTGCGTGAAGGAATCGATGCCCCGATCGAAATCACGTCACTGCCGGGCGTGTTTCAGCACTCCGTCGAGTCATTGCGGCGCGAGGTCAGCGAACTCGCCGAGCTGGGTGTCCGCTCGGTGATGGTGTTCGGTGTGCCGGCCACCAAAGATTCCACCGGTTCGCAGTCGTGCGCAGCCGATGGCATCGCGCAAGAGGCACTCAGCGCACTGCGCGCCGACGTGGGCGATGACATGGTGGTGATCGCCGACCTGTGTGTTGACGAGTACACCGATCACGGGCACTGCGGCATCGTCGATGAGCACGGTCAGGTCGACAATGACGCCACACTCGAGCTCTATGCCGCTGCTGCCGTAGCGCAGGCGAGAGCCGGTGCTCACATGGTCGCACCGAGCGGGATGATGGATGGCCAGGTAGGGGCGATCCGCGCCGCGCTCGATGCCGACGGCTTCAGCCATGTTCCGATCATGGCGTACTCGGCGAAATATGCGAGCGGCCTCTACGGGCCGTTCCGTGATGCGGTCGACGTCACGATCGCCGGCGGCGGAGATCGCAAGGGCTACCAGCAGGATTGGCGTAATGCCCGTGAGGCCCTTGTCGAGGTCGCGGCCGACCTCGCCCAGGGCGCCGACATCGTCATGGTCAAGCCGGCGGTCACCTACCTCGACGTGATCTCAGCGGTTCGCGATGTCGTCGATGTACCAGTGGCGGCGTATCACGTCAGCGGCGAGTACGCGATGATCAAGGCCGCCGCAGCCAACGGTTGGATAGACGGTGACGTCGTCGCCCTCGAGCAACTCACAGCGATCAAGCGTGCTGGCGCAGGCATCATCCTCACCTATCTCACTCGGTGGTTCGCCGAGGGTGCGGGGGGTTTGCGTTGATCCCGCTGTGTGATCCGGTGCGCTGCGAGGCCGCCGGGTGCACCGCCGCAACCTGTACCGGCGCCGGTGTTGCGTCCAACGACGAACTATTCGAACGATCGCTGGCAGCGATTCCGGGCGGTGTGAACTCGTCCATCCGGGCGTTCCGATCAGTCGGTGGCCGTCCGTATCTGGTGGCACGGGCTGAGGGCGCGCTCGTCTGGGATGTCGAGGGTCGCGAATACATCGACCTGGTTCAGAGCTATGGCGCTGTGATTCTCGGGCACGCCCACCCGGCGATCACCGCAGCTGTCGCCGAAGCCGCAACCGGTGGCACCTCGTACGGAGCGCCGACCCCGCGGGAGATGAAGCTTGCCGAAGCGGTCGCCGAACGCGTGCCGTCATGTGAGCGGGTGCGGTTTATGAACTCGGGAACAGAAGCGACCTCGACAGCGGTTCGGCTTGCCCGTGGCTACACCGGGCGTGACCGTGTGGTGATCTTCCACGGCAATTTCCACGGCGCTACCGATGCCCTGCTGGCAGCTGGTGGAAGCGGTGTGGCGACACTCGGACTCCCCGGCACCGCCGGCGTGCCGGCAGGCGCAGTTGCTGAGACGATGGTGGTGCCGTACAACCAGGTGCCGACGCTCGATGCGACGGTTGCGGCCGTCATCGTTGAACCAGTCGCCGCCAACATGGGTCTCGTCGCTCCCGTGCCCGGATTTCTCGAAGGTCTGCGCGCTGAATGCGACCGGGTCGGAGCGGTGCTCGTGTTCGACGAGGTCATCACTGGATTCCGTCTCGGCGCCGGAGGTGCGCAGCATCGACTCGGCGTGACTCCTGATCTCACCACCTTCGGCAAAGTGATCGGTGGTGGCCTACCCATCGGTGCCGTCGGCGGACGCGCCGACATCATGGAGACGCTGTCGCCGCTCGGCCCCGTGTTCCATGCCGGCACCCTGGCGGGCAACCCCATCGCCACGGCTGCCGGACTCGCTGCGCTCGGCCTGCTCACCGATGACGTCTATGCCGAACTCGAACGGCGGGCACAACGACTCGCCGACCTACTCAACGCAGCCTTTGCCGATGCCGGTGTTCAGGCCAAGGTGCCGAGGGTCGGCACGCTGGTCGGGTTGTATCTCGGCGATGGTGACACGCCGACCGATTTCGATGCAGCCCGCACCACCGATGAGGTGCTCTTCGCCCGGTTGTTCCACGCCATGCTCGCCGAAGGCGTGGCGATGGCCCCTGGCGCCTATGAGGCGCTCTTCGTGGGGCTTGGTCACGATGACGTCGTTCTTGATCGCTTGGCTGATCGGGCCCATCGCGCCGCCATGACGATTGCCGCCTCCTGACCCGTCGTAGTGTCGCAGCCGTGATCGAGGTCGACGGACTCACCAAACGGTTCGGCCGTCATGTCGCCGTCGACAACCTGAGTTTCACTGTTGCGCCGGGCCGAGTGACCGGATTTCTCGGGCCGAACGGTTCCGGGAAGTCGACGACGATGCGTTGCATGGTCGGACTCGACCACAGCGAATCGGGAACGGTCCGCTTCGACGGTGTGCCGTATCGGTCGATCAGCCGTCCGCTGTCGAGCGTCGGCCTGCTTCTTGATGCGTCATATGTGCATCCGGCTCGATCGGGGCGAAATCACCTGCGATGGTTGGCGGCTGCGAATCGGATCGGTAAGGACCGGGTGGAGGAGGTGCTCGCCCTCGTCGGTCTGGCTGAGGTGGCGGACAAGCGCCTGAAGAACTACTCGCTCGGCATGAAACAGCGACTCGGACTTGCCGCTGCGTTGCTCGGTGACCCTGCGACCGTCATCCTCGACGAACCTGCCAACGGACTCGATCCGGAGGGCATCCGGTGGATTCGTGACATGTTGCGATTCTTGGCATCACAGGGCCGAGCCGTGCTGGTGAGCAGTCACCAGTTGTCGGAGATGTCGCTCATGGCCGAGGACCTCGTCGTCATTGGGCGCGGCCGGCTCATCGATCAGTGTTCGGTGCACGAATTCGTGCGTCGCAACACCACGAGCAGGGTGCGGGTGCGCAGCCCACAGGTCGGTGAGATTCTGCGTCAGGCACGACTGCTCGGGGCGACGGTCGAATATGTGGGCGACTCAGCGGTGAGTGACACGGCGATGATTTCGGGTGTCTCCATCGTGACCGTGGGGGAGACCTCCGCCAAGGTTGGCGCCGTGCTGCATGAACTCACCGAGGTGACCGAGAGTCTCGAGGATGCGTTCTTGGCGGTGACCGCCGACGAGCAGGAGTATCGCTCGGGAGGTGTGGCGTGATCGCGGCCCTGCAGGCCGAGTGGATCAAGGTGCGCACGGTGAGGGTCCATTGGGTTCTCGTCATCATCGCCGTGGCGTTCCCGACGTTGGTGGCTGCGCTGGTGGGAATGTTCAATCCCGATCCCCAGTGGGTCTATTCGCGCAATGTGATCGACCTCGTATCGGGGGTCAGTGTCGTGTCGTTGTTGCTGCTGGCGAGCCTGTGGGTCATCAGCCTGACGAGCGAGTACTCCCATGGCACGATTCGTGTCACCTATGCCGCAGTGCCGGCCCGCTGGAAGGTGCTGGTGTCGAAAGCGATCGTCGGAACGCTCGTGACGCTCCTCGTGATGGCTGTCACGTTCTGGCTGGCGTGGTTCGTTGGATCGACGATTCTGAATGGACGAGGTGCATCGATCGGCCTCGGCGACGACGGCGTCGACGCCGGTGGCGTGTTCGTATCGCTGTTGGCGTTGGCCGTGATCGTCTCATGGTTCGCTCTCGGGCTCGGGGCGATCATCCGGAACTCCCCAGCCTCGGTGGTGGTGGTGCTGCTATGGCCGCTGCTCATCGAGAACTTGGTGGCGCTCGCTCTGACGCTGGCTGGGGTCGAGTCGGCGAGCAAGTGGATGCCGTATCAACAGGCGATTCAGGCGGTGAGCTCAGACGACTCGAGCCCAGACGTGCTCGGCCGTCCCGGGGCGCAGCTGTATTTCGGCGTGGTCGCGCTCGGGTTGTTGCTCATCGGTGCGGTACTCGATCGTCGTCGAGACGCCTGACGGCTACCGACACGAGCTGGCGCGAATAGGGTCGCGGCCATGCGTGAGACTCTCGACAACGGCACACCCATCGAGATCGTTCGGGTGGATGGTTCCACCCGCGGGCTCGTGGTCGCCCCCGACATCTTCGGCCTGCGACCGCTGTTCGACGATCTGGTCGCCCGGTTCGCCACCGAGTGGGGGATGACGACCGTGGCGGTCGAGCCGTTCCCGACCGAGTCGATGGGCCCGGAGATCGAGCCGCGTTTCGAAGCGGTGGCCCGACTCGACGATGCTCGGGTGATCGGTGATCTCGTTGCCGCAGCGGTGGCGACGGGATGTGAGGAGGTCGGACTGATCGGCTTCTGCCTCGGCGGCATGCACTGCTTCAAAGCGGCGGACGCTGGACGCTTTGATCGAATCGCCAGCTTCTACGGCATGATCCGCTTGCCCGAGGCGTGGAACGGCCCCGGACAGAGTGAACCGTTGCCGCATGTGGCCGCGAACCCGTCCCCGCTGCTTGCGGTCATCGGCGATCTCGATCCGTACACCCCATCCGATGCCGTCGCCGAGCTCGAAGCCACCGGCGCGCAGGTCATTCGCTACGCCGACGCCGAGCACGGCTTCGCCCACGACTCGAGTCGCCCAGCGCACCGAGCCGACGATGCCGCTGACGCGTTTGCTCGTTCGAAGGCGTGGCTCAGCGGGCTCTGAGTTCGAGACGGTCGCGTTGAATGATGCGGTAGTGCCGCTCGTGCTGATCGATCCATCCGAGCCGCACGAAGCTGGCGATCGCCTTGTTGACGCGTTCTCGAGATGCACCGACCATGCCCGCGAGTTCCTCTTGGGTGACCGGCAGGGTGAACTCGTCCCGACCCTCTGACATCTCGATGATTCGCTTGGCCGTGCGGCCGGTGACGTCGAGGAACACCGAGTCGGCCAGCACCTCATCCATCACCCTCAGTCGGTTGGCGAGCATGCGAGCTGCATTCCACACGAGCCGTGGTTCGTCATCGAACAGCGTCCGGACAGCGTCATATGGAACTTCGAGCACCACCGTCGGTTCGAGTGCCCGGGCCGTCGCCGAACGGGGCCCCTCATCAAGCAGGCCCAGTTCGCCGAACAGGTCGCCTGCATCCATCAGAGCCACGACGCTCTCGCGGCTATCGGACTCAGCCGACATGACGATCGCAATGCGGCCGGACAGCACCACGTGCAACGAGCCGGGCGCGTCGCCCTCATTGAAGAGCACGTCGCCGCGGACCATCTCGAGGCGGCGGGACGAGGACAGCACAACACTCAAGGCAGCAGAGTCGGCATCAGCGAAGAGATCGGTTCGTGCGAGGACGTCGATCGACGGTTCAGGGGAGGGGGCTTTGTCGGTCACCGAGGTATGACCGTACTACCCTTCGGCGCCGTGGCTCATGGCGTGACGGAAGGGTCCGTGTGGTCGATCGTGGTCGGAGCCGGCAGCGGTCAGCGATTCGGCGGGCTCAAGCAGTACGAGATGCTCGGCGATCGCCGTGTGATCGACCATGCCGTGGCCGTGGCCAGAGAGGCGTCCGATGGTGTCGTGATCGTCGTCGCCGCCGATGACGCTGAACGCGAGGGAGGTGTCGCCGGAGGCGAAACCCGGACACAGAGTGTGCTCGCCGGCCTCAACGCCGTGCCCGACGAGGCGGCGATCATCTGTGTGCACGACGCAGCCCGGCCGTTCGCCGACGTCGAGATCTTCGAGAGGGTGATCGCAGCGGTTCGCGCCGGCGCCGATGGCGCGATCCCCGGTGTCAGCGTGACAGACACCATCAAGGTGATTGACACAACCCCCGATGGAACACGTCGGGTGGGTTCGACTCCCGAGCGCTCCACACTGGTGGCCGTGCAGACCCCTCAAGCATTCAGAGCAGATCGATTGCGCGAGGCCCATCGCGTCGCCGCTGACGCAAGATCGTCTGCCACCGATGACGCTGCGCTCGTGGAAGGCATGGGTGGGACAGTGGTGGTGATCGAGGGCTCGGATCGAAACCGCAAGATCACATCGCCGGAGGATCTGGTCTGGGCGCGTGCGGAGGTCGGTCGATGACAGCGATCACCGAGGTCAGAGTCGGGCAGGGCTTCGACGTGCATCGTTTCGGTGTCGATCCCGATCGAGTGCTCGTGCTCGGTGGGGTCACCTTCGTCGGCGAGCGTCCGCTCATCGGACACTCCGATGCCGACGTTCCGGCTCATGCCATCGCCGACGCATTGCTGGCAGCCGCTGGGCTCGGCGACCTCGGTCAACGTTTTCCCGACACCGATCCGGCATGGGCGGGTGCCGACTCACTCGAGTTGCTGCGCATGGTTGCGGCTGAGGTACGCGATCTCGGCTGGACCGTCGGCAACGCGTCGGCGGCGGTGGTCTGCGAACGACCGAAGCTTGCGCCGCACCGCACCGAGATGCAGGCCAATCTCAGCGCAGCATGCGGCGCACCGGTCACGGTGACCGGCCGTCGCGCAGAGGGGCTCGGTGCAGTCGGTCGAGTCGAGGGAATCGCTTGTTGGGCAACGGTGGTGATCACACGATGAGCGGACAGCGTCGTTCCGGTCCAAGCGGTCGGGGTGGAGGCGGACGTCGTCCCAACGGTGCTCGAGGCCGGTCAGGGCCACCGGGCAGTCGGGGAGCTGCGCGCACCGGTGCCGTGCGTCGAGACGGTGAGGCACGAGCGTCGAAACCGAAGTCGCTCGGAGGTGGCCAGATCGAGGGACGTCAAGCGGTTCGTGAACTGCTCATTGCCCAGCGCCGCAAGGTGCATGAGATCTGGATCTCGTCGGAACTCGAGGGCGACGAGGCACTCGACGGCATTGTTGGGCTGGCGCGGTCGAACCGGGTGCCGGTCGTGTACGTCGCACGTCGTCGTCTTGAGGCAGAGGCGCGCTCTGAGGCGCCCCAGGGTGTGCTCGCCAAGGCGGCTGAACTCAGCGAGATCGATCTCGCGCAGGTGCTTCGTCGTCGACCGGGGACGGTGCCGTTCGTGGTGGCCGTCGACGGGGTCACCGACCCGGGGAACCTCGGAGCGATTCTGCGCAGTTGTGAAGGCGCCGGGGTTGATGCCGTGGTCCTTCCTCGGCACCGTGCGGTACACGTGACCCCGACGGTGGCCAAGGCCGCGGCCGGTGCGGTCGAGCACGTGCCGATCGCCGTCGTGCCGGGACTACCGGCCGCGCTGTCGCGTATGCGTGACGCAGGTATCTGGGTCGTCGGCCTCGATGACGCGGCCGATCGAAGCCTGTTCGAACTCGGCGACCTCGCTGCTGAGGCCGTGTGCGTTGTGCTCGGTGCCGAGGGCGCGGGACTGTCACGTCTGGTACGCGAGCGCTGTGATGTGATCTGTGCAATCCCCATGCTCGGCCGAGTCGAGTCACTCAACGTGTCGGCCGCCGCAGCGCTGGCGGCCTATGAGATTCGCCGCCATCGCCCCGGATGATTCCGGCCTTCAGACGATTCACCCCGCGACTGTAAGGTGTGCAGTCGTGACACCCCCCGGTGATGAACACGGGTCGCTTCCCGCTGGGGTGAGTGACGGAGTTGACCGTCGGCGGTTCCTCCTCGGTGCGGGAACGGTCGCCGGTTTGATCGGTGCGGGTGTTATGCCATCGTTCGGTGACGCTGCCGCGGCCGGTGTCGATTCCGGGGCGTCGAGGTTCGTACCGCTTGCGCGCCAAGTACGACTGGCCGATACCCGCAAAGGCCCCGACGGGCCGTATCCCTACGACGATCTCAGGTCGGTGGGTCAAGGCCGGCACATCAGAGTTGCGGTGACCGGCAGGGTTGGTGTGCCGTCGACGGCGAGTGCAGCGGCGTTGACGATCACGGTGATCAACGGTGCCGCGGACAACTACGTCACCGTCTACCCGACAGGAATATCCCGGCCCGATGTGTCAAACCTCAACATGTCGGTGATGCACGAGGAAGTTGCGAACCTCGCCACCGTTCGGCTCGGTTCGTCGGGATCTGTCGACGTGGAGTCATTCGACGACTGCACGATCATCGTCGATGTTGCCGGGTACTACGAGCCGGTGACGGAACCGGTCTCAGACGGTCGGTACGTGAGCCTCGACCCCGACCGTGTACTCGACTCTCGGCACGGTGGCATGGTCAAACTCGGTGCCGGCGATCGTGCGGTCGTCGATCTGACGTCACGGATTCCCGCTGATGCGACAGCCGTGGTCGTGAACCTGACCACGACCTCGACCGCGGCGCGTGGACATTTCACCTGCTTCCCAATTGGTGTTGAAACGGTGCCGGACTCTTCGAACCTCAACGTCGATGGCCCCGATCAGACCCGAGCGGCGGCTGCGGTGGTGCGCGTGGGCAGCGCCGATGGGCGTCGGGGTTTCCACGTGTGGAGCCGTTCGGGCGGCCATGTGATCGTCGATCTCCTCGGGTACTACACCGGCTCGAGTGCTGAGAGTTCCGGTGACGGACTCTTCGTGCCGGCGAACCCGGTCCGGATCGTCGACACCCGAAAGCCAACTCCGGCTCGACTGTGGCGGAACTGGATTGTCGAATCCGCTCTCCCGGCCCCCGCCGCAACATCGGCCTCGGCAGTTGTGCTCAATGTGACAGCGGTGGACGCTCTTGGCTGGGGCTATCTCACGGTGAGCCCGGCCCGTTCCTATCGGTGGAGCCCGTCGCGCCCGCCTGGCTCGTCAAGCCTGAATCACACGCAACGAGGCCAGATCGTGGCGAACCAGGTGATCAGCCGGATCACTGCCGAGCACGGCCTGTCGGTGTACGCCTCGGAGGGCTGTCATGTGCTCATCGACTACTCGGGGTACTTCACCGGCACGCCGAGGACGGCGACCACCGATGCGCCGTCGAATCCGGTGCCACAGTCGGCGGGACCGGAGTGGCTGCTCAGGGTGCCGAGACTCGGCCTGCAGTCCCGGGTGCTCGACGGAAATTCGGTAGAGATCACCGATGCCGGACACACGTGGCATTGGACCGGTACCGGCGACATGGGGCAGACAGCAAATGTCGCCCTATTCGCCCACCGAACCGACGCCGGTGGGCCGTTCCGCAACGTGCACCTGCTCGAACCTGGTGACGCCGTCGAGGTCGTCACCTCCGACAACCGGTTGTTCGAATACGAGGTGGTCAACCGAGTGCTCACATCGGATGAGCGCGATGACATCTTGAACGGCTCGCGAGCGATCAGTCCATCGAGCGTGGCCTTGATCGCCTGCTCCCGTGAGAACTTCCTACCGACGAGTCTCGATCATCGAATCGTGGTCAACGCGAAGCTCGTTCGCTGGTCGGAGTTCTGAGTCGGGCGGACCTCGGTAGCCTCTGCGGTCTCGCCGGGTTAGCTCAGTTGGTAGAGCACTTGACTTGTAATCATGTGGTCGCGAGTTCGATTCTCGCACCCGGCTCTGGTGGCGCCCAGCGCTCAGACTGCTCCATGTTGGGCCGCTCCATGTTGGGAGTAGATCGCTCCGAGGTGGTGGGCGACCACATCGGCGAAGCGGACCGGTTCGAACTTCGGGACCTCGCCTGCGGGAACACATGTCGGCACCGGTTCAACGATGGCGTTCATGTGTGGATCGCAGAACAGCACACACGAGTAGCGCTCTCGTCCCGACCGGTTGTCGACACGATGTGGTGTGGCGAGGAGGCGGCCATTGCTCCAACGATGCAGCATCGAACCGGCGTTCATCACGAAGGCACCTTCGATCGGCTCGACATCGATCCACGAACCGTCGGTCTGTGCCACCTGCAGACCACCGGTCGTGTCCTGAGCGACGAATGTGATGCCACCGAAATCGGTGTGGGGCGCCGAACCGAACTGATCGACCGGCGTGCCAGCCGAGACGGCGGGGTAGTGGAGCATGCGAAACCAGGTGGTCGGCACCTCGAGGCTCGTCATGATCCATCCCTCGGCTCCGAGCGCGTCATCGATGAGTCTCATCACGCCGAGCGCAACATCGCGCATGGCGTCATGGCAGGCGACAGCCGCCTCACGGAAACCGGGTAGGGCAGGCCATTGATTGGCACCTGCCATCGGGGTGCCGGCACGCACCTCCGCTGAGTCGGGCGCGTCCTCGCGCATCATCATGAACGACTCGCTGCGGTTCGGCTTGGTGGCCACTACGACTTCCGATGATCGGTCGACGGCGGTCCCGTCAGCGATCCACCCCCGGTGGTTCCGATCGAGCGCGATCGCCGCCTTCTGGGCGTTCGGCAGAGAATGGAATCGGGCCGAGGCCTCGAACGCGTCAGCGATGATCTCAGCGGGCACCCCGTGGCCGATGACCTGAGCGAAGCCGATCCGCTCGTAGGCATCGAGCAATGCTGCACCGACGCTGGCCGGTGAAGCTGAGAGGTCGATGACCGGGATGGACTGGGCAGCACGGCTCACGGACGGACGTTAGCCATCTCGGGTGATCCGTACCGACGTTGCCGGCGCGGGGACACGTGCCGCTCAACGGGGTACTCTGTGTCGGATGGAGGCACGTCGCCAGGCCACATCGCCCGCTCACCACATCGCCGTCCTGATGGTGGTCGGCGCGTCGTTCTTGTCTGCTTGCGGCGGAACCGAGGCGGCGGAGGAGACGACGACCACGACGGTGGCTCTTGAGTCGACCTCGACGGTTGCTACGACGACCACGACCGAAGCCACCACGACCACGACGACCCTGCCTCAGGTGGTCACGACTGGTGCAACCGTGGTGGTTGCGAATGCCAGCAGCGTGAACGGCTCAGCCGGTCGTATGACTGAGTTGTTGCAGGCCGAAGGATTCGAACTCGGCACTCCCACCAACTCGACCGAGGGATCTCTCGGTGCATCGAAGGTCTATTACGCCGATGATGACGAATCGGCTCTTGCGGTCGCGGAGTCGTTGGTCCGGGTGTTTGGCGGTGTCATTCAACTCGTCGAATTGCCGACGGTGCCACCGGTCGAGTCATCTGATCTCGGCGGGGCGACGGTGCTGCTCGCTCTCGGCGATGACTTCGCTGATCAGGCCCTGCCGAACACAGGTCTCGCCGCAGCCTCGACCGACTCCTGATCCTCTCGGGCCTCAGCTAGCGGCGAGTTCGCGGACGCGTGCCAAGAGCACGTCGAGTGCCGGCCGATTCAGCCCACCCTCAGGGATGATCACGTCGGCGTGCACCCTGCTCGGCTCGATGAAGTCCTCGTGGCTGGGTCGGACGGTGGTGAGGTACTGATCGATGATGCTTTCGGTTGTGCGACCACGTTCGACGACGTCACGACTCAGCCGTCGGATGAACCGGAGATCAGCCGGGGTGTCGACGAAGACCTTCAGGTCGAAACGGCTCCGCAATTCGGGCTCCCAGAGCACGAGAATCCCCTCGATGACAATCACCGGGGCGGGCTGAACCCAGTCGACGATGTCGGTGCGGTCGTGAATGGCGTAGTTGTACGTGGGGATCGGTGCCGGTCGACCTGCCGTCAGTTCGTCGAGGTGTTCGACCATGAGTTCCCAGTCGAACGCTGTGGGGTGGTCGTAGTTGGCGGCTGCGCGCTCTTCCATCGGCTGATGTGTGCGCCGGATGTAGTACGCGTCGAGCTTGATGATGGCGAGATGTTCGGCTCCAAGGGTCTCGGCGAGCCGTTCGACGATGGTCGTTTTGCCCGATGAGGTGCCCCCGGCGACGCCGATGATGAAGGGTCGCTTGGCCACGGGAGCGGAGATTAGATGACCGGCATGGGCATTGGCTCGCCGGTGGTGCTTGTGTCGAGGGCCTCCGACCGGTAAGCCTGTGTCCGTGATCTCCGATCGTCAGCGCGCCATCCTCGACTTCGAACGCTCTTGGTGGACGCTCGACGAGCCCCGAGACCGTGCGATTCGTGCCCGATTCCAGTGCTCGGTCGACGAGTACCATGCCGAATTGAACGAACTGCTCGAACAACCGGAGGCTGCAGAGCACGATGCTCTGCTCGTTCGGAGGTTGCAGCGCCAGCGCACCCGGCGTCGGCGTGAGCGGCTCGACACCGGGACCGACGCACCAGGAGGCAACTCGCGATGAGTGACACCCGAGACCCGAGCGGCGGCATCCCTCGACGTATTCCTCGCAACGAGCCAGCCCAGGTCGCCGGAGGCGTGGCGATCGTGCTCGCAGTTGTCGCTGTGGTGGCAGGTTTCTTGATCCTGAGGTCGATCTCGTCGAGCGACGATGCAGTGATCGGCAGCCCGGTCGACACGGCCGCCATCGAATCGACGACCACGGTCGATCCCGCCGCCACTGCGACGACCATCGCCGAGCCGACCACCACCACGATCGCCGGCCCGGTGACCGCAGGTGCCTCGGTGATCGTTGCCAACGCCAACGGTGTCTCTGGCTCGGCCGGACTGCTGTCCGACGAGCTGGCCGGTGTCGGCTACTCGATGGGATCCCCGACCAACGCGTCGGCATCGATCGGGGGCACCCTCGAGCAGACCGTGGTGTACTACGACACCGGTATCCCGGCTGCCCAAGCCGTTGCTGAGTCGGTTGCCGAATCGTTGGGCGGCGTGTCGTCGATCGCGCCGGTGCAGACGCCAGCGCCCACACAGACCGGCTCGCTCGACGGTGCCGGCGTGCTGGTGATGCTCGGTCTCGACAAGGCTGGGCGCACGCTCGCTGAATTGGCCCCGGCGGCCGTCACCGAGGTGCAGGCCGGGGTCACCGAGTCGAGTACCGGCTGATCATCTCCCGCGCCGCTTCGGCGATGCAGCGCCGGGGTTCGCTCATCGCTCGTTCGATCCCGAATTTTTCTGCGATTGAGACAGTGGGCAGTCGTTCGGCCACGTCATCGTCGGCGATACCGCAGATGACAGCGACTGGTGTGCATGATTCTGCGGCAATCGCTGCGACCCCGCCGACGACTTTGCCTTCGAAACTCTGTGCATCGAGATGACCTTCGGCGGTGATGACAAGGTCAGCGGCTGCGATCTCGTCATGAAGGCCGACCTCGTCGGCGACGAGTGAGAAGCCGGGTTCGATCCGTCCGCCGAGAGCAACCAGTCCACCGGCGAGGCCACCGGCTGCTCCAGATCCAGGCAGCTCTGACACGTCGACACCGAACTGCTCGTCGTACTGCTGCGCGAGTCGTTCGAGTCGCCGACGAAGCAGTTCGACTTGTGCTGCGGTGGCGCCCTTCTGAGGTCCGAATACCGGCGCAGCATCGGTGAACACGGTGGTGACGTCACAGGCCACGAGCAGTT
>JAQCGT010000132.1 GCA_027730505.1 Actinomycetota bacterium | reverse complement strand
TGCCCCGGTCGTCTCGAGGACCTGCTCGAATCCGGCACCGTTCGACTTTCCGAAGTGGAGCGCGTGGTGATCGACGAGGCCGACCGAATGGCCGACATGGGCTTCCTGCCCGCGGTGCGACGCATCCTCGATCAGACCACATCTCGCTCGCAGACCGTGTTGTTCTCCGCCACACTTGACGGTGACGTGGCAGCGATCGTGCGGGAGTACCAGAGCGATCCGGTGCGTCATGAGGTGACGATCGACGATGCCGACACGGTGCCTGCTGAGCACCTGTTCTGGTCGGTGAAGCGCGAAGCTCGCACTGATCTCCTTGCGAGCACCCTTGCCAGCGTGTGGCCAGCTGTGGTGTTCTGCCGAACCCGTCATGGTGCGGAGCGCCTTGCCAAGCAACTCGACCGTGCCGGCGTCTCCACGGTGTCGATTCACGGCGGCCGGAGCCAGCAACAGCGCACGAAGGCGCTCGCTGACTTCACCGCTGGCCGGGTGCAGGCGATGATCGCTACCGATGTCGCAGCCCGTGGCATCCACGTCGACGACGTCGCCGTGGTGGTGCACTTCGATGTGCCCGAGGACCACAAGGCGTATGTGCATCGCTCCGGTCGCACTGCGCGCGCCGGTCGCGGTGGCCTGGTGATCTCGTTCATCGAGCCGAATGGTCACCGTGCCGCTCGTCGCATGCAGCGCGAGGTGGGGATCGAATCGCAGATCACCGATGCCGAGGAGGCCGACCTCACCGAGCATCGCAATTCCAAGCCCGCTCCTGAGCGTCGTCACGAACAGGAGCCCGCACCGCGCCCCCAGCGCGCGTCGGATGACTCACGTCGCCAGCGCGCGAAGGCGTCAGGGCGTCCGGCGGGTGGTGGCGCTGAATACGGCAGTCGCTCGTATGGCGGTGCCCGCAAAGGCGCCGGCAGCAGCGATGGTCGTCCGGGCGCGCGCAATGGCGGCGGTCAGTACCGCAAGCCACATCGCAAGGGTGCCTCCGCCGGTGCAGGCGGCTCACGCCGCCATCCCGGCAAGGGCTGACAAGCCGAACGGTTCTCAGGCGCCCGGTGGGGTTATGTCGACCCCTCGGGCTTCCAGAGCAGCTGCTCGAAGCGGGATCGAGTTCAAGTCGAGCATCGTCGCGTCGCCGGTCCATGCGCTCGGGTCTGCATCGGGGACGTCGCCGGTGAACGAGAACCGCCAGGTCTCTGTCACGAGATCGATATCGACGTGACGCTCGACGAGCGGCCAGTTCGGGTCGTACACCAGCACCCGGGCGTGACCCTCGCTCGGATACTCGATCGCGTACGGCAGAACCTCGTGTCCACCGAGGTCGGTGTAGAGACCCATGCCGTAGTCGAGTCGCCCGGCGTCGAGCTCGGCGGCGAGCAGTGCAACGGTGTCGGTGAGCGAGGCGGACTCCCAAGCGCGCACCTCGGCTTGAACCTCGGGAAGAAAGATCGTCGCGAAGCCGAAGATGATCGCGTCGATGACCCAGTCATCCGGCGGCAACGACGCTGTTTCAGGCCCGAGGCCCCAGTGGTGGCGCGCGGCGGCGAGCAGGACCATCCCCTCGCAGTGACCGGCTCGACGGGACCTCTCGACAGTGTCGATGAAGATCTGCGCCTCATCGGTCGGGATGCAGGGGTCAATCACACCGTCTCGGCACAGCCGCGGGCCCCCACCGAACCTGTCGAGCAGGTCCTCGATCGTGAACCTTTCGGGATACGTGACGTGATCGAAGTTCGGGAAGGCGAACCCGTCCAGTTCGGGTCGGAAGCCGCTGTCGACCGCCCGGCCGATGTACGACGGGTCGGGCTCGCCCGCCATGAGCGGGCCATCATCGCCACACGCGGAGACGAGCAGTGCCGCCGCAATACCGAAGGTGAGCACACGCTTCATCCGTTCACCGGGTACCTGATGAAGACAATGCCCGAGCCACCGTTTCCGCCACGCAGACGATCGTTGCTGCCTCCGCCGGCGCCGCCGCCGCCCGAACCCGAGTTCGTTGCTCCGTCTTGTCCGTGCGCCCGTTGGCGCCCGCCATCACCGCCGACTCCGGAACCACCCGAGTTGCCGGAGTTACCGCCGCCGCCACCGCCTGCGCCATAGAAACGCTGCACACCATCGAACGAGTACTGCACCCCGGCACCACCTTGACCGCCGGTGTTCTTCCAGGCGTCACCACCCCAGCCTCCAGCGCCACCGCCGCCACCGCCGGCGCTGCACTTGTTGCCGTTGCAGCCATTGTGACCAGCTCCACCGGCATTGCCCTGACCGGCCACGGGTGCTCCGACATCATCGGCGCCACGGCGGAATCCTCCACCGCCGCCGGAGCCGCCGTCGCGACCGCCGTCATCCATACGGCCGCCACCACCACCGCCAATGGCAACGATGCCAAGACCGTTGATGCTGGAGTTGCCGCCGTTGAGGCCGGGACCCTCTCGGTAGCTCGCCGTGCCGCCGGCACCGACGATCACCTGGTAGACGCCGGGCTCGAGGTAGACGGGTTGGGTGCGGATGTTGGTGACGATGCCACCGCCGCCTCCCCCACCAGTTCCGGTCTTGTTCTCAGTGCGGTTCGAGGATCCCGAGCCACCACCGGCGACGACGAGGTAGTGCACGGGAACCCCAGCCATGGCGGGCGGCACAACGAACTCGTTCGGTGAGTCAAGGGTGAAGGTGTGCACCCGGTATCGGACACCGTTCTGCACGATGTCGGTCACGGTCCCACCTGCGGCGGTCGTGAGCGTCGGATCCCACGGATCGGGCAGCGTGCCGGCGGATGCACTCACTTGCGCTGGCGGTAGGGAGGGTGTGGCCACGCTGGGCGGTGCGGGCAGCGGCGGTGCAGTCGGTGCCGGGTTGGCAGTGCCGGTCGTCATGCGAGCCTCGACCCGAACCGACGCCGCGGTGTAGCCGCCAGCACCGAAGGTCACGTTCCACGCGTTGTCACAACCACCATTGAACGTGAATCCTGGCGCCTGGCTGAACGAGGTGCCCATCGTGAGACAGCCAAGGCCGACGGAGGCGACGAAGAGCCCGAACAGGCCAAGTTCGACCGCGAACTCAATACGGCCGTCGGCGCCCCAGGTGTCGCTGACGTTCGCGACCAATGAGATCTCCGGCGCCAGTTCGAAGTCGACACCGTTCAACTGCGGAACGTCGAAGATCATCGCTGCCTGAGACTGCATCGATGACGCATTGCTCATGGGCAGGGCGCCCTCAAGCGCCCGGAGAATCTCGAGCACCTCAGGCGCGTTGGCAGCGAGCACGTCGGTCTGTTCCTGGTCCGCGTTGGCTTCGAGCTTGTCGGCGTAGTCGGCCTCAGCGGAGATACTGAACGAACAGCACATGCCGAGGAGCCGGTTCAACAACAGGTCGATGAGCACCGCTGGGATGGCCCGCGGGTTGTCGGCGCCGCCGGCGACGAGTTTCAGGGTTGAGAGGATCTGGGACTCGATGCCTTGGATCTGCCGGCCGACGTCGTTAGCGATGCGTTTGGCCGAGTCGGCGACGACGTTGGCCTGGGCCATCAGGTTCCACGGGTTGTCGCAGCCGCCATTGAGCGCAAGTTTTGGTGGCCCGCGGAAGCCGTCCGGGAACCCAATGCAGCCAATGCCGACCCGGTAGCGCTTGAGGCCGAAGAAGTCGACGTCGATCATGACGTTGGCAGCGTTGGCGGACGTCCACTGGGACTCGCGGATGTGGACGAAGACCGGGTTGCGGGCCGGCACGTACGCCTGGCCGACACCGGGAACCGTGATGCGTGGGAGGCTGACCTTGAGAGGGTTCAAGACGGCGTTGATGCGATCCTCGGCCTGGTCAGCCGGAAGACCGAAGAGCCCCTCACCGATACGGTCGAGTTCGGCGAGGCCGGCGTTGAGTTGGCCTCTCGCAGCCTCAACGACCTGTCCCTCGATGACGGCCCCGAGCTGGTTCGGCCACGTGAGTGGCAGCGACGCAATCAGATTGCCGGCGGCGTCAACAACCTGACCCGACGCGTTCCGCCATTGGTGCTCGCCCGTGGAGACGACGGAACTCAGTGCGGTGCGTCCGGCCTTGCTCGACTCGTTGGAGGCTTCGGCGAATGCCGCCGAGAAGGCACCACCCACGGTGTTGGCGCCACCCTCGATCGCTCCCGTCGCTTGGCCGATGCCCTTGTTCATCGATCTGCTGAAGTTGAAGCTGCGCAGGCGGACTGCACCGAGGTCATCGACGGAGTCGACCATGGCGGCGCGTGGTGGTGCCCCGTCGGGCGCGCAGGCAGGGAGGACCAACGCCACGACAACCAACATCATGAACCCACGCGGGCATAGACGCACGATAAAACAGTAATAGAATCTTTTCTCTACTTTCAAGTGTTCACTAGAATCGAACCATCACCGCTTCTCCCACCCCTCCACGTCAATCACGCAGCATCGACTCGACACGCCGGATGCTCGACGCCGCCGAGCATCTGCTGCGAACCGGCGGCACGGAGGCGCTGGCGGTAGAAGCGGTGATCGAGGCGGCGGGCACGTCGACCGGCGCGTTCTACGGCCGATTCGGGTCACGCCAGGGACTGTTCGTGGCAATGCACGAACGGTTCCTCGGGGTGTTCGCGGCAGCTATGGCCGATGCGATCGGGCGAGCCGAGCAGGAGCCGACGGTCGACGCCGCCGTGCATGCCTTCGTCGACGGGCTGCTTTCTGCGGTCCGGCAACACCGGGACACGCTCGCGTTCCACATGCTCTACAACATGCATGACACCGAGATGCGCTCGCAGGGCAATGAGTTCACGAGGGAACTGAACCGCCGCTTCGGACGCCTGATCACGCACCACCCCAACGATCCACGCCGGATTCCGCCGGCGACGATCGACATGACGTCGCGGATCCTGCTCGCTATGTGCATCGAACTCGTGCTCTTCGACGACGACGAGGTGACCGGGCGCGCGATCACGCCGCAACAGTTCACAAGTCGATTCACGAGGCAGCTTTTGGCCGCGCTCTGACGTCACCCCAGCCCGGCGGGCCCGCGGGGTGGGGCGTCGATCAACGTGGTGCCGTCGGGGCGACGGATCGCCCAGCCGCCTCGTCGTCGGCTCGCATACCAGCGATCAGACTTCATGAGGTTGTGGCGACGGCAGGCCGCACCGGCATTCTCGGGGCTGGTCTCACCGCCCCGTGAATACGGCATGAGGTGGTCGATATCGCAGGCATGGGCCGGAGCGGTGCAGCCCGGCCAGTAACAGCCAGCGTCGATGCTCCTGATCGCATCACGGGTGTTGCGGTCGAAGAACCGGGTGGGCCGGGTGATCGAACGGACCGTGTTGTCCGAACCCATCACGATCGACCTGATACGACCCGACAGGGCGGCTTCGAGCATCAGTCGTGGGTCGATCGATGCGCCACCCACCGATTCGCATCGGCGGGTCTCAACTGATGACGGATCGGAGACGGGATGTGGTCCGCCGATGCCATACCGGAGCCATTCGAACAATGTTGTGTCGTCACAGACAAGATTGACGACCGGTTCGACCGTGTTGCGATCGCTTGACGCGCCGTGTTCGAGTGCGGTGACGAGC
>JAQCGT010000131.1 GCA_027730505.1 Actinomycetota bacterium | reverse complement strand
GCTCGTCATCGCCGGCATCGAGATCGGCTCTATCTACGCCCTCGTCGCCCTTGCGATCGTGATCATCTACGCCTCGACCGGGTTGAAGAACCTGGCACAGGGCGAGATGGCAATGTTCTCGGCATTCATCGCCTTCCAGTTCTACAACTGGGGCCTGGGTCCGTGGTTGGCGGCAATCCTTGCAGTCGTCGCCACCTTCATACTGGGCATGCTCCTTCAGCAGGTCGTGCTGAAACCGGTACAGGACTCCTCCCTGCTCACGGTAGTGATCGTGACGCTCGGGGTGTTCTTGGCGCTCTCGAGCCTCGCCGGATTCATCTGGGGTTACCTCGTCCAAGCCGTGCCGGCTCTGTTCCCCGACTCAACCTTGAAGATCGGCGGGGTCGGTGTGAGCGCTTCGGCTCTCGGCGTGTTCGCCGTGCTGCTTGGCTTGTCGGGCGGGTTGTTCCTCCTGTTCCAGTTCACCAAGATCGGATTGGCCATGCGCGCCGTCGCCTACAACAAGGAGACGTCGACGTTGGTTGGTGTGCCCGTCAACCGGGTGATCATGCTCGGCTTCGGTATGGCGGCAGCGTTCGGTGCCGCCGGTGGAATCTTCGCCGCACCGAAGCTCTTCCTCGATCCGTTCATGATGCTCACCGTCTTGATCTACGCGCTCGCCGCCGCAGCATTCGGCGGACTGGACTCGCCGTTGGGAGCCGTGATCGCTGGCCTGTTCATCGGTGTCATCGAGAACCTCGCCGGCGGCTACATCGGGTTCATCGGGTCTGATCTCAAGATCATCGTGCCGTTGGTGCTGATCCTCGGAACCCTGATCTTCCGCCCGCAGGGTCTCCTCGGCAAGAAGTACATCCCGAGGGTCTGACCTGATGACCTCCATCCGCACGACACACGACGTTCTGATTCGCACGACAGAAGGGGAAATCTGATGGCGAAGTTCACCGTGGTGAGGGGATCCTCCCAGTACCGCACCTATACCGGCCTTGGTTTCGGCGCGGCTTTACTGGTGCTCGTTCTCTTGCCGATTGTCACCAGTGACTTCATCACCTTCCAGTTCACCATGGCCTTGCTGTGGTCGATGGGCGTGCTGTCACTCAACATGCTGACCGGCTGGAGCGGCCAGATTTCACTTGGCCACTCTGCGCTGTTCGGAATCGGTGCGTACACCACCGTGATGCTCACCGGATCGTACGGGTGGCATCCGCTCCTCACCGTTCCGATGGCGGCCCTGATCAGTTTCCTGTTCGGCTTTGCAATCGGTGTGCCTGCGCTTCGACTCGCTGGTTTGTACCTGGCTTTGATGACGTTGGCGATCGGCGTGGCATTCGTGCCGCTGATCCGTCGGTTCAAGGAGTACACGGGTGGATCGATGGGCGTGTCGATCAAGTCGAAGGTGTTTCCCAAGGAGATGTGGGGACTCAGTCGAGATCAGTATCTGTACTACCTCGTCGCCATCGCCGTGATCATCCTCTTCGCCCTCGCGAGGAACCTGCTCAAGAGCCGGGTGGGACGGGCCATTACAGCCATGCGCGACAACGAGATCCCGGCCCAGACCATGGGTATCTACCCGGCTCGGTACAAGGTGCTGATCTTTGCAACGAGCGCGATGTTCGCAGGGATCGCCGGTTCGCTCTATGGGTTCGTGATCCGCTTCGCTGCTCCATACTCGTTCACCCTGACGCTCGCAATCACGATCCTGGCCGCACTTGTCGTCGGTGGGATCGGCACCTTTGCAGGGGCGATCATCGGTGGGATCTTCATTCAATTTGTTCCGTACTACGCAGAGCAGGTAAATCAGGGCCTTGCGGGCCTCGTGTTCGGTGTGATCATCATCGTGATCATGCTGATAGCACCACTGGGGTTCATGGGATTCGTGAAGAAGATGCGCGCAAAGATCGTGAACGTCGTAGACCCGTCTGTCGTTCGCTCGGGGCAGGTCTGACCACTCGAGAGCCGAGGTCTCGCCTAGGCTCGTAGATGTCCGTGCGGCGATGCCGTCCGGATCCAATGCCCTCCGGGGCTCCAACCAACTCACAGGGGGAGTTACAACTAATGACACGCAGCAAGACCCGGCGTTACGGCGCCGCCCTGGTTGCACTGTCGCTAGTCGCCGCAGCATGCGGTGGAAGCGATGATGCGGCCGAAGAGCCAGCTGACGAGCCCGCAGCTGAAGAGCCAGCGGCCGAAGAGCCTGCAGCTGAAGAGCCTGCGGCGGAGGAGCCGGCCGACGACTCGAACGCCGGTCCCGGCGGATATGAGTGGGACGGCAGCGTCGATGAGGGAATCACCGACTCCACCATTCTGCTCGGCACGAGCGGCCCGCTCTCGGGTCCGGCGTCGGCCTACGGTCCGATCACCATGGGCGTCGGCCATTGCGCCGCCTACCTCAACGGTGAGTTCGGTGGCGTGACGATGCTCGACGGCGTGACGCGCCAGATCGAGGTCGAGGCGCTGGACGACGGATATTCGCCTGAGCAGACAGTGGAGAACATCCGTCGCCTTCATGAGCAGGTCGGCGTGTTCGCCACGGTGAACGTGCTCGGTACCCCTCCGAACACGGCGATCATCGACATCGTCGAGGACGCTGAGGTCCCGAACATCCTCGTGGCGACCGGCGCCACCCGCTGGGGTCGCGACTTCGCGTCCGGCGAGTACGCCTACACGATGGGATGGCAGCCGCCGTACCAGACTGAGGGTGAGGTCTACGCCCGCTACATCGCCGAGAACTATCCGGGCGCCACGGTGGCGATCCTGAAGCAGAACGACGACTACGGCGATGACTACACCTCGGGATTCGAGCGCGGCCTTGAGGGGTCGGATGTCGAGATCGTCAAGGTCGAGACCTACGCTTCGGGTGACCCGGACGTTGCCCAGCAGATGATCTCGCTCGCTGCGACGGGTGCTGACGTCTTCTTCAACGTGACCACGCCGAAGTACGCGGCGCAGGCCATGGTGGAGATCGGCAAGACCGATTGGGAGCCGACTCAGTTCCTCAACTCGGTGTCGGCCTCGGTCGGAACCGTGATGATCCCGACCGGTGAGGCCGGCGGCGCCGTCGAGGGTGTGTTCACCACCAAGTGGGCACTCGACCCGACCGACCCTGCCGAGGCGGACAACCCGAACATGATCGAGTACCGCGAGATGTTCGGCAAGTACGCCGATGGGGCGAACCTGGACGACGCTTTCGTCTTCTATGCCTGGAACTCCTGCCAGATCCAGAAGCAGGTCTACGAGAACAGCTTCCCGACCCGGGCCAGCCTGCTCTCAACGCTCGGCAACCTCGACGAGATCAATGCGTCGGTCCCGATGGTGTACGCACCAGCGGTGTCGACGAACGTCTCCGAGGGTGACGGGTGGCCGCTCCAGGCTCTCCAGCTGTCGCAGTACGACTCGGCTGCCACCAGCTTCATCAACGTCGGTGATGTCATCGACGTCGACAACTGATCTGACCTCCTCGGAGGATTGATCCGGACAGTGCCGGGCGGGGAAACCCGCCCGGCACCGTCGCGTCTGGTGTTCAGGGGTCGCAGCGCGGCCTGAACTCAGGATGTTGATGAGTGCCAGGCGAACGCTGACTCGATGATCTCGGCGATCCCATGGTGGGCGTGCCATCCAAACAGGTCAGCGGCAAGGTTGGCATCGGCGAACACGATGGCCGGGTCACCGATGCGGCGATCGACGATCTCATGCGGCACGACTCGTCCGGCCACCTTGGCAGTGAGGTCGAGGATCTCGAGCACCGAGGTGCCGGCTCCGGTGCCGAGGTTGACAGCGACTGACTCACCGCCCGATGTCAGATGGTCGATGGCGGCAACGTGGGCCGAGGCGAGATCTTCGACGTGGATGTAATCACGAATTCCGGTGCCGTCCGGAGTCGGATAGTCGTGACCGAAGACCTTGACCGGTCCAGAGGCCCCGAGTGCGGCTTTCATCACGAGCGGTATGAGATTGGTGGTGATGGTCCAGTCCTCGCCGATGACGCCGTCCATGCTCGCTCCCGCGGCATTGAAGTAGCGAAGGCTCACACCTCGTAAGCCGCGAGTGACTCCGTACCACTCGATGATTCGCTCCATCATCGCCTTGGACTCCGCGTAGACGTTCTCGGGGCGGATCGCTGCCGACTCGGTGATCGGTACGGTCTCAGGAGTTCCATACACCGAAGCCGACGACGAGAACACGATCTGGTTCACTCCGGCGGCGAGCATGCCTTCGATCAGTTGCACCGTGCCATGGACGTTGTTGGTCCAGTACGGGCCGGGATCGATCATCGACTCACCGACACTTTTGTGCGCTGCGAAGTGAACGACGCTGTCGACGTCGTGGTCACGGCACATGCGGGTGACCAGTTCGGAGTCGGCGATCGAGCCAACCACGAGTGGCGCACCGAGCAGCGCATCAGCTGACGATCTCTCCAGCGTGTCCAATACGACCACGTCTCGACCGAGGGACCGCATCAGCCGAACGGTGTGTGATCCGATGTAGCCGGCGCCACCGGTGACAAGCACTGTCATGGAGGGGAGGGTAGCCGTGACGTTCCCCCGGTTCTCATCCGTCCAGACCTAACCTGAGCCGGATGGAGCCGTCAGCGCGCAACAGGCGCATCGCAACGGTTGCGCTCGTCGCCATCGCAGCGTTCGGCGCGGTCTTGCGCTGGTGGGTACTGCGATCACCACAAGGCATGTTGAACGCCGACGAGGCATACACAGGCCTCGAGGCGAGGGAGATTCTCCGCGGCCGACCGGCGATCGTGATGGGTGGCGCCGTGTACACCGGCGTTGCCGATGCATATGTGTTCGCGCCGGTGCTCGCGCTGTTCGGCGCACATGCGGTAACCCTGAAGCTGCTCTCGAGCATCTGGTGGGCGGCTGCCGCGATCACTCTGGGGACGATTGCCAAGCCGCGGCTCGGATGGCTTGGCGCAGTCGCTGCAACTGCCCTCATGTGGCTAGCGCCAGGCCCACTCCTCGTACTCTCGACCCGGGCGTACATCGGATACGGCATCGGGATGCTGGCGGTTGCCGTGACTCTGGCCGCATCGCGTTGTGAGCTCGCTGCTGGCGGCGAACCGAGTCGTCGCCGTTCGGCCCTCATCGGTGGAGCTGCCGGTTTCGCGTTCTACTCCCATCCGATGTTTCTCGCAGTTGCCCTACCGATGGTTGCTGTGGTGGCACTATTTCGTCTCCGAGCGCTCCGGGACTGGTGGATGCCCGCCGTCGGCGCGGCACTGATCGTGAACCTACCCTTCCTCGCATGGAACGTCCGCAATGATTGGGTGAGCCTCAATCAGCCGTCTCCGTGGTCTGAGCCGTGGCTCGACCGTTTCGTCCGGTTCTTCTCGGGTCTCCTGCCAAGGGCATTCGGACTTCGCCGTGTGTCCGGGGAATGGCTGGGTCCGGATGCAGTGGCGGTGGCAGCCTACGTGGTGCTCATGGCAGTGGTTGTTGTCGGGTGTGTCACCCTCTGGCGTTCTGGCCCGACGGGAATTCTGGTGGTGGTGCCGCTGGTCGCGTCGTGGCCGGTGCTCGCGCTATTCGCCAATCTGTCGTTCGTTGACGATGGCCGTTATGCGATTGTGGCCTGGCCAT
>JAQCGT010000130.1 GCA_027730505.1 Actinomycetota bacterium | reverse complement strand
TGACCTGCCAGGTTGGCAGGCCCTGAACACCGAACTTCGTGATGCCGGCACCCCGGTGACGATCATCACCGTTGCAATCGAGACCGACGGCGCCGAAGCCGTGCGCGAGTACATCGATGCTGCTGAACCTGAGCATCCATCGTTGATCGATACCGAGCATGTCCTCGAGCGAGCATTCGGTGTGGTCAACATCCCGAATGTGGTCTGGATTGACGAAGCGGGCATGATCGTGCGGCCGGCCGAACCCGGCTGGGCCGGGCCCGCCGAGTATCCGGACTGGCTGGCAAACCTCATGGCCGAACGTGAGAGAAGGGCCGCCGAGCAGGGACCGGAGGCGCTGGCCGCTCTCCGCGCGGGCCAAGACCGCACCTCGTACGCCGACGCCATTCGCGACTGGGCCACACACGGCGCCGCCTCCCGTTTCGCGCTGACGCCAGATGATGTGGTGGCCGCATCGCGCCCACGCGACCGTGCCAGATCCGAAGCTGCAGCACGGTTCGAACTCGGAACTGACGCGTGGCGCCGAGGTGACCGCAAATCGGCATTTGCCCACTGGCGTGACACCCATCGCCTCGACCCCGACAATTGGACCTACAAACGTCAAGCCTGGTCGCTGGTGGGGAACGAAGCCGCTGGAGGTGGGGAGCTTGGCCGCCTGATGCAATTCGGCGTCGATGATTCGTGGCCCTTCGAGGGCGACTTCAACCGTGACACCGCCGCGACCCCACCCGGGACCTACTACCCGAAGACCATCGACATCTAGCACCCGGCACTTTTGGCTAAATCCGGGGGCGTTCACCGAACGCCGATGGTTGCTCGCTCCCCATCTGGCACGAACGAATCGGCAAGGGCGCGACCCGAAACGACCACGGCAAACTGGCAGCGTCCTCGTGAGGGTCCTGGCCCGCGAATATGCCGGGAACGTTGGGTTCACCTCGCCGGGACCCTCAACCACCCCGCCGGCTTCAAAGATGACAGTCGCTCATCCTCGGCGGCGTTGCCATGCAGAAAAGCTGCCAATTGGCCCGTCCGACGGCGTGACCAACCACGGGTACGGGTGGACCACAGCAGGTGCAACCCGACGAGCGATCCGACGGAAGCCGGGCACCGGGGCGAACGTGACGGCAACCGGTCGGCACGCGA
Organism: Actinomycetota bacterium; assembly: GCA_027730505.1. Lineage (GTDB taxonomy): Bacteria > Actinomycetota > Acidimicrobiia > Acidimicrobiales > Ilumatobacteraceae > Casp-actino5. The sequence continues at coordinate 4,455 of JAQCGT010000130.1, read as the reverse complement.
GCACCTCATGCGGTTGGCCGCGGTACACCTCGAGCGCCCGCCGGGTCGCCAGATCGGCGAGTGACTCCACGAGGAACACGAGCCGCTTCGACGACAGTTGAAGGCGAGCGAGCAGCGGCTCATCGAACACGAACACCACCGGCAGTTCCGGATGAGCACTCAACGCCGGATCAGCGTCACCGAGCGATTCAGCGGTCAGCCACACCGCCTCGGGTTCGACCCCCGTCGACCTGACCGAGGACAACTCGACAGGGTCCGATGACGTCCGGCGACCAGCCGGCGACTCAGCCACTTCCCGCACCGGCTCATCAGGCCAGTCGGCGATTGGACAGCGAGACCGCAGTTCACACCCTCGACACAACTCCGGCGCCCGGCGCTCCACTTGCGATCTGCTGAAGCCGTAATGCTTCGCCGAGCCAACCCCAACAGTCCACTGCCAGCCCATTCGGTTCGCCGCACGAGAGCCATCGAGGAGGTGCCGGAAGAAGTGCTCCTCCCCCTCCCGCCAGGCACCGCTACGCCGCACCCCCCACTCACTCGCCAACCACATCCGCGTCTGGTTCACGAGCCAACCGTCACGCTCGAGCTCATCCAAGGTGACATCGACGCAGGCCATCGACCGGTCCCATGACGCCGTGGGTTCAACGTGAGCCTGCTCGCGTCGAACGCCCCGGGTGCTTGCCGTGCCGTGGTGCAGGTACCAATGCCGGGCGTACTCCTGCCACATCAGCTCATCACGGAACTTCGCCACGTCCCCACTGGGCCCGCCCACCACGTGATCCCACACCTGTCTCAAGGTGAGAAGTCCATGTCGGATATACGGCGACAGCGCTGACGCACCACGGTCGGATTCAGGCAATACCTGATTGCGGCGGGAGGCATAGCCAGTCACATCGAAGGCAGCAAGCGCCGCGTCTGCAGCCGTCTGTCCACCTCGAAAACGAACCGATCCGCTGACACGATCTACATCGCACACCAGATGACTCAAGTGACGGGCGACGAACTGCTCGGCAGCCGGCCGGCCCGAATCAGGTATCGGCAACCGCGGGTCGTTCACGCGAAGAGTGTCTCATCGGGCGTGAGCTCGATGTCATGTCAATCGCCAAAGTAGGTGGGATTCGGGCGGCAGCACAGCGCTCAACTGAGTCGAGGCCCACTGCTGCATGCGCGTTGTCGATGGCGAACTCGATGATCGAGACGCTGGGCTCAGTTGCCGACGTTCCCGCAAGTTCGCTCTGCGTCCACTCGACATGTCGGCGCCAATCGACGGTCTGATGAGCGGGTGAGCTGCCGATTGGTTGCTCAGCGGCGCTCGACCACCCCACTACGGTGTGGTGGCTCGGACTCGAGGAGAGATGATGACCAACAACACCCGAAAGCGCTGTGTCGTCGTGATGTACGACACCCTTTGTCGGCACTTCCTCCCCAGTTATGGCAACGAGTGGGTGAAGGCCCCGAACTTTCAGCGCCTCGCCGAGCGCAGCGTGCAGTTCCAGAACTTCTACGTCGGTTCCATGCCATGCATGCCAGCACGCCGCGAGATGCACACCGGCCGCTACAACTTCCTGCATCGCTCGTGGGGGCCGCTCGAACCGTTCGATGATTCGATGCCGGCGATCCTCGACCGCAACGATGTGCACTCGCACAAGGTCACCGACCATCACCACTACTGGGAGGACGGCGGCGCCACCTATCACCAGCGCTACACCACCTTCGATCTGGTGCGCGGCCAAGAGGGCGACAAGTGGATTGGTGACGTCCAGGCCCTGCGGGACCGCTCCCCCAGCATTGGTCGCTGGCCCGAGCAGCAGATGTTGCGCTTCCAAACCCAGGACAACATCAATCGTCGCCACATGGATCGTGCGGAACTGCAGTCGCAACACAAGACGTTCAGCCTTGGGCTCGAGTTCATCGAACGCAATCGCGACGCCGATCGCTGGTTCCTGCAGATCGAGACCTTCGACCCTCACGAGCCCTTCTTCACCCAGCCCGAGTTCCAGGCGCTCTATCCCCACGAGTACGACGGCCCGCCCTTCGACTGGCCTCCGTACCGGGAGGTACGTGAGGACGAACAGACGGTCGCCCACATCCGCTATATGTACGCCGCCCTTCTCACGTTCTGCGACCTGCAGCTCGGTCGCGTGCTCGACGCCTTCGACAAATATGACCTTTGGTCCGACACCATGCTGCTCGTGAACACCGATCATGGGTTCCTCATGGGAGAGCACGACTGGTGGGCCAAAGTCATGACGCCGTTCTTCCAGGAGATCGCGCACATTCCGTTCTGGGTATGGGATCCGCGCGAACCCGAATGTCGCAACATCACCCGTGACTCGCTCGCTCAAACGATCGACCTCGCCCCCACCATTCTCGACTACTTCGACGTCCCCGCACCGCCCGACATGCAGGGCCAACCGCTTCGGGCGCGCATGGTTGCCGATGAGCCGGCCCGCGAGGCCGCGCTCTACGGCGTGATGGGCGCTCAAGTGAACGTCACCGACGGCCGATGGGTCTACATGCGTTCGCATACCACCGATGACAACGCACCCTTGTTCGAGTACACCTTGATGCCCACACACATGCGGACAATGTTCTCGCCGCGTGAACTAGAGGACTGGGAGCGCTCGGACGGCTTCTCCTTCACCAAGAACTGCAAAGTCATGAAGATCCCCACACGAACGCCCGACGTGCTGTTGAGCGTTGCGAACCCGGTCGGCCAAGGACGCCGAGCCACCTTGTTGTTCGACGTTGAGGCCGACCCCGGTCAGACCAATCCGCTCGACGACGTCGACCTCGAAGCGCGCATGATTCGATTGATGTTGCGTGAGATGGCACGCAACGACTGTCCGGTCGAGCAGTACGAGCGTCTCGGTCTGCCCATTCCTCGTCGCACCGGCGCCGGACACGGCGACGACGTGATCGATCTTCCGAGCGACGACGAGATCCGGGCCGCCTGTGTGCTCGGCACGCCCGAGGGCGAGCGAGCCCGCGAACACGGCGCCGAGGGTCGTCCGAACATGCCCTTCGGTCGGGTCGGCTGGGAAGGTGAATCGGCACTTGCCGGACCGAACTTCCCCGACAACCTTCGCCTCCGACCGGGATACTCGTTCGGCAAGGCGGCATCGACGAGTTGATTCGGCGTCACAGGCACTGCGGAAACGTTCGCAGTGCCAGCGGCCCCGACTCCGGCCGGCGCGTTGTCTGGCCGGCGCACCGAACCAGATCCGGGAAGCCGGTGAGAGGCGATCTCACAGCCCAGCCCGAACGAATGGGCTGCAGTGCTGCTGCACGCACGACCGGAGCACGAGGCCGGCATCAAGGTCCTGCGAGACCACGAACGGTGTCCCTGTTACTCCGACGGTGGCCACTGGATCGAGACCGGTGTGACCGGTGTTGTCGGTGATCTTCATGGTCGCTCGCTCAGAGCAAGAGAGGTCGAGACAACGAATCACATTGAGCATCGATGGTGAGGAAGCTCCAGTGAGGTTGCTGTCACGCTTCATGACGAGCAGATCACCGTCGACAGCAACCACGAGCTCAGGGGCGAACGGTGTGGCCGAGACCCAGGAAGCTGTCGCATCAGCCGATGAGCAAGCCGGATCGGCACAGGTGACCACGTAGGTGGAGCTGATCCCGTTCACCCGAGCGGCGAACGACACTCGGAGGCGACCGTCCTCGCCCAGGGCGAGTGATGGAGTCGAGACGGAGTTCTGCCCGACAGGAGCTGCGTACACAACGCTCTCCGGCCCAAACGATGAGCAGGTCGGATTCAGACAACGGACCACCGACACCTGCGCAACCTCGCTATGAGCATTGAACGAATAGGCGATGGTCGGCAGCCCATCGGCGCCACGGATCACATCGCTTCCGCTGAATTCCCCACTCGAGGTGTCAAGCGTGATTGCAGTCACATCGTGGCACTCACCCAACACCCTGACGCATGCGCCGACCTTGACCCCATTCTCAGCGCCGAACACGGTGATCACGCCTCCATCGCCCATACTCGACAACAGCGAGAGCTCCGCGCTGAACGGCGCTGAATCTTGGAAACCCTGACGAGGTTCGGTCGTTTCGCATCGGGGGTCTGAGCAGTAGATGAGATTCACCACCGAGTCAGTGCCGACCGTGTGCCGATAGGCGATTACCGGGTTGCCCGAGTCCGTGATCACGACCTTCGGAATACGCGCCCGGTCAGCGTCGTCGACAAGGGTGCGACTTTCGTAGGTCGAGCATCTCGGGTCATTGCAGAACGCCGCCTTGAGCTGCGCCAGCACCACATCTTCGAACACCACCACCGGATTGCCGTCGGCGCCGAGAGCAACCGAGGCGGTGCGAGCGTCGGGGATGATCGAGACGACGTCATCTCCGGCGAAATTCATTCCGCTTGCTCCATCGGCTCCGGCGGGACCAGCAGGACCCTGCGGGCCAACCGCACCATCGGCCCCATCAGCACCA
>JAQCGT010000129.1 GCA_027730505.1 Actinomycetota bacterium | reverse complement strand
GCTGCGTCGCATGCCGGGGATAGATGCATGACGAGCCGAGGTAGAGCAGCTTCTCGACGCCGGTCTCATGGGCCGAGTGCACCACGGTGCCGTGGATCATCATGTTGTCGTAGATGAACTCCGCCGGCCGGGTGCTGTTGGCAAGGATCCCGCCGACGGTGCCCGCAACGAGGAATACATAGCGGGGGCGGTTTGCTTTGAACCAGTGGGCAACCTCGCTCTGGTCGCGCAAATCGACCTGATCGCGGGTGGCCGTGAGGATGTTGGTGAATCCCTCGGCTTCGAGGTGGCGCACGATCGCGGCGCCCACGAGGCCGCGGTGGCCAGCGACATAGATGGGGGACTCACGGTCGATCATCGGGTCTCCTCGAGGGGCGAGAGCTGGTTTCGCACGGAATCCATGATGCGGGTGGTGAAGTCATCGCGCAATGACGCAATGAGCGCCGGGAACCGGGTGGCCAGCGGTGTTGATCCGGGATGATGTCCGGTCAGGAACGTTGCAGCGCCGAGCGCCGACAACGCCACATACGCCGTCACATCAGCGAATTCCGGCCGGTAGAGCGGGTGTTCAGCACCGATGAGTTCAGTCATCGGACGGCCGTGGTGGAGCGCTGCGACACAGGTGGCCAGACCGGCCATGTCATCTGATGTCGTCTGGCCGATGCGCTCTTGAAACTCGTTGGACAGCACCCGGCCCGATGGGTCGAGCACGTGGGTGTAGTTGAGCATCGAGTCGATTCCCGGATGATCGCGGGTCCAGTCGAATCGGTAGTCGAAGCGGGCACGGAACTGGTCTTCGGCTGAGGCATGTGGACGCAGCGTGATCTCGTTCATGTCGTCCACCAGGCGCCGATGGGCCACGACGACGGCTTCGGCGAGCAGGTTGTCGCGGTTGCCGAAGTGATAGTTGACGAGCGCCGGCGAGATGTCGAGTTCGAGGCAGATCTCAGCCAGTACGACCCCTCGTGGTCCTTTGGTCGCGAGCTCGTGGACAGTCGCGTCGATCAGTGCCTGACGGGCGTCGCCGTACGGGAGCGCCGTCCCCGCCGAATGAGAAGAGTGACGAGCCATAACCCGAGTGAGGCTAGCCCCCCGACGGTAAGCCCGATCACTAGGTCACCTGCGGTCGCCGACTGCAACTCGAAGAGACGCCGCAACGGTCGGGTGGCGATGATCACGACGAATCCGGTCATCGCCACGCCGAGGATCGCAGCGCGACCCGTGGTCAGCGGCGACGCAACGATTGCTAGGTGAGTGAGCGCAACGACTCCGGCCGCGATGACTGGCGCGGCGCTGTCCGTGATCACGTCGGTGACGAGCACGGTGATCGCCACCCAGAGACCGGCCGGTACCGAACGCTCGAGGACACGACGCATGAATCCCGGACGTGCCGGTGAGGTGTCGGATTCGAGTGCGAGCAGCGTGGCCGGGATACCGATGGTGAACCAACTGAGCAGGGTGAGGTGGATCGGTCGGAGGGGATAGCTGGCGCCGATGATGCCGATGACGAGAGAGAGTGCCACCGAATAGGTGGTCTTGGCGAGGAAGAGACTGGCGACTCGCTCGATGTTGTTGATCACCCGTCGCCCCTCGCCGACGACCTCAGGTAGGGCGGCGAATTCGGAGTCGAGCATGACCAACTGGGCGACGGCTCGGCTGGCTTCAGAACCAGAAGCCATGGCGATCCCGCAGTCGGCGGCTTTCAGTGCCAGTACGTCATTGACCCCGTCACCGGTCATGGCAACGGTGTGACCGGCCTGTTGGAGTTCGTTGACCAGATCGCGTTTGCGGTGCGGGTCGACACGACCGAGCACCGTCGGGTCATCGGGTGGCCCGGGATCGACGCCGGCGCGACGCGCAATGGCCGTCACCGTCGTCTGGTCGTCGCCCGACAGCACCCGAACGGTGACACCCTGGTCAGCGAACCACGCGAGTGTCGCCGGTGCATCGGGTCTGATCACATCGTCGAGGACGACAAGAGCGGCCCGTCTGTCGCCCTGAGACAATTCGAGCACCCGACGCCCTTCGGTGGTGTGTGCTCGCACGGCCGGATCATCCGGGTCGGGAGCGCCGAGCGCCCAGACACCACCACCGGCAAGGGTGACCGACGATGACCGGCGTGCCGACGAGAACGGCGTGCGATCGACGATGTCTGCGGGCTCGCTCGGACCGAGCCCCTCGGCGATGGCTCGCATCGTGATGTTGGGGTCGGGGTCGGCGGCGGCGATCGCAGCCAATGTGGCCGTCGCACCGGGTTCGAATTCGGCGACTTCGACGAGGGTCATCGCCCCGCTGGTGATGGTGCCGGTCTTGTCGGCACACAACACGTCGACTCGGGCGAGGACCTCGATAGCAGGAAGTTCCTGCACGAGACATCCATGTCGGGCGAGCCGAATCACGCCGGCGGCGAACGCAACGCTGGTGAGCAGCACCAGACCTTCTGGGACCATGCCGACGAGGCCGGCGACCGTGCCGATCAGCGAGGTGCGCCAGCCGTCATCCGTGCGCAGGAACTGGCTGGCGGCGAGGAGCGCACCGATTGGCACCATTGCGATCCCGACGACGGTGACGATTCGGTTGATGTCATTGCGCAGCACCGAGTCGACCAGCGTGAACCGGCGGGCTTCGGCGGCGAGACGTGCGGCGTAGCCCTCGGCTCCGACCGCCGTAACCTGGGCAAAGCCCGTGCCGGCGATCACGGTCGATCCCGACATGACGCGATCACCCTCGCCGGCTGCGACCGGGTTGGCCTCACCGGTCAGGAGCGACTCGTCGACGTCGAGGTGATCACTGACGACGATGACTGCATCAGCGGGCACTTGGTCGCCTGAGCGAAGCTCGATGACATCATCAAGGACGAGTCCTTCGACGGGCAACCGCTCGGTGACACCGTTGCGCCGTACCCGGGCGGCGGGTGTGGTGAGCACGCGCAGCGAATCGAGTACCCGCTTGGCCCGCACCTCTTGGATGATGCCGATGGCGCTGTTGGCGACGATCACCCCGGCGAAGATGGCGTCCTTCGGGCTGCCGGCAGCAAGTACCAGGGCTGCGAGCACAGCGATCACGAAGTTGACGGGGGTCAATACGTTCGCCTGCGCGATGCCGTAGACGGTTCGGGTGGGCGGCTCGGGAACGAGGTTGGTCTGCCCGTGGCGGACTCGGTCGTCGACCTCGGCGGTCGTCAGACCGTGCGGTTCCGGACCCTCCACAGAGCCTGGGATGAGAATCGAACTCACGACCTACGCATTACGAGTGCGTTGCTCTACCGACTGAGCTACCCAGGCAACGGTGCGTGAGCCTACCGAGGCACCGGCAGCGACCACACCAGCCGTTGCAGGGCGAGCGTCGAGTTCGCGTTGCGGCCGAGGGCGCTGATGGTCTCGTTGATCGCGGTGATGGCAGCGGCGGCATCGGCGGGACTGAGACGCTCGGCGACGAGGGCGTCGCGGTACGTCCCCGCCATCACGGTGAGCCCGGCGCGGAGTTCGTCGGTGGTGAAGCGACGCAGTTCGCGCTTGTGTCGATCCTCGAGGCGCTTCTTGCCGCTGCCGCGAGCGCCGAAGCGTTCGACGCGTGCTTGCATCTCGGCCGCCTCGGTTGCTTGTCGCTCGACCATTGGTCCGGTGGCGGTCTCGAGGAGGGCTTCGATGCGGGCGACAAAGGTCATCGCTGCGTGGCCCGAACCATCGAGCACGTGGATAGCGCTAGCGAATGTTTCTCGGCGTTCGGCGAGTTGCGGGTCGGTGGCGAGCACCCGGGCTCGGTCGAGGTCACCGAGCGACCCGGTGGCGGCGAGCCGTGCCCGTTCGGCGTCGATGCCCTCCGCTACGAGGCGCTCGGCGATGAGTTGGTCGGGAATCGACCTGAAGTCAACCCGCACGCAGCGCGAGGCGATGGTGATGAGCCCCGCTGGCACGGTCTCAGCGCAGATCACGAACCGTGTCGATGCCGGCGGTTCCTCGATGGTCTTGAGGAGTTTGCCGGCGGCGACATCGTTCACGAGGTGGAAGTCGTGGAGGATCATCACGGTGAGGTCTCCCTCGGCCGGGCTCAACCACGATTGCTCGATGATCCACTCCGCCTGTTCCTTGTCGATGCCCGCTCCGACGCGTTCGACTTCGCGGCAATCGGGATGGTCGCCGGCCATCACCAGTCGCACATCTCGATCGGTGGGGTCATCGGTGCCGGCGATCATCGATGCTGCGAAGGCACGGGCCGCCTGTTCGGTGGTCGAGCCGTGCGGGCCGACGAAGAGGTAGGCGTGCACCGGACTGTCGAGTGCTCGGTGCAACTGGGTGATCGCAGTGGACTGACCGACGACCTCATCCCAGACACTGGCCATCAGATCCCCAACCGCTCACTGACCGCAGCGCGAATGATGGCTGCGATCGCATCAGGGGGGTCAGCGGCATCGACGGTCACCCAGCGGTCGGGATCGGCGGCGGCCATCGACGCGAAGCCGGCGCGCACCCGGGCGTGGAAGTCGTCACCGGCACGTTCGAAGCGATCGAGTTCACGGCCTTGCATTCGGCTGGTGAGCACCTCGTCATCGGCATCGAGCAGGATCACGAGGTCGGGCCAGGAATCACCGATCGCCCATTCGTTGATCCGGCGTACCTCGTCGACCGGCAACCCTCGGCCGTAGCCCTGATAGGCGAGAGTTGAATAGACCGAGCGGTCGCTCACGACGTTGCGTCCCGCTGCGAGTGCGGGCCGCACCACTTGGGCGAGGTGTTGGGCACGGTCGGCAGCCACGATGAGCGTTTCGGCATGGTCGTCGAGGTCATCGACGGTGACGTCATGGAGGATGTCGCGCAGGCGTCGACCGATGGGGGTGCCGCCGGTCTCTCGTGTCAACACGGCGTCGAGATCACCTGCCAGTCGTTGGGCCTGGGTGCTCTTCCCGCAGCCTTCTGGACCCTCGAGCGTCACATAGACCGGACCGGTCATCGCTTCTTCGTCGCTCGCTTTCGGGCGGCGGGCTTCTTCTTCGGTCCCTGTTCGCGCCGGATCGCCAGCAGTTCGAAGGCTCGTTCAGGGAGCATCTCCTCAATGCGGTCACCTTTGCCGATCGAGGCATTGGTCTCACCGTCGGTGACGTACACGCCGAACCGGCCGTCTTTTGCGACGACCGGTCGGCTCGAGATCGGATCCTCTCCGAACTCACGTAGGGGTCCGGCGGCTGCCATGTTGCGGGCCCCGCCCCGCCGGAACACCTTCGGCAAGCGGAAGATCTCGACGGCTTGGTCGAGGGTGATGGTGAGCAACCGCTCCTCAGACTCGATTGATCGGAAGTCACGACCCTTCACCACGTAGGGGCCGTATCGGCCGTTGGCCGCCTGAATCTCCTCGCCGTCGGCCGGGTCGACGCCGAGTGTGCGCGGCAGCGTCAGGAGCTGTTCTGCCTCGGTCATCGTGATGTGTTCGAGGCTCATCGTCGAGAACAGGCTCGACATCTTCGGCTTGGTCATTCCGGGCGGGAGATTGTCGGGGTCGCCCCATTGCACGTATGGCCCGTATCGGCCGTTCTTGGCATACACCGGAAGTCCGGCGAGTTGACCGATCGGCTCGTCGCTCTTTGGCAGCGACAGCAGTCGGATCGCTTCATCG
>JAQCGT010000128.1 GCA_027730505.1 Actinomycetota bacterium | reverse complement strand
TCGGGCCCGGCACGTTTGCGTTCGGGGTTGAGTCGGGTCTTCGTGTCGTTCAGATGACCGAAATGTTGCGAAATGATGACGGCGCGACAAGACTGCGGGAGATGCGTCCTCCATCTCGACGCCGCCGGGACCAGCACGAGTCCCTCCGCTTCAGCGGAACCGATGCCTCATCGCGCCCTGAGCTCTACGACCTGGCCGAAGAAGATGACCACCACGACATCGAGGTCGACTTCTGGGGTGGCACCGCTGAATGGGTCCGACGCGAACACGACGACGTCGCCGCTGATCCTGAAGCCGAGACCGAGCCGGCCGGCATCACCCGCCCGGTGTTTGATGGCACGAATGACATCGACCCGTACGACTCCCTCGACGACATCGACCAGACGTTGACGTGGACCGAACGGCTCGGGATCGACCAGATCGATCCTCTGATCACGCGCACCAGTGTGATCATCCTCGCTGCGTTGATCGCTGTGCCCTTTGCGTGGACTAACAGAGACGACACCACGACGTCGACGCCAGCAGCAACGGTTGTCTTCGAGAACACGGTCGAGCCGACCGATGAGGCAGCGTCACCAACGGTCGGTGCTGACACGACAGAAGCACCGGCTGTGACGACATCCCCGGTCGTCATCGCCGCAACGGTGAGCAATGTCGTAACCACTGCTGAAACGCCATCTGCGCAGAGCCGTGCCGCCGGCACCCGCTCACAAGTCGTCAGCGCCCCAACGACGACTGTCCCGCCGTGTGGCTCCATCTATGTCGTGCGGCCTGGCGATTCGTGGAGCCTTGTCGCCGATCGCGCATCGATCCGCATGGGCGAACTCCTCGCAACGAATTCAGCGAGCACCGACTCGATGCTCTACCCCGACGATGAGATCTGTTTGCCTCCCGGAGCAACCGTCGTGATCCCGACCACGGTTCCGACACGACCCTCATCGGGCACCACACAGCAGGCACCGCCCACCACAACCACAACCATCGTGCTGCCCCCCGAACCGACGACGAGCGAGGCCGAAGCCATCATTCGTGACGTGTGGCCCGACGATCTTGAGGACCGTGCCCTGCAGATCGCCCATCGCGAGAGCCGATTCCACGCCAACGCATCGAACTGGTGCTGTGTGGGGTTGTTCCAGATCCACTGGAACGCCCACAAGGGATGGCTGTCAGAGATCGGTGTGACGTCGAAGTCACAGTTGTTCGATGCTCGCACCAACGCCCAGGCTGCGTACGCGCTGTTTCAGCGCAACGGCTGGACGCCTTGGGATCTCTAGGAGAGGCGCACTCGCGCTGACTACTGCGGAATGGGTGGCGGTGGCGGCGGCAACGGCGGATCCGACATCCCCCCAGTTGCACCGGCCATCGATCCTCCAACACGGGGCGCCCCGTACTGGTTCGATTCCGGCTTGCCCTCGGCGGCGAGCCAAATGATCAGTGGGATCAAGCCGATGATCGTGAGACCGATCAGCTGCCACCAGCCTGATCGGCCGGTGTCGTGCAGACGCCGGGTGGCGGCGCCGATCGACGGCAGGAGCATTGCCAAGCTCCATAGATTTCCAATCGCTTCGAGCGACAAGATGCTGAGGGCGGTGCTGACAATGAACGAAGCAAGGGCGAACCACCAGAACTCGGGCCGGTTGTCGCGTCCCTTGAAGTTGACGTAGTTGTTGATGACTGCGCGTTGCCAGTACGTGACGAGTTGCATGATCGAGACGGTAGTTGCTTGTGCTTTCGTGCGGTGCGGATACTCACGTGGCATCGGCGCAAGCGGGACGTAGACTTCCGCTCCACAAGCGCCAGTAGCTCAATGGATAGAGCATCTGACTACGGATCAGAAGGTTTGGGGTTCGAGTCCCTACTGGCGCGCTTGAGACGAACTGCCGGGCAAACAGCCCGGCAGTGGTCGTGTGATGGGGCGTTTGTCATCTGACTCTGTCGAGTGACGGCCGCTACGGTGGGATCATGACGTCGTCGTGCCGAAGGGTCACCCAGTTCTGGATCGTGGGTGCACTCGCCATGGTTGTCGCTGCCTGCGGGAGTGGTGACGAGACCACGTTCTCGACACCTGATGACACCGCTGCAGCCACAGAGACCACCGAAGCGTCGGCCAGTGATGATGTCGTTCTAAGAGATGAAGCGACTGATCTCGAGGCTGAACTTCGAGCGTCCGACGCATTTAATGATGGCGACTTCATGGCATTGCCAACTGAACGTCAGGAATGTGTGATCTCGGCGGTGGCCGCTCGGCCCGATCTCGCCGAATCAGCGTTGTCCGACACCGGTCCCGACGACTCAGATGGTCTCGAACTCACCAAGATCCTGCTCGAGTGCGCTCCTGAGATGGTGCGTGAGCTGATGTCGGACGGTGACGAGACCGGCGACCTCATGTTGGAGGCGCTCAGCGATCAGCAACTCGAGTGCATTGTCGATGCCCTGGTCGCCGATCCGACGGTGCTCTCAGATGCGGTCGAGGGTGGTGACGGGACGGCGATGGGACTCGCCATGCTCGACTGTGCGCCCGATGTGGTGGCGGAGTCGATGGCGGACGAACTCGGTGTCACCGTTGACCAAGCAGCGTGTCTGCTTCAGGAGGACGGTGTGTTGATGCAGCTCATGCTCGCTGGCGACGATGTGAATGACGAGGATGCGTTTGGCTTTCTCGAAGACATGCTCACCGCTTTCGAGGACTGCGGCATCGATGTCGGAAGCATGATGGGTGACTCGTTTCTCGATCCCGACTCGGCAGAGGAGATTGCTGAGTATCGAGCCGACTGTGAGGCCGGCGACATGGGTGCCTGTGATGACCTGTACTACGCGTCGGGTATAGGCAGCGATGACGAGGACTTCGGTGCTACCTGTGGTGGTACGGCTGATGGGTCGACTGCCGGTATGTGTTCTTTCTCGCCGCCGACGGCGGAGGAGATTGCTCAGGTTCGAGCCGACTGTGAGGCCGGCGACATGGTTGCGTGTGATGAGCTCTTCTACGCGTCGCCGGTCGGCAGCGATGACGAGGACTTCGGTGCCACCTGTGGTGGTACGGCTGATGGGTCGACTGCTGGTTCGTGCGGTTACGTGACGGCGACCGACGAGCAGCTTGCTGAGTATCGAGCCGACTGTGATGCCGGCGATATGGATGCCTGCGATGAGCTCTACTACGCGTCGCCGTTCGGCAGTGACGACGAGGAGTTCGGCGCGACCTGTGGCGGCACCACCGATGGCACCGAGCCCGGCACCTGCTGGCTCAGGAGCTGATCTCCGATGATCCCGCCGGTGGCCCTGATGGGCAGACTGTCCGGGTGACAACCACTGAGCGCAGCGCTCCTCCGGCGGTTGCGTCGCACATTCCGCTCGTGGTGGTGGGCGTGGTGGTTGTCCTGTTCGGTCTCGGCCCGCCGCTCACGAAACTCGTCACCGCTCCACCCCTGGTCGGTGCCGCGATGCGGTTCGCGATCTCGGTGCCGGTTCTCGTGCTGTTACTGGCCGTGCGCGGCGGCAAGGTCGACCGGAGTCTGTTGCGCACGACCATGTGGCCCGGCTTGGCCTTTGGCACGAACCTCATCTTCGTGTTCGCCACCTTGCAGGAAGTGACGGTGTCGGTGCTGTCAACCGTGGTTGCGAACCAACCGGCAGTGTTGTTGCTGCTCGCTGGTCCGTTGTTCGGTGAGCGGCCGACGGTGCGTCACGCTCTCTGGACCATGGGCGGTGTGGCCGGGGCTGCGCTGGTGATCCTTGGTGCTGGGAGTGAGGTTCGTGCCACGCCGCTCGGTGTGTTGTTGGCGCTCGCTGCGCTCGCAACCTTCACCGTGTACTGGGTGCTGACACGACGGGCCCGTTCGAACACCGATGTGGACCCGATCGCTTGGATGGCGGGGGCCAACATCTGGTCGGTGGTCTCGGTGGTTCCACCTGTGTTGCTGTGGACGTCGTGGAGCGATTGGGCCGAGTTCGGTGGTAAGGACTGGCTGTGGATCGTGCTGATCGCCTTGCTCACCGGGGCGCTTGGACACGTGATGATGAGTTGGGCTCACGCCTACGTTGAGGCGGCGAGGTCGTCGCTCTACATGTTGGGTATGCACGTGGTTGCGGTCGGTGTGTCGTGGCCGATCCACGGTGAGTCACTCACGTTGGTGCAGGTGCTGGGTGGGGCCATCGTGTTGGTGTGCGTGGCGATGGTGATCCGCATCCCGGTTCGTGTTCAACGCAGCTGAATTCGGATGCAAAAGGGCCCGGGTGGTTTCCCACCCGGGCCCTTTCGCGTTGCGAGGTGGGACGATTCAGTCGTCCTTCGGCTGATAGAGAGCGCCGATGAAATATCCGTAGATGAGGTGCCAGACGAGAATGCCCGCAGGGAGCTTCCAGCCGTCGGGACCGTCGAACAGGAACAAGCCGTAGCCGTTGCCCTGAACGTAGGCGTAGGGCACCAAGAAGCCTGCGGAGATGATCGTCATGATCACGCCGTAGATCAGGCCCTTCTGGATGTTGCCGCTGTTGGTCGACGAGTTGCCGGGCAGCGAGTGACGGGCGATCAGACCGAACAGCAGCGCGAACACGATGCCGTTCACGAAGTGCAGTGCCTGACCGACGAAGAACACGCCGACCGGATGGTCGAGGAACATCTGGTACTGACCGAACACGCCGGCCTGACCGACGATGCTTCCGTCGTCGCCGAAGTAGGCGCCTTCGGAGAGCCCGAGTCCGAGCAGGCCGTTGTAGAGCGGCCAGGGGAGTGTGGGCAGTCCGACGGCGGGGAAGACGTATCCGAAATAGGTGCCGAGCTGGGTGGCGATCACGCCGACCAGGGCCAATGACCCGATCGGATGCTCATCACACCATGCCCGCCAGCGATTGCTGGTTTGACCTGGGGTTGATGCCATAAGGGTAGGGACCTCCTTCACCGGACCCTGTGTCCGGCTGGCGGACAGAGTACCGATGAGCGGACGACTGGGGAGGGATGCCTCATGACATCTGTCCTGCACGAATGGCCGTGTCGGATCTCGGCAGGATCAGGTCGGCGGCGAGTAATCGATGTTGCGGTCGACGGTCATGTAGATGTCGTTGGCGATCGGATCGACCTGCTCTTCGGCGATATGGCCGAGCACTCCGGCACAACGCGCCAACAGAGCGAAGCCACGCACGATCGCTGGCGAGAATCCGAGGTCGGCCAACACTGCTCCGCACACGCCAGCACCATTCAATGGCAGGGTGCGGCCGAGGATCGCCGGGTGAGCCCGACCGATCGCCGTGAATAGTGAGAGGTGCGGCCCGAATGCGTCGTGCTCGCGTGCCAGTGCCATGAACTTCGGGGTGCGTGGATCGGCAACCTTGTGCACCGGATGGCCCAGACCGGGCACGAACTTTCCAGCTGCGCGGGTTGCGGTGATCACCTCGGCAGCCAGTGCGTCCCAGCCGGCGTCGTCGGTGGGCAGGTCATCGCTACCGGCAATCGCACCGGCGAGGAAGCCGGCGCAATCCTCGGTGACACCGAGGAAGCGCGAACCACCGCCGAGAATGCCGGCGGCAACCGCGCCTTGGATCGAGTCCGGTGCTGACAGATAGGTGAGTCGGGCGGCGATGGCGGTCGGGGTGAAGCCGTGATCGGCAAGCGCTACCAGCACGGCTTCGAACATGACGCGCTCGTTCTCGCTCGGCGGCCGCTTGGCAACTAGCCAGAAG
>JAQCGT010000016.1 GCA_027730505.1 Actinomycetota bacterium | reverse complement strand
CTCCTGTACCAGTTGGGGTTGCTCCTCGAACCGGCTACCGGGCGGGTCCGTTTCACTGCGATCTATCTGGTCAGCCTTCTCGGGGGCTCTGTCGGAGCACTGCTCCTTCAGCCAGTTGGACTTCACGGAGGGGCATCTGGCGCCGTCTTCGGGTTGATGGGTTTCGCCGCGATCGGCTACTGGCGGCAGGGCATCAACCCGATGAGAACGCCGATCGGGTCTCTTCTCCTGCTCAACCTCTTCATCACCTTTGTCGTTCCAGGAATTTCTGTGGGCGGCCATCTCGGCGGCGCAGCGTTCGGGGCAATGTGCGGTGTCGCTGCCACTGACCGTCGACTTCGGAACCGCGCCGAATGGTTGATTCTTGCTGCGATGGCGCTGGGATCAGTGACAATCTCGGCGGCTATCGGGATCTGAGTGCAACACCCCTTGGCCATGCTGGACTCATGACAGCGACAGTTGGAAAGACGGCCACGCAGCTCAGCCTGCTCCCTACCGAACGCGTACCAGAGACACTGCGTCTCGATCCTGAGACTTGTCGTCGGGGAAGAGCCGAAATCGCTCGCCTGGTGACTGAGATCGAACGTCGCCGTGCGGCGAGTCGGGCTGCCTAACTCATGCTTGCGGGGCAAGAGACCGGATCGCAGTCCAGTGATCCAGTTCCTTGTCCAACGGCAGGAGCGCCAGCGCTGCCGTCGTCACACCGTTTGCGAAGTACTCGTCAATGCGCTGCCGACACCGCTCGGCTGATCCATGCACGATCAACGCGTCGACGACATCGTCGTCGATACGGGCCAGGGCCTCTTTGCGGTCTCCCGCTGACCATGCCTCCCACATCCCAGCAAGCGCGGGACCTCGTCCAAGCCACTCTTGAAACCGAGCGTAGACCGGAACATTCATGTAGGCGGCAATCGCGAACCGCGCTGCTGAACGAACTACCTCAGCGTTCTCGCTTGGGCAGACGAAGATGCGGGCCACCACCTCGCGCTCAGCACCTCCGGCGGCATCGTGCACCTCGGACACCACCTGCGGCACATCACCGGGTGCGAGCCAATTGATGATCACCCCGTCCGCTTCACGACCTGCAAGCCGGAGCATCTGGCTACGCAACGCTGCAACGAGAATCGGTGGTGTCTCCTCAGGTCGCACGCCAAGGCGAAATCCATCAACAGCAAACGTGTCATAGGTGGTCGAAACTTTCTCGCCGCTCAGCGCCTCGCGAAGGAATCGGACCGTGTCCCGCACCCGTTGGTAGGGCTGCTCAAACGGGATCCCGTTCCATCGCTCCACGATGACGTTGCTCGACGACCCGATTCCGATTGCGAATCGGCCCGGGGCAGCATCAGCCATTGACGCGACCGATTGAGCCAGGCAAGCAGGCGCCCGCGTGTAGGCCGGAATAATCGCCGTGCCAAGACGAAGTCGTGGCTCCCACGCCGCTGCCATGCTGAGCGGCGTGAAACCATCAGCTCCGTCGGACTCGGCACTCCAGACATCGGTGTAGCCGAGCTCAGCCAGTTCAATGAGGCCATCCCGATGGGTGTGCAGAGGTCCGGGGAGTGGGATCGTCATCCCATATCGACGCTGGAGGGTTGAAGCCATAGCTTCAACCGTAGTGGGCAGTGCATCGGTCGACCCCACGTGACCGGCGTCACGGTCAGCGACTACATTCGGTCGTGTGAAAGTTCCGATGACGGTTAACGATTTCCTCCGGCGCGCCGAACTCGTCTACCCCGACAGGGTGGCGATCGTCGACGAGCCAGATCAACCTGCCGACTCGTGGGGCACAATCGATTACCGCGACATGGCCCGACGAGCGCGCGCAATCGCCGCCGGCCTCGACCGACTCGGTATCGCCGTGGGTGAACGAGTGGCCATGGTCTCGCACAACTCGGCCCGCCTGTTGACAGCGCTGTACGGCGTGTCGGGCTCAGGCCGAATCCTCGTGCCGGTGAACTTCCGTCTCGTCGCGGAGGAGGTCTCGTACATCGTCAAGCATTCGGGTGCCAGGGTCCTGCTCATCGACCCGGAATTGACCGAGGCAATGGCGCCGGTCGAGTGCGAGATGAAATGGGTGATCGGGTCAGAGTCCGATGCGACACTGATGGACTTCGATACCGAGCCGCGTCCGTGGCAACCCGATGAGGACGCGACCGCGACCATCAATTACACATCGGGCACCACGGCTCGGCCCAAGGGCGTGCAGCTCACCCACCGCAATCTGTGGACCAACGCAGCGATCTTCGGATGGCATATGGGTGTCAACGACCGTGATGTCTACTTGCACACGTTGCCGCAATTCCATTGCAACGGCTGGGGCATGCTGTACGCGGTCACCGGCATGGGTGGGCGCCACGTCATCCAGCGAAAGATCGACGGCCCCGAAATCCTTCGCCGGGTCGAGCGGGAGGGAGTGACACTGATGTGTGCGGCTCCGGCTGTCCTCAACACCGTGCTCGACGCCGCTGCCGAATGGGCCGGACCGATCCCGGGTTCTGGTCTGACGAGAATCGTCGTCGCCGGCGCTCCCCCGCCCACCCGAACCATCGAGCGCTGTGAAACCGAACTGGGTTGGGAGTTCTGCCAGATCTACGGACTCACCGAGACAGCACCGCTGCTCACCATGAACCGAACCCGCCAAGAGTGGGACGGCCTCGACTCGAGCGAGCGAGCCACCCTCCTCAACCGTGCTGGCGCACCAGTGGTTGGGTGCACGATGGACATCAGCCCCGATGGTGAAGTCCTCGCCGCTGGCAACATGATCATGGAGGGTTACTGGGACCAGCCGGAGGCGACCGAGGCAGCGATCCACGATGGCTTCTTCCACACCGGTGACGGTGGCCTCATCGATGACACCAACTACGTCACCATCTCGGACCGAAAGAAGGACGTCATCATCTCCGGCGGCGAGAACGTCTCGTCAATCGAGGTCGAGGACGCCATCTTCCAACATCCTGAGGTGACCGAAGTCGCTGTGATCGGCATCCCGGACGAGAAATGGGGCGAACTGGTGACCGCGCTCGTCGTGACCTCGCCGGGGTCCGAACTCACTGAAGCCGATGTGATCGCTTGGACCAAGCAGAAGCTCGCCGGTTACAAGTGTCCGAAGCGTGTCGAATTCCGAACCGAGTTGGCCCGTACCGCGACCGGCAAGCTTCAGAAGTTCAAACTCCGCGAGCCCTTCTGGGAAGGCCACGAGCGCTTGGTCAACTGACTCAACCGGCGAGCACTGCCCGAGCGACCAGATCGGTACCGAATGCCGTCAGGATTGCGAGGTAGAGAAGGCCTGTTGCCGCCATGACGGCCGAATACTGACGTTCGTTCAGCGCTGCAATCGTGACGCGTACAAGAACGATCGTGGTGATCGCGCACGCAACCCAGAACCATCCGAGCGTGCCATTCCACCCGTCATCAATGGACCCACTCAACACGCTCACCATTCCGGTTGGCACCACAAGGACGCCAACCTCGAGCGGCCAGCTCCAACCGAGAATTCGGACCAATTCGTTCAAATGACGGCGGGGAAGCCCGGGCTGCACGAGGTACCAGTGTCCCAACAACATGGCATCGGTGACGGCGCCCAGAAATGTGGCGCCGATGAGAACCCTCAGCACAGACACCGTCGAGTCGTAGAGACCGTCCGCTGCGACCAGACCAGCTGCTATCAGTCCTGCGACTCCGAGCGCCACCGGTAACAGGTCGAGTCGCGGGTCGAATTCAGGTCCCTTGGAGCGTTGATCCCCTTCAGCTATTCGTCGATCGATTCCGGTCATCTCCCGGACCCGATCGGAACGGCGATCATGCTCGAGTGTCGCGCCGCTCACCCCTGCACTTCGGCGCCGGATCGACGACAACAGGGCAAGGAGACACGCAAGAACCACAAGCGCCGAGGAGAGCTCGCGAACGACAACGGTTTCATATCGCAGACCTGCGGCAAGGGCACCGAGGGCGAGCATCCCGAAGGTGATTCGAAGCATCCACCCGTAACCGAGACCGACCTCGCGACGTCTCGTCGTCACCCATCCCATCAGCATCCCGCCCACCGCCCACTGAAGCAGGACGGTTGCTGCGTCGAGTTCGATGGCAGCCGCGATCACGTCCGGCAGGGTACCGGCCTAGCCTGACCGGTGCATGACCTTCGCGCGACGTCACGGGAGTTGGAGAATCGGCTCCATCCTTGCCTCTGTGGTGCTCGCAGCAGGTTGTGCCGTCGGACCTCGGCCGACGCTCATCGCAACCCCGGCCGTCGAGGATCCGGCCATATCCAGAGTTCTCGATCTACTCGCCGCCGCCCCCGATGGCTCCTTTCAGGCTGAGTATCTGATCACCGTCAACTACGGCGGCAGGACGCTCACCGCAACGGTCGCGAACGAACCGGGTCGCACATCGGTCACGATCGGAAGCATTCGGTTCCTGAGTGACGATTCTGGTCAACGAACCTGTGACCTCGAGACCGGGTCGTGTGAGCGAGGCCTCGACGACACCAAGACGAGCGACGTGCAGGTGACCCACCAATTCTGGTCACGAGCGATGATGAACCGCCTCCGAACTGACTCGGAGCGCAACATCGCGCCGGCACGAGCCTCTGACATGGTGATTGCAGGGTCGGACGCAATGTGCGCCGTTGTTCCGGTCACAGGTGGTGACAAGAGCTATTGCGCCTCGCTGTCAGGGCCCCTGGCGCTCTATGGCGGACCTGACCTGAGTATCGAACTCTCCGAACTCCGCGATGAGGTCGACGACTCGCTCTTCGGAGTTGGCGGAGCCTGATCAAGCTCGAACGCTGAAGAGTTCGTGGCTCGCTTCATTGAGGCGGACTGGTCCGTCGAGGGTTGCGACCACGATGTCCTCGAGTCGCATTCCCCATCGTCCTGGCACATATATTCCCGGCTCGACGCTGAACGCGTGTCCGGCTTCGATCAAGGCTTCAGCACCCTCGACCATGTACGGCTCCTCGTGCTCCTCCATGCCGATCCCATGGCCGGTGCGGTGAACGAAGTACTCCCCGTAGCCGGCGTCGACGAGCACAGACCGTGCTGCACGGTCGACCTCAGCACAGGCAGAGCCAACCACTCCGGCTTGGACACCGGCTTCCTGTGATTGCTGGAGCGCAGCCCACGCGGCGCCGATCTCGGCGTCGATATCACCGGTCACGACACATCGGGTGATATCCGAGCAGTAACCGTTCATCGTCCCACCGAAGTCGCACAGCACGATCTCGTTCGGACCGATGATCCGGTCACCAGGGTGGTGATGGGGGCTCGCCGCATTCGGTCCAGCAGCAACAATGGCAAAATTCACTCGTTCATGACCCTCAGCCACGATCTGAGCCGACAGATCGGCCGAGACCTCGGCCTCGCTGCGGCCGATGAGTGGAATCTGGCCGGTTTGAAGTCGCTCGGCAATGCGGTCGACCGCTTGGGCGGCGGCGCGTAGCGCCGACACCTCTTGCGGGCCCTTCACCATTCGAGCCGGTCCGACGACGTCACTCGACCGCAACCACGTGACGCCCGGAAGGCGCTCGACGAGCCCGACGAGAAACCGTGCCCACATCTGATCTCCGACGGCAATTCGACGATCATCACCGCAGAGTCCGGCAACGATGTCAAGGGGCTCCGTCGTTTCACCCCATGGAATGATGTCGAACAGGCCCGGCATCGGACTGACGCGCGGCTCCTCCAGCGCGGGCACGACCAAGGTGCTCGGGCCGTCCATGGGAATGACCAGCATCGTCAATCGCTCGAGCGGCATTGCCTCGTACCCGATGAGATACGGCATGTCGCGACCAACGGACACCAGCAGTGTGTCGATGGTTCGATCGGACATGCGAGCTCTCACCAGATCGATTCGACGTCGGAACTCTGATTCGGTGGCCATCATCGGACAGTCAAGCACCTGGCTTGCCATGGCGTCGACGCACGGGTGGTGAAACGGTCACCGCCTCGAGAGCGGCCGCTGCATGATGGCTCGATCGAGTGAGCGGTGATGCTTCGACATGTCGAATGCCGAGTTCGCGTCCCCGTTCGATCCACCGTTCAAATGTCACCGGTTCAACCCAGCGTGCGACAGGAAGGTGATGAGTGGTGGGGCGAAGGTACTGCCCGATAGTGACGACATCACATCCCACAGCCGCCAGATCAGCCAACGCGCCCTCGACCTCGGCATCGGTCTCCCCCATTCCGACGATGATGCCCGACTTGGTCACTGAAACCCGACCGGCCGCTCGTGCCAAGAGTGCCAGACTCCGCGCATAACCGGCCGAGGGCCGCGCTGCTCGCTGCAAGCGCGCAACTGTTTCGAGATTGTGATTGACCACATCAGGCGAAGCGGCGAGGAGGAGTTCAAGTGATGTCGCGTCACCTCGCACGTCGGAGATCAGCGTTTCGATGCTGGTTCCGGGACAGCGGTCACGAATCGCACTCACACAGGCGGCGACGTGTGCCATCCCACCGTCAACCAGATCATCGCGTGCCACCATCGTCAGCACAGCGTGCCTGAGCCCCATCTGAGCGATGGCCTCGGCAACGCGGGCTGGTTCGCCAGGGTCCGGTTCGTTCGGCCGACGGGTATCGACCAGGCAGAAGCCGCACGCACGGGTGCAGCGTTCACCAAGAACCATGAGCGTTGCCGTCCCCTCGGACCAACACTCGCTGAGATTGGGGCAACCGGCGTCTTCGCAAACGGTGACGAGATCGAGGTCCCTAAGTGTGCGTCGCAGCCTGAGCACCTCAGGGCCATGATTCACGACGCTGCGCAGCCACTCGGGCTTTCGCTCCTCTATTGGAAGTTCCTCGTGAATGCCCGCAGCGCGAGCCCGTAACGAGAGTCGCACCGGTTCGCCGGGCCCCGATCCCCGGGAAAATGGCGTCAGGTCCTCCGTGTGGTGGCGCCATTGAACATCTTGACGCTCAACGCTGCTTCCCCACCGTCGCCCGGCAGCATCGATCACCGCATTCGCTACGTCAGCCATCGAGCAGGTGAGCCCCTCCTCTGCCAACGACGTGACGGGACGATCCGCAATTCCGCACGCAATGATGTGATCACGCATGTAGGTCATGTCGGTGGCGACATTGAGCGCAAAGCCGTGAAGTGTGCGACCTCTCGAGAGACGGACACCGATTGCAGCCACTTTGCGCGGCTCCTGGCCGCCGATGCCGAGCCACACACCCGGATAACCATCAAGGCGACCCGGACGGTCGGCTCCGAGAACGCTCAACGCGTCGATGATCACATCCTCGACGGTCCGCACATGGTCGAGCGACGCCTTGGCGTTTGGGAGCGAGATGATCGGATATCCGACGAGCTGCCCAGGCCCGTGATAGGTGACGTCGCCACCCCGGTCGACTTCGATCAAGGCAGCACCCACCGCCTCGGGGTCGCAGCGAAGATTGGAGTCGAGATCAGCATGCTGACCGTAGGTGAATACATGATCGTGCTCGAGGAGCAGAAGATGATTTTCCGAGCCCTTGCCGTGCAGCCCTCGCTGCAACGCAAGTGCTTCTCGGTACGGGACCCGACCGAGCCAGCGAACCCTCAGAGGGGCACCCAGGGTGAGGGTGTCAGAGCTCCCCTGACCAGTCACGACCCTCCAGGATCTCTTTGACACGCACGAGGAAGCCTGCGGCATAGGCGCCGTCGAAGGCACGGTGATCCCAGCTCATGGCAAGGTTGCCGACTGGGTGCACGACGATCGCCTCGGTGCCGTCGGAAAGGCGTGCGACCACCGGCCGACGAACAACCGCGTCAGTCGAAATGATGGCTACCTGTGGCTGATTGATGATCGGCATCGTCAATACCGAACCCGCCGAGCCGTTGTTGGAGATCGTGAAGGTGCCACCTTGGATCTCGTCGGGAGCAAGTCGCCGCGCGCGAGCACGGTCGGCGAGATCGCGGATCTCATGGGCAATGGCACGCAACCGCTTCGTTTCCGCACTCCGAACGACCGGAGCAAGAAGTCCGTCATGGTCGAGGTCGACGGCAATGCCCAGATCGACATACCCGTGCACCACGAGATCATCGCCAACGACGCTTGCGTTGAGGTGCGGGAATTCAGCCAGCGCATCGACTATCGCTCGAGCCACGAACGGCAGATAAGTCAGCGAAAAGCCCTCTTGGGCCTTGAACTCTGACTTGACGGCTGCCCGTGCAACATCGACATTGGCGAAGTCGATCTCGACGACGCTGAAGGCGTGCGGTGAGGTGGCTTTGCTCGCAACCATGTGATCGCCGGTAAGCCTCCGGATCTTTGACAGTGGTACGGCCTGCTCGCGGTCACCACTCGAAATTGGCGTTGGCCTCGGCGTTGACACGGTTGGTTCCGGGGTGGGCGCAGAGGCCGGGGCAGGCGCAGCGGTCACCGGGGCGGTCGCGGCACCGCCTGATGCAAGCCCGTCGATGTGGTCGAGAACGTCCTCGCGGGTGATGCGCCCACCCGCACCGGTGGCAGCGATCGTCGACGGATCGAGGCCATGCTCATTGACAAGCCGCCGCACGACTGGCGAGAGCAATCGGGGATCAGCAGCGCCATCGGCTGCCGGAGCCGGGGCTGGCGCAGGAGCCGGAGCCGGGGCTGGCGCAGGAGCCGGGGCTGGAGCCGGAGCCGGGGCAGGCGCTGGTGCAGCAGCCGGGGTTACAGCCGCTGCGCTGTCGCCCACCACGGCAACAACGGTTCCGACATCGATGGTGTCTCCCTCAGCAACACGAATCTCCGTCACCACTCCGGCGATCGGGCTCGGCACTTCGGTGTCCACCTTGTCGGTCGATACCTCGAAGAGCGGTTCATCGGCAGCGACGGTGTCGCCCACCTTCTTGAACCACTGGGTGATCGTTCCCTCGGTCACCGTCTCCCCGAGTTGGGGAAGCGTCACATCTGCCATGGTTCCTCCGTCGTCTCAATCAGCCGTTGAACGACCGACCGGTCATGGAGAGCATCGTCTCTCCGAACAATTCACTCAGACTCGGATGCGGCTGGATGAACTCGGCGACTTCCGCCACCGTCGCCTCCCAGTTCACCGCCAAGTATCCACCCGACAGTTGCTCGGTCACCCATGGTCCAACCATGTGGACGCCAAGGACCTGACCAGCTGATCCATCAGCCTCACGCCGCGCAATCACCTTCACCAGGCCCTCGGTCTCGCCAAGGATCTGAGCCCGGCTGTTGTATTTGAAGGGGTGCTTCCCGACAACAACGTCGAGACCCTCAGCCTTGGCCTGCTCTTCGCCCGGCCCCGCCCACGCGACCTCCGGATGACAGTAGATCGCCCAAGGAACACGGCGATGATCTACTGGAATCGGTGACTCGCCGAGCAGATGCTTGACGACCAAGATCGCCTCTGCGTACGCGACATGAGCGAGTTGCGGGGTGTTGATCAGATCGCCAACGGCGTACACCCCGTCATCAGCCGTCCGGCAGAACTCGTCGACTACGACGAAACCACGATCGTCGACCTCGACCATCGTCGCCTCGAGCCCCAGTTCGTCGGCGTAAGGGCGACGTCCGACAGACACCACCACGGCATCGACCTCGATGTCCTCCCCACCTTCAACGTGCACCGTGGTGCCCGTTGCGTTCGGCGTGTGACCGTTCACGCGAACCCCGGTGCGGATGTCGATTCCCTTCCGCTTGAAGCTCTTCACCACGACGTTGGCGACATCGGTGTCGAGACCCGGCAAGATCTTGGGCAACCCCTCGAGCAAGGTCACCATCGCCCCGAGGTCGGCAAATGTCGATGCGAACTCGCATCCGATGGCTCCGCCGCCGATCACCGCGATCCGCTCAGGAACCTTGTCGAGATCGAGCACCTCATCGCTCGTCATGACGGGCCCGCCTCGTTCGAATCCGGGAATCGTCCGAGGCACCGATCCAGCGGCGAGCAGCACGAACCGCCCTTCGATGTCGGTTGAGGATCCGTCGCCCTGCGCGATGTGGACTCGTCTCCCTGGACGAAGCGAACCAGACCCTGAGAGCACCGTCACCTTGCGGGCCTTGCACATTCCAGCGATTCCAGCGACGAGTCCGTCAACGATCCGTTGCTTACGGCTCTGCGTGACCGAGAAGTCGACCGTCGGGGCAGAGGTCACGATGCCGAATTGGTCCGCGTGAGACACATGCCTGTTCACGGCGGCGGTCTCCAAGAATGCCTTGGCGGGGATACATCCCCTGTTCAGGCACGTACCGCCCAGCCGGTCCTTCTCGACAAGGGCGACAGAGAGGCCTGCCGATGCCGCGTAGAGGGCTGCGGAGTAGCCACCTGGACCACCGCCGACGACGATCAGATCGTATGGCTCAGACATCGCCAAACACGGTATCGCCGATCAGCCGGCCGGCAATACCCAGCGACGCACTTGTTCCCCGCGCCGGACGACCAGGACGAGATTCTCGGACTCAACGCGTTTGAACCTCGCCTCGCAACGGCGAGGTTCGATTGTCGCCGGGTCACAGTCTCCGCCGCTCACCGGGAACGTCTCACCCGCTGCGACCAACGTCAGAACGTCGGTCACCACTCGATCATCCACGCCACCGAGTTCAAGCGTCACAACAACCTGACCGACCTGCTCTTCTGCCGCTATCAGCGTCACCGACAGATCGCCCACGCGGACCTCCTCACCCTGCCGAGCGACCGGGGAGGCCTCGGGTTCGGCGCGAATCTGGAGAAAGAGTCCTACGCCGGCTCCGGTGATGGCGATTGCGCATACGAGGGACAACATCAAGAGAGTTCTCGTCTTCACTGCTCACGAGACTAAGGAGCACAGCAGAGAGCCCCAACGACCTGTTGGATATCGTGAGGTCGTGTTGAGACGTTGCCTAGTCACGGTTGCCCTCGCGCTGATCGTCGCCGTCGGATGCGCTCCTGACTCCTCGGTCGGAACTGTCCCGTCGTCCGATCGAACAACTGCAACGACTGCGGCTGCAGGCACAACCCTCAGCGGCGTAAGCGGCGAAGGCGACAGCGGATCCGACGACCGGCAACCATCGAGCACTGCGCCCGACGCGATCGACGTTCCAGACGGTCTTGATTGGAGCGCTCCCCTGATCGGAGGCGGTTCGATCGACATGGCGACGTTCACGGGCCAACAGGTCCTCTTGTGGTTCTGGGCTCCATATTGACTCACGTGTATGACAGAAGCCCCCTCGGTCGAGGCGGCATGGAGGAACGCACCCGCCGACACATCGATCGTCGGTGTTGGGTGGTCGGGAGATCGCGCTACCTACCAAGACTTCATCGATGAGGGTGGGCTGAGCTTTCCGCAGATTGACGATACGGCAGGCAGCGTCTACGAGCGTTTCGGCATCCCCTACCAACCGGCCGCTGTTCTTATCTCGCCGGACGGCGAGGTCACGACGATCAGGGATGCAATCGATGAGGAGACGCTGGCGGAGCTGTTGGACTCCTGATTGGAGCAGGATCGACCCAGCACCGCCGAGGAACCGTAGGTTGTCGGTATGCGTATCGCCATCACAGGTTCCACCGGACTCATCGGAAGCCACCTTGCAGATGCACTTCGTGCCCGTGGCGACGAGGTCGTTCCGGTTGTACGCCGACCGGCGGGTCCAGGCGAGATCCACTGGGATCCGTCCGCCGGCGTGCTTGACCCCGCCTCGCTGATCGGGCTGGACGTCGTCGTGAATCTCTCCGGCGCAGGAATAGGTGATCGCCGCTGGACGAGCGCCTACAAGCGCACGATCCTCGAAAGCCGCACCATGACCACCTCGTTGTTGGCCTCGGCGATGGCGCAGGCCTCCGTCGATGGCGGTCCTCGGCGTCTTCTGAACGGTTCGGCAATCGGTTACTACGGCGCGAGGGGCGACGAAGAACTCAATGAGTCATCGACCGTTGGATCTGGCTTTCTGGCCGATGTCTGCGTCGAATGGGAGTCGGCGGCAGCAGCCGCTACCGAAGCTGGCATCTCGGTCGCTCTGCTGCGAACGGGCATCGTCTTGAGTCCACGTGGTGGGGCTCTCGCGAAACTCCTTCCGCTGTTCAGATTCGGACTCGGTGGCCGCATGGGCTCGGGCCGCCAATGGCAGAGCTGGATCTCAATCGATGACGAAGTCGGCGCAATCATCCACCTTCTGTCGAGTGACGTCGTGGGACCCGTCAATCTCACGGCTCCCAACCCGGTGACGAACGCCGAATTCACCGTTGCCCTTGCCAAGGCGGTCAAGCGGCCAGCTCTCATTCCGGTGCCAGGGTTCGGCCCGAAGCTCCTACTCGGCCCAGAGCTCGCCGAGGCGCTCCTTCTCACAGGACAACGGGTGCTTCCCAATGTTCTCGAGAGCGATGGCTTTACGTTTTCCCATCGCGAGATCGCAGAGGCGTTCAGCCATCTCGTATCTCGGGAATCGAGATGACTCGAGGCACCGAGGCACCGGTGGTGATCGTCGGTGCCGGACTTGCGGGTCTCGCATGTGCGACAACCCTGGTCCGACGGGGCGTCGATGCGATAATCATCGAGGCCTCCGATGCCGTTGGCGGGCGGGTCAGAACCGATCGTGTGGACGGCTTCCTGCTCGATCGCGGATTCCAAGTCCTCCTCACGGCCTATCCCGAACTTGACCTGTACGCGAGTCGTGACGAACTCGCACTCCGAGAGTTTGCACCTGGCGCCGTGGTCGTGCGTCCGAACCGATCCGATGTGATCTCGGATCCCTTTCGCGCACCAAAGGATCTGCCGGCCTCAGTGCGAACGGCAATGCCGGGCGGAATCGCTTCGCTGGCCGACCTCTGGTACCTCTGGCACCTTCGGCGTCGGCTGACAACCACTGCACCCGCTGATCTTCTGCGCGGAACCGATGTGCCGACCGCGGATGCGCTGCCCCTCATGGGATTCTCCGATCGGTTCATCAGCGCATTTCTTCGACCATTCGTGGGAGGCGTGCAACTCGACCCGAAGCTGGCAACCAGCGTTCGGATGTTTGATGTCATCATGCGGATGCTGTTGGTCGGATCCGCAGGCGTGCCGGCAGAGGGCATGGGAGCACTGCCGAAGCTGATCGCAAGCCGGCTTCCAGCGGACACCGTCCGCTTCGAGACGAAAGCCCTTGCGTTGGCCAAGGGCAGCGTCCAAACCGAGTCGGGAGATATTGCCGCCCGACGCGTCGTCGTTGCGACAGAAGGCCCAGAGGCATCACGTCTCCTCGAAATCGAGGATCCCGGTTCTCGGACAGCTGGTTGCATCTGGTTTGACATTCCGAAGCCGCCTGTACGCGGCCGCCGCATCGTTCTGGCGGGCGACGACACCACTCCGGTGCTCAACGCCGCTGTAATGAGCGATGTGGCGCCGTCGTACGCCCCCGAAGGTCGACACCTGATCGCACTTGCCACACCCGGGGATATCGGCCCCGACGTGGAACAGCGAGCCATGACCCAGGCACGCCGATGGTGGGGCGACATGGTGGATGATTGGCGGCACCTTCGCACCGACCGCATACGCCACGGACAACCCGATCAATCGTCACCGTTGCGTCCACGCCAGACGGTTCGGGTGCGCGACGAGGTGTTTGTCTGCGGCGATCACCGGGACACCGGTTCGATCCAAGGAGCACTGTTCTCGGGTCGTCGATGTGCGGAGGCGGTGCTCGCTGATCTCGGCGTGTGATCGCGCTACTCCAGCCCGGCGAGCCAGCCCACCGCTAGCATCTCGCCTGTTCGACGTGCCACCACCGAGGAGAACATGAGCGAGCTGCCCCAGGGTTTTCATGGTCGTGTCACCAATGTGGGCGTCAAGGATGGCAGCGACGATCTCACCCTCATTCACAGTGATGCTGCCTGTGCTGTCGCCGGGGTGTTCACCAAGAGTCGATTCGCTGGCCCGAGCGTCACCCTGTCACGCCAACACATTGCAGATGGCCAAGCGCGGGCGATGATCGTCGTCTCGAAGAATGCCAACGTTGCAAATGGGCCGCAAGGTGCCGCTGATGCGGCTGAGGTGGCTGAACGGATCGCAGCTCTGATCGGCTGTGACGCAACGGACGTACTCATCGCTTCAACGGGTGTCATCGGACGTCCGTATCCAATGGACAAGATCCGTGCCGGCATCGATAGACTCGACCCGCGCGAACCAGCGGCCAATCTCGACGACGTGGCCCGAGGCATCATGACCACCGACACGGTGCGGAAGACATCGAGTGCCACCATCGGAGCCGGACCCGCCTTCGTGGCCGGAGTGGCCAAGGGCGTGGGCATGATCGAACCAGATATGGCGACGATGATCGCAATGATCATGACCGATGCGGAGGTGACCCCGAGCGACCTCGACAAGATCTTTCGACGCGTGGTCGACCGCACCTTCAACTGTGTGAGCGTCGACACCGACACGTCGACGAGTGATACCGCCGTGGTCATGGCGAGTGGCGTTGCCGGAGAAGTCGACCTGACGGAGTTCGAGGTGGCCCTGACTCGCGTGTGCACTGATCTCGCCCGACAGATCGCGGCGGATGGTGAGGGTGCGGAGACGCTGATCGAAGTCGTCGTCGACGAGGCGCGAGATGATCAACAGGCTCGTCGCGTCGCCAAATCGATCGTCAACTCGCCATTGGTGAAGACTGCAGTGCATGGCGCCGATCCCAACTGGGGACGTGTGGCGATGGCGATCGGCAAATGCAACGACGAGGACCTTGATCCTGACCGGATCGTCATCCGTTTCGGCGAGAGCGAGGTATACCCGCGCCGTCTCGCCGCCGGCGACCTCGAGTCGCTGTCGTCGTACCTCCGTGGACCTGAGGTCGTGATCCACGTGAGCCTGGCGATCGCTGATGGACAGGCCACCGTGTGGGGATGTGATCTGACCGACGGTTACGTGCGAATCAACGCCGACTACACGACCTGACCGGGACGCTCCCGATCAGGTGCTGACCCTCGGAATCACTTCGGCTGCATACGGATGCCGCCGTCGACGCGAATCGTCTCGGCGTTCATGTAGCTGTTAGTCACACACTCGAGAACCATCGATGCGAGTTCGCTCGGGTCACCGAGGCGCTGCGGGAACAGCACGCCGCGCTGAAGGTTGGATTTGAACGCCTCGCTGGCGTCACCTTCTCCGTAGATCGGCGTATCGATGAGGCCTGGGGCCACGGTATTGACGCGCACGCCCACGGCGGCGAGGTCACGAGCGATAGGAAGGGTCATGCCCACGACGCCACCTTTCGAGGCCGAGTACGAGGCCTGACCGATCTGGCCATCGAAGGCGGCAACGGATGCGATGTTGACGATGGCGCCGCGCTCGCCGTACTGGTCTGGCTCGGTGCGGCTCATGGCGGTGGCGGCGATGCGGATGCAGTCGAACGAGCCGATGAGGTTGATCGCGATGACCTTCTTGAACGCGTCGAGGTTGGCCGCCGACTCGTAGCTGCCGTCCTTGCCGACGGTGCGCTGGGCCCAACCGATACCAGCCGAGTTCACCAGAACCCGCAGCGGACCCATGCTGACGGCCATTTCGACGGCATTGACGATGTCATCGGTGTTCGTGACATCGACCTTGCAGAAGGCCCCACCGATCTCATCAGCGACTGCACGGCCGGCATCCTCTTGAAGGTCGGCCACGACCACCTTCGCTCCCTTGGCCGCCAACTGGCGGGCGGCGGCGGCCCCGATACCCGAGGCCCCACCAGTGACGACTGCGCTGACTCCGTTGATGTCCATGACCGAGACGATACGTCACCACTCGACACAGGCCCCCATCGGCAGCATCGCAGTGCTCGAATCAGGAGGTGATCAGGCCGTTCAGGTCGACGAGAAGGTCGGTTTGTCCGTATACATACAGACAGACGCGACCATCCCGGCTGATTGGAACGGTCACACCGTTCGCCACGGTCATTCCCGAGGCGAAGTTGAGATTCGACGAATCCGGACGGGTCCCACACGGATAGACGGTGACGAAGCCGCCGTACTCATTCGTCTCGGTGTCGACCGCTGTGATGTTGAGTGACGCTGCCACGACACGCTGCTCACCCACCGTGGGTGACGTCACAACACGCACCTCTAGCGGACCGGCCGTCCCGTCGAGCGCTCCCACGACCTCGGTGCGTCGGGTGTCACTCAACCGCAACGGCGTGATCGGCACGAATCCGGCAGCCACGGGAAAGTATCCGGATACATCGGCGAGGAGGTGAGCGCCGCCAAACACCCTCACACAGACGGTCCCCTCCTCAGACACCGGCACCGTGACGGCGTTCGCGACCGTCTCGCCCTCCTCGAAATTGATGTGCGAGATGTCCGGGATCTCCCCGCAGGGGTAGGCCGTCGCAAAGCCGGCAAATTCTCCGATCGTCGTCTCCGTCACCGTGAGATTCATGGTGACAGCGGCAACGCCCGACTCGGGAACATTCCCTATACCGAGCACCGTGAACACGGCGACGTCGTCGGAGACCACCCCTTGTTCGAAGCCGAGTCCCTTTCGAGTGTCGAGAATTCGTTCGGGTCGAAACGTACGGAATCCGGTCCCCGCCGGGAAGTAGCCCGACACGTCGAGCAACACGTGCGCTGCACCTCTCACGTATACGCATACGGTGCCACGATCCGAGACAGGAGCAAACAACGTATTGGCGATGGTCTGACCACCGGAAAAGTTGATGTTGCTCGTGTCAGGAATCGCTCCGCACGGATAGACGGTGGCGAAGCCGCCATAGATATCTGCCGAACCATCGACAACCGTGAGGTTGAGAGCGACGGCGTCCACATCGGTACCCGGCACCCCGCCTTCGCCGAGAACGTCGACTTCGATGTTCGAGTCGATGACCTTGGTTCGGGAGGAGGTACCGATGGCATTCCTGGTATCGAGGATCCTCGTCGGGGTGATCGGAACGTGATGTTCGAGGCTGCCGATCGACACCCATCCGGGATCGGCGATCGACAGGATCTCCTCACGCAACCAGAGTGCGAACTCCGCCTGACCGGTGGTGGTCAGATGCACATCGTCCGAGTACCACCGGTCTGATGCCTCCGAGGAGCTGGCCTCGTTCCAGTCGATCACGATCAGTTGGGGCCATCGACCCCTGGCGTCGCGCAGCGCCTCATTCGCGAGCGCGT
Organism: Actinomycetota bacterium; assembly: GCA_027730505.1. GTDB lineage: Bacteria > Actinomycetota > Acidimicrobiia > Acidimicrobiales > Ilumatobacteraceae > Casp-actino5. The sequence goes on along the minus strand of JAQCGT010000016.1, from coordinate 15,339 downwards.
ACCGAGGTACCTCCCCACTCATCCGTCGCTCTGACATCGTCACCCAGAGCACAGTGCCCACACCGCGTGCCACAAGCGTCTCCATGACGGCATCGATTCGATCCGGCATGGCAGATGCCTCGTCGTTGTAGCCGAGTTCGACAACGACGAGGTCGGTGCCAATTGGCACCGAGGCCGCCGCGCCGACCCCGTCGGGCTCGATGCTTCCTCCCTCGGTCCGCCGACTTGACAGTGCGTCATAGCCGGTCGAACTGAGTGATCCATCGATGAGGGTCGGGAGTTCGCTGCCGTACTGAGCGCGTGTGATGCTCTCGCCCACCGAATCACCCACAAAGAAAAGACTCAGATCGGTCAGCACTTCCCGGCGCACCGGCGTCAGCGTGAAGCCCGGGGAGGGCAGACCGAAATCGTTCCGGAAGGCCCATGCACTGACGTAGTCCTCGCTCTCGGCCTCGCAGTTCTCGTCGTCCGTGGCGCGAAGCCGGACACAGTTGGCATAGATACCTTCGTAGACCGAATCGGGATCGACGACCGTTGTCACACGATCTGGTTCTGCATCCTTGTATTTGGTCAGAACCGTGCTGATCGGCAGGACTCTCGTCCAGCGGTGGTTCGGGTTGAGACTCACCGCATCACCGGTGTCGGTGACACTGGGGAATGCCCCGCCGGCGGTCTGCGGACCGTTGGAGGCCGAGAACTCAGTGGACGCCACCGTGCCAACCTGGTTGTCGAGGAGATTGCCTTCGGCCCACAGCCGCACGACTCCCTCGGTTTCGTCGATCGCTGTATCCGTCTGCGGTCGCTCCACCGGCGAGACCGACGTCGCCCCTGGCGTGGCCCGAACCGCCGCTCCGGCATAGACCTGACACGACGAGGTGTCGCAGGTGCCCGCATAGCTGAAGCGACTCTGTGCCACCCCGTACGACCTCGCCGCCACGGCCTGAGCCATGAGGGCGTTCATACCGTCGCCATCTCCGCGGTCGCCCCATGAGGCCGACACTTCACGTGGCACCACACCTCGGAGGTAATCCTCGACTCGAAGGTCGTTCACCAGACGGTTGCCGCCGGTCGTGTCCACAACGTCGAGACGACCGCGATAGTGCGTCACCGCACCGGAGCTGGAACAGACACCGAGGACCTCGCCCGGCGATGCAGCCGATTCATCGACGTCGCTGCTGACCGTGATCGGGCCGGCGACGCCCTCAGCCACCGTGGTCCATCCAGCATCAGATACCGAAGAGGCGATCAATTCGCGAGCCCGAGCGGCGTCGTCGGCGTCCCAGATTCCGTTGACGGTCAGATCTTCCGCCACCTGGAAGGCACGAACAGCTGATGCGGTCAACGGTCCGAACTCGCCATCGATTCCCTTGGGATCATGGCCGAATGCCGTGAGGAAGGTCTGAATACGTCGAATCGCATCACCGTCTTGATCGTCCTCAGCGATGGGCCCATCCGGAACGGTCAGCGTCGAGGTGCCTGGACAGGCGACCTCAGCCGCCACTGCAACGTCGAACAATCCGTCCGACGATTCAACAACTCGCACCGACCCGGGGCTTGAACCATTGGCGCCATCAGGGGATGACCAAGACGCTTGTCCCGATGCCGACACGAATCCGAACCAGCCAGCGCCGTCCCAGTCGGTGAGTCGAACGCGGATCCGCTGGTCGACATCGATCTTTCCGGACACCGTCCCGCCGTAGTAATGGTCGAGGATCTCTTCCCACGTCCATCCGTGGTCAACAGCCCAACCGTATGCACCCCACTGACTCAGTCCCCGCCCATGGCCATTTCCCGTGCCTTCGACGAGGAAGGCAACGACGTCGTCGCGGTCAAGCGGTGCTGCCGCGGCATGGCTCCCGACGAATCCGGCGGCCACGACGTGCGCAACCACGAACGCCCAGACGACAGACGTACGACGAACCGGCACCCCGCCAACGCTACTGACGAACGAGGCACAGGTTCTGTCACCGGTCGGGGATGGCGGCCACGGCGAGCCGGTCGACCAGGTCATTCATCGCATCGCCGCTATGACCCTTCACCCACTCGAATGTCACGTCACCCTGCTCCACAAGCGCCACGAGCGGCTCCCAGAGATCAACGTTTGCCACAGGCTGCCGTTGACTGTTCTTCCATCCGTTCCGGCGCCACTTGACCCACCAACGGTCTCGAAAGCAGTTGACGACGTATGTCGAGTCGGAGACGACATGGATGCGCTGACCCTCGAGACCGATCGATCGAATCGCTTCGAGGACAGCGAGCAACTCCATTCGCTGGTTCGTCGTCGCCCGCTCACCTCCCGATCCAAATAGGTCACCTGACGGCGCAACGGCCCACGCCCAGCCTCCCGGTCCCGGATTTCCGCTGCACGCTCCATCGGTGTACACGGTGATCACGGTCCGCTCCGGTTCGGCCGAATCGAACAACCTCTGTTGGCCACCTTCCACGACCACATCCTGCCAGAGTCGCCATCCAAGCCACCGATAGCCTCCGGGCGGTGGGCCTGCGCCGGACATATCTACTGACAGCAGCGTTCATGGCCGTCGTCTCCATCATCCCGCCGATCTCTGCGCCGTCAGGTGCCGAAGCCGCCGGAACCATCCCAACCGAATACATCAACGACGAGACGGTCCGTCCGCTCGGAGCGATCAGCGTGATCGGTGATTCCGTGATGCTCGGCTCGCTCCGCTACAAGCCGGATCTGGTCAGTGCTCTCGCCGACCAGGGATGGGGTCCGATACGGGCGAGGGCGGGCATGGGCTACAGCACTGGCGCATTCGCGACTGCGGAGTGGGGACGTTCAAGCGGATGGATCGATCGTTGGCGCAACGAGGGATGGGACGCGCCGAATGTGATTGTCAACCTCGGGGTGAACGACGCCGGCCTTTGTGGCGGCAACCGTGACTGTGCGATTCGGGCCATCGATCACCTCCTCGACGAGATTGGGCCCGGACATCGTGTCTGGTGGGCGAATATCACCCGCTCAGCAGCGTCAGGCCGGGATTATCAAGCAATCTGGAACTCGGCGCTCGATGAGGTCGCAACGCGCCGTCCCGAGCTGCGCGTCTGGGACTGGGCTTCGATCTCCGCGAGGGGCGGGTTTCCATCAGGTGACCGCATCCACCTCTCTCCAGATGGCTACCGAGCCAGGAACCTCTTGATCGCTGCTGATGTCACCGAGACGCTGGTTACAACTGAACACGATGGGTCTCGTGTCGCCCTGCCCGACCCTCTGTCCGATCCGCTCGGCTTCACAGCGATCGAGCCGGTTCGCGTCTTAGACACGCGCCGCGCCGCTGGCACCGTCAGCGCTGGTGAGGCCGTCACCGTCGATCTCGAGCACCTTGTGCCGAGCGATACGCAGGCGGTTGCGGTCAATGTCACCAGTACGGGAACCACCGAGCGGGGTTACCTGACCGCCTATCCGTGTGACACTTCGCCGCCGAACACCTCGTCGGTCAACCATGGCCCAGGCCGCGACCGAGGGGCTCTCGCCGTTATTCCCGTCAGCGCATCGCGAACGCTGTGTGTGCGGACGCAGGTCGACGGAGACGTGATCGTCGACCTCCAAGGCTGGTTCGGCGGCTCCGGCGAGGACCGCTTCGATCCGTTGGCAGCCCCGAGACGGCTTGTCGACACCCGCCACGCAGGACGGGCCGATGTCGGCTCTCCCCTCCAGATCGTGGTCCCGGATGGTGCACGAGCGGCCGCTGTCACCATCACCGCCACCGGCGCGCAAGATCCAGGCTTTCTCACTGCGCACCCATGCGGAGAGGCCACGCCAGATGTCTCGAACGTCAACTACGGGTACGCAGAACCCGTAGCCGGCTCCGCCATCGTCAAGGTCGGTGACGACAACATGATCTGCGTCGTCTCGTCATCCCCGGTGGATGTCATCGTGGATCTCACCGGAACATTCCGTCCCGACGGTGCGAACGGCTTCGTGCCAGTTCGTCCTCGCCGACTTCTCGATACGCGTGCGGGCGTCGGGGGATGGGGGCCCCGACACTCCGCCTCGGCCCGGATCGACATTGACGCAGCCCCGACGAGCGCGGCAGCCGTGACGGGCACACTCACGATCGTGGGCCCCTCAACCGTTGGCTTTCTCACGGCCGAGCCGTGTGGGGCGACCACCGACACGTCAAGCGTGAACGCCGAGCGGAACGGAATCATGGCCAATGCCGTGACCGTCGGCACGAGCGAAGGCCAGATCTGTGTGACGAGTAGTTCGAGTACCCACACGGTGTTCGACCTGACCGGATGGTGGCAGCCCTGACATCGGTCACAGTGCGTCGGAGATACGGGCAAACCCGTCGGTAACCCTGCGAGACTGACCTCATGATCTTCGACGGTCACGTGCACCAACTTCCCGACACCGATCCAACCGAGACCGAGGAGTGGCTCGACTCGCTCGACGCCGTTGTCGACTCGAAAGGCAAGACCCGAGCCCGGTTTCTTCTTTCGAAGCTTCTCGATCACGCCAATGCCCGCCAGGTGTCGTTTCCGGCGACGGTGAGCACTCCGTACGTCAACTCGATCCCGCGTGAGCAACAGCCGTGGTTCCCGGGCGATGAGCACATCGAACGCCGTATCCGGGCGTTCATCCGTTGGAATGCTGCGGCGATGGTGGTCAAGGCCAACAAGTCCGCCGACGGAATTGGTGGACACCTCTCGACGTTCGCGTCGTCGGCCTCGCTCTACGAGATCGGCTTCAACCACTTCTTCAGGGGGCCGGGCGCCGAGGGCGGCGGCGACCACGTGTATTTCCAGGGTCACGCCGCTCCCGGCGTCTACGCGCGGGCGTTTCTGGAGGGTCGCTTGACCGACGACGATCTCGATCACTTCCGTCGGGAGATCGGACGCGGAGGCCGTGGCCTCTCGAGCTATCCCCACCCGCGTCTCATGCCTGACTTCTGGGAGTTCCCCACGGTCTCGATGGGCCTCGGGCCGATCACCGCGCTCTATCACGCCCGCTTCAACCGCTACCTGATGAACCGCCAACTCGATGACACCTCGGCGAGCCGAGTGTGGGCGTTCCTCGGTGACGGTGAAACCGATGAGCCTGAGACCCTGGGGGCGATCTCCCTCGCGGCACGAGAACATCTCGACAATCTGGTTTTCGTTGTGAACTGCAACTTGCAGCGCCTTGACGGCCCAGTGCGTGGCAACGGCAAGATCATCCAGGAACTCGAGGCGGTGTTCCGTGGCGCGGGCTGGAACGTGATCAAGGTCGTCTGGGGTTCGAAGTGGGACGAACTACTCGCCCAGGACAAAGACGGTGTCCTGCTCAACCAGATGAACACGACCGTCGATGGCGAGTTTCAGCGCTACGCCGTGGAGAGTGGCGCCTACATCCGGGAGAACTTCTTCGGACCCGATCCTCGATTGCGTCAGATGGTCTCTCATCTGAGCGACGACGAACTCCGCAATCTTCCACGTGGCGGCCACGACTACCAGAAGCTCTACGCCGCCTACAAGGCTGCGGCGGAGAACCTGGGGAGTGGTCGGCCGACGGTGCTGCTGTGCAAGACGGTGAAGGGTTGGACGCTCGGTCCTGGGTTCGAGGGCCGGAATGCGACGCACCAGATCAAGAAAATGACCAAGACCCAGCTTCTGGAATTGCGGGACCGGTTGCATCTCCATGACGAAATCCCTGAGTCCGCGCTCGAGTCCGGTGAGCCCCCGTACTTCAGGCCGTCGGAGGACTCGGTCGAATATCAGTACATGATGGAACGGCGTCGATCACTCGGCGGAGTGATGCCGCATCGTCGAACGGTGTCCAAGCGCCCCATGGGACTTCCGGCTCCTGAGGCGTTCGCCGAGATGAACGAGGGTTCGGGCGAGATGGCGGTGAGCACCACGATGGGCTTCACTCGCCTGCTTCGCAGTCTCTGTCGCGATGAGACGATCGGCCGACGCGTCGTCCCGATCATCCCTGATGAGGCTCGGACGTTCGGAATGGACGCACTGTTCCGTGAACTCGAGATCTACGCCTCGCAGGGCCAGAAGTACGAACCCGTCGACCACGATCTCTTGTTGTCGTATTCGGAGGACTCCGACGGGCAGATCCTCGAGGAGGGCATCACTGAGGCGGGATCGATGGCGAGTTTCATCGCCGCAGGCACCAGCTACGCCACGCGTGGGGTTCCGATGCTGCCCTTCTACACCTTCTACTCGATGTTCGGCTTCCAGCGGGTGGGAGATCTGATCTGGCAGGCGACCGATGCCCGTGCGCGCGGCTTTCTCATGGGCGCCACAGCCGGCCGCACGACTTTGCTTGGTGAGGGGCTCCAGCACCAGGACGGGCACAGCCTTGTGCTCGCCTCGACCATGCCCGCCGTGCAGGCGTACGACCCGGCCTTCGCCTACGAGATTGGCGCCATCATCCGAGACGGCATCGAGCGGATGTACGGCGCGCAGTCACCCGACGTTGAGCGTGACGTCATCTACTACCTCACGCTGTACAACGAGAACTACCCGATGCCTGCACTTCCCGCGGATCCCGAGGCTGCACGTGAATTCGCCGATGGCGCCGTCCGCGGCCTCTACCGGTTCGCCGAGGCCCCGTCAGTCCCCAAGCACCGTGCGACAATCCTGTTCTCCGGCGTCGCCCACCAGGCCGCGACAGCGGCGGTGAACGAGTTGGCCGAGCATTACGACGTGGGGGCTGAACTCTGGTCGGCGACGAGTTACAAGCGCCTTCGTGACGACGCCCTCAGTGTTGAGCGCCGCAATCGTCTTCACCCTTCAAGCACTCCGGACAAGCCGATTGCCACGACGCTGCTTGAGACGTCGTCGGGTCCAATTACGGCGGTCAGCGACTTCATGTGCGCCGTCCCAGAGCAGATTGCGCGATTCATTCCCGCCGGTCGGCCTTTCAACGTGCTCGGCACCGATGGGATGGGCCGGAGCGACACACGTGAGGCCCTGCGTCGCTACTTCGAGGTCGATTGCGGGCACATCGTCGTGGCGACGCTCACCGGGCTGCTCGAACAGGGTGCGATCAGCGCCGATGTGGTTGAAGAGGCCATTCGTCGCTACGACATCGACCCTGAGGCGGTCGATCCGTCGATCCCCTGAGGCCTCGGAGCATGACGGGTCAGCCTGGACGGATCCGGTCCAACCACCCGGAGAGAATGGCGATCGCGCGCGGGTCGTGCCGGAGTCGGTGTCCGGCGCCGGCGAGCACGTTCAACTCCGCTGCCCCGTGGGCCTGAGCGAGTTGGCGTGCATCGCTGACCGGCACGCTCTCATCGTCATCGCCGTGGAGAACCAGCAGGGGTCTTGGAGCAAAACGACGGGCCGCTGCGGCAGGACGGAAGCGTCGGAATGCCCTCGACCATTCGTCGAGCGATGTCGGAAAGCCCGGGGTGCGCACCGCGCCGATCTCCTTGGCATGCTCGAGGAAACGACGAGGGTGCTCCGCCCAGTCATCGAAATCCGCTCGTGGTGAGAGCAGACCTGCTGCGAACACTCGGGGATCGTCGGCTGCCTCACAGATTGCGAGAGAACCTCCGGTGTTCGTCCCGACGAGGACCACCTTCGTGATGCCATGTGTACGCGTCAGGTGGTCGACTGCATTTCGCAAGTCGTCCATCCAACCCTGAAGGGAGAAATCGCCGGTTGAGGTGCCACATCCACGGAATGTGAATGTCATCGCGATGTAGCCCAGTTCGTGACAGAGCCTGTCGATGAGTTCAGGAAACGTTCCAGCTGATCGCCTGGCATCGAGCGGCCCGATCGGAAAGCCATGGCACAGGATCAGCGCCGGGGTGGAGGCATCTGCTGTGACGGGAACGGAGATATGGCAGGCCAGACGTTCGCTACCGCTTGGAAACGTCTGATCCATCGCCATCGTCAGGCCCGAGGGCGACGATGCCGGCGCGTGAGCCCCGGACGGGCCAACGTGTAGCCCCGGTTCCTCGCTTCCGCGAGCGTGTCCGGTCCGAAACAGATACCGGTCTCTGCCGCCACGATGTCATCGATCACCGAGCCGTCGGACCACTCATCGAGGTCGTAGACCAATTGCGTTCTCTTGTCACCGAGGTACCGCGTGTGCTCGAAGCGCGTCGGGCGTTCCATGGACGACACGCTAGCCAACGATGACGTCGTCGGGAGGTGCCTGCGGGCCGACCGCACCAATCGCCTCGAAGTAGTTGAGGTGAGCGGTGACAACTTCTACGACGTCGACGTCATCGAGCAATTCGACTCCCAGTGCCTCGGACTCCCCAAGGAGGTGAGCAACAAGCGCGTCTTCAGCGACCACCAGCGTCTCATCGATTCCTTGACGAAGGTCGATCACCCGATCGGGCGCAAGCCCATGAAGGTGTAACCAGTTCATGTGGGCAACGAGAAGCGCCTCGACCTCAGCGGGTGTGAGTCGCGCCTGGCTGCGCTCAGGCAACCGATCGGCCACGTAGTCAACTGCCTCTTCAAGCACGTACACGGCCCGCGGGGCGATCGAGTCGAGGCGGCGGGCCTCCCGCCCAATCGCGCCAGCGGCGATCGCAAAGGTTGCGATCGCCGCTGCCACTACGAAGATGAGCGTGACTGGGTCCACACCAAGACACTATGTCGCTTGCCCGTGGTTGACGGGCCGGTGCTCAGATCCCGATCCGCTGGGCGAGGAGTTCGCGGTGGTACGTGGGGTCACCGAACATCAGCTCGGAGGACTTTGCTCGCTTGAAGTACAGGTGAGCAGGGTGCTCCCACGTGAATCCGATGCCGCCGTGGATCTGGATGTTCTCAGCCGTGGCGTGGAAGTAGGCCTCGGAGCAGTAGGCCTTGGCGAGCGACGCCACCGAGGGCAACTCGTCGTTCATCTCACTGGCGCACCACAGACCGTAGTACGCGGCCGACTTTGCCGACTCGACCTCGAGCAGCATGTCGGCACACTTGTGCTTGATGGCCTGGAACGAGCCGATCGGACGACCGAACTGGACCCGGTCCTTGGCGTACTGCACGGCCATCTCAAGGACGAATTGGGCGCCTCCCACCTGCTCGGCGGCAAGGCCAACCGCAGCGAGATCTAGGACTGTCGCCAGAACGTCCCAGCCCTTGCCTTCTGACCCGAGCAACGTGGCTGGCGTGTTGTCGAAGTCGAGGCGGGCCTGACGGCGAGTCTGATCCATGGTGGAGAGCGCTGTGCGGGTCAGTCCAGCGGCATCACCCGCCACGGTGTAGAGACTCACACCGGCTGCAGAGCGGGCGGCGACGATGATGAGGTCGGCGATGTGTCCGTCGATGACGAACGACTTCGTTCCACTGAGGGTGACGTCAGAGCCAGAGCCGTTGGCCTGCATCGTGATGCCTGCCTCGTCCCATTTGCCGCTGGGCTCGGTGAACGCCAACGTTGCAATGGTCGAGCCGGCAGCGATACCCGGAAGGTGGGCGGCCTTGGCTGCGTCGTCTCCTGACTGCATCAGGGTGTTCGCGGCAAGCACCACCGACGAGAAGAACGGGGCGCACAGAAGCGCTCGGCCCATCTCCTCGAGCACGATTCCAAGCTCGACATACGAGAAGCCCGACCCGCCGTACTCTTCGGGGATGTGAAGGCCCTGCAGACCCATCTGCTCTGCCATCTGTGACCAGACATCGGCGTCGAAGCCGTTCTCGGTCTCCATCTGCTCACGGACTGCCTCTTCCGAGCTTTTCGCTTCCATGAAGGCCCGAATCGTCGAGCGCAGTTCATCCTGTTCTTCGGTGAATGCAAAGTTCATGCAGAGATTCTCTCGGCTGGTGGCACCATCGTGCAAGTTGTAATGTGTACACCTATGTACACATTGGGTGTTCGTGACCTGCGACGTGACCTCGCGGCAGTGCTGCGGCGAGCCCGCCACGGCGAGTCCACCATCGTGAGCGACCGTGGCCAGCCAATTGCGGTGATACGCCCCATCGACACTGACTCGCCCGGCATGGAGCAGCTGCTCGCATCGAGCGCTGTCAACGCACCTCGACGGCACGGGGCGTGGCGCCCGCTCCCTCCGGTTCGCGTCTGGAGCGGCACTCGCATCGACCAAGCCTTGCGGGAATTGCGGGGGTGAGACCATGCTCTTGCTCGATTCCAGCGCCCTGCTTGCAGCAACAGTCGATGGTCCGCATCGCCCGTCGATGCTCGATGCCATGTCTCACCATGACGTGCGATGCGCGTCCGCTCTCGCGCTTGCCGAGGCGCTTCCAGCAATCGACCGCCTGACGGACGATCCGATCCAACGCGCCGACTTGGAGGACGCGCTCCGCATTACCTGGGACTTCTTATATGTGGTGCCCGTCGACGCAGGCTGTCTTGAAATAGCGGCCGAACTCGCCCGTCGCCGAATGATGCGCATGACCGATGCCATCCATCTCGCCGCAGCAACGCGACTGCCCTCGCCCGTGGTGTTTGCGACCGTCGATCCGTCACAGATCTCGCTGGCGGCCGAGCTCGGATTCGAGGTCTGGTCGACGTAGATGATCATTGGGTGGGAGACTCGCGACATGGAGACGCTGCACTGGCACAACGCTGACGTCGAAGTTCACCGAGTGGTCGTCGGGTCGTATGACAACAACGTCTTCGTCATCCGCTGCCGTCGCACCGGCGAGGCAGTGCTCATCGATGCGGCGAACGAGCACGAGCGTCTGTTGGAACTGGCGTCGAAGCTCGGCGTGACCCGTGTGCTCGAAACGCATGGACATTTCGATCACATCGGCGCTGTCACCGAAATGCGGGAGGCTGGCTATGAGGTGGCGGTGCTCTCAGCTGACGCACCGATGCTGGCCGACGTCGGGTATGACGCGCTGCTCGACGGGGTGGAGATGATCGAGTTCGGATCGCTCCGGCTTCGTCCTATTCCGACCCCGGGCCACACACCCGGATCAGTTTCTTTCCACCTGGAGTCGACTCCCCTGCTGTTCACCGGCGACACCTTGTTCCCGGGTGGACCTGGCGCCACCCATTTTGACGGCGGCGATTTCGGCACGATCATCCATTCCATCGACGAACTGCTCATGCCGTTCCCGACTGACACCATCGTGCTGCCCGGCCATGGCCTCGACACCACGATCGGGACGGAACGCCCTCATCTGCCCGCATGGATCGAACGCGGGTGGTGATCGCCCGACACCCCTCGCTGTAGTTTGACGGCGTGGTATCCAACGGCGCTTCCATCGCGTACGACTCATCGTTTGCGCCTCGTCTCGGCGGCATGAGACCTCCCGACGGCGTACTGCAGCCGGGAGCGGCAACGGAGCTTGTCTCCCCGGATGGTCGACCCACACCGAATTTCAGGCGACGGTTGCGACGGATTCCCAATCTGCGCAACGCCCTGACCATCGTGACGCTCTACGCCCAAACCGTTGCCATCATCTGGTTGGCGATCCGTATCGGATGGTGGGCGTGGATACCGGCGTTCGTCCTGATGGGCCGGGCGCATGCGCAGTTCGCAGCGCTCATGCACGAGGCGGCACACAGGCTGCTGTTCAGTAGTAGGCGGCTGAACGATCTCGTCGGACGGTGGCTCCTTGGCTACCCAGGGCTGGTCTCAACCGATGCGTACCGTCGGGTCCACATGGCTCATCACCGCCGGGAGTTCGGCCCTGAGGAACCCGATCTTCCGCTGTACCAGGGCTACCCGATCACTCAGGCATCACTGCGCCGCAAGCTCGTACGCGATGCAACCGGGAGGACCGGGTTGAGACTCCTTCGCGCGCAGTTCGCCAGGCAGCGATGGCACGATCCCCGCCAACGTCGTGTTCTGATCCAGATCCTCGGCGTTCAAAGTGGCCTCTTCACTGTGGCACTGCTCACCGGGCAGCCCCTCGCCTACCTCATCTTGTGGCTCCTGCCCTACCTCACCATCTGGCGGGTGATCAATCGCCTGCGCTCGATCGCTGAACACGGCGGCCTGGGGGCGTCCGATGACCGTCGGGTGACAACGCATTCGGTTCGCCAAGGCGTACTCGCTCGATTCATCATGGCGCCCTACCAACTCGGCTATCACCTGGCCCATCACGTCGATGCCGGGGTTCCATTCCGCAGTCTCGCGGAGTACCACCGGGCACTCGAAGCATCCGGATATGTCACCGACGAGTACCAGTACCCGAGTTATTCGGCGCTGTGGAGGGCACTTGCCTCAGCCAGCCCAACACGCTGAGGGTTTCCACTATCTAGATAGTGCTAATAGCCTGCTCCCACTCGTAGAATTGCGTCCATGGTTGCCGGGAACCCTCTGCTCGAGATACGTGACCTCGTTGCGTGCCCCGACACCGACGGCGAATCAGAACCAATCCTGCGTGGACTCAACCTGACCGTTGGTGCCGGCGAGGTGCATGCGATCATGGGCCCCAACGGCAGCGGCAAGTCGACGCTTGGATCGACACTTCTCGGCTCCCCCGAATACCGAGTGGAGTCGGGCGACATTGTCGTGAAGGGCGAGTCGGTGCTCGAAGACGGACCTGACGAACGAGCGCGTCGAGGAATGTTCCTCGCGTTCCAGTATCCCCAGGAGATCCCCGGTGTCTCGGTGATCCAGTTCCTTCGACAAGCGCTGTCAGCCCGCAAGGGCATCGACCTGTCGGTTCTTGAACTGAGGCTCTCCGCAATGGAATGGATGAAGCGCCTCGGCATGGACTCATCGTTCGTTGATCGGTATCTCAACGAAGGATTCTCAGGCGGTGAGAAGAAGCGCAACGAGGTGATGCAGATGGCCATTCTCGAGCCTGAGATCGCCATTCTCGACGAGACCGATTCGGGTCTCGACATCGACGCGTTGCGCATCGTGGCGAGCGGTATCAGGGAGGTTCGCGCCGATCGACCCGAGATGGGTGTGGTGCTGATCACGCACTACCAGCGTCTCCTCGATGAGGTCGCACCCGATCACGTGCACATCATGATGGGGGGCCGCATCGTCGCCAGCGGCGGAATGGATCTCGTTGAACGGCTCGAAAGCGACGGCTACGAATCGTTCAGGAGCCTTACGTGATCAACCTCGAGACGATCCGAAAGGACTTCCCCTTTCTCGAACGCAGTATCGACGGTCGGCGTGTCATCTACCTCGACTCGGCAAACACCTCCCAGAAACCCAATCAGGTGATCGACGCCATGTCGGCGTTCATGCGCGACGCCTACGCCCCGATCAATCGCAGCGCATATCGCATGGCCGCCGCTGCAACCGACGCTTATGAAGGGGCGAGAGCGAAGATCGCAACGTTCGTCAATGCGCCGTCGGCGGACGAAGTGGTTTTCAGCCGCAATGCCACTGAGGCACTCAATCTCTTCGCTCAAGGATGGTCTCGGGCTCGTCTGTCGCCCGGCGACGCGGTTGTCCTGACCCACATGGAACACCACGCCAATGTGGTGCCGTGGCAGATGATGGCTGCTGAGCGAGGCATCGAACTGCGCTGGATCCCACTCACCGACGACGGCCATCTCGACCTCACCGACCTCGATCGGCTTCTCGATGGTGCCAAGGTGCTGTCGTTCACCGCCATGAGCAATGTGCTTGGCACGCTCAACCCGGTGCGCCTGCTCTGCGATGCTGCCCACCAGGCCGGTGCGATCGCCATGGTTGACGCTTGCCAGTCAGTGCCGCACTCGGTCACCGATGTGGTTGCGATGGGCGCCGATCTGTGCGCCTTTTCCGCCCACAAGATGCTTGGTCCCTCCGGTATCGGCGCTCTCTGGGGCCGCTCTGAAATTCTGGAGGCGCTACCGCCCCTCCTCGGAGGCGGCAACATGATCGATGATGTCCGCCTCGACCGATTCACCTGTGCGCCGGTTCCAGCAAAGTTCGAAGCTGGTACACCAGCGATCGTCGAAGCGATCGGCTTTGGCGCCGCCATCGATTATCTGTCATCGATCGGCATGGCTGAGATTCGCCGACATGAGATGGACTTGACGAGATACGCACTCGACAGCCTCACCGAACGCTTCGGATCGGACATCACCATTCACGGACCGGCGAACGTCGAAGAACGCGGCGGGGTCATCAGCTTCGCCTTCAGAGACCTTCACCCACATGACGTCAGCCAGGTGCTCGATGAGAAGAACGTGTGTGTGCGGGCCGGACATCACTGCGCAAAGCCCCTCATGCGTCAGATGGGTGCGAACGCCACCGTAAGAGCGAGTATGTATCTCTACAACGACCGCAGCGACGTCGACGCCCTGTGCGAGGGCCTCGCCGGAGCCAACGACATCTTCGGATTCTGAGCGAAGGAGGACACATGCCGGGACTCGAAGACCTCTACCGAGAGATCATCCTCGACCACTATCGCAATCCTCGTAACCGTGGGGAGATCGAGTCACCTCCGGCGACCATTGTCGAGGGCCACAATCCGCTGTGCGGCGACGAGATCACGCTGCACCTCCTGATTGCCGATGGCGTCGTGAGCGATGTGAAGACGGCGGGGCAAGGTTGCTCGATCTCGCAAAGTTCGGCGTCGATGATGACCCAAGCCGTTATCGGCCGACCAGTCAACGAGGCGCGCGCAATCATCCATCGCTTCAAGCACATGATGTCGATCGAGGATCATGTCCACGACGAGCATCTCGAGAGCCCGCCTCTCGGTGATCTCGAGGCTCTCCAAGGTGTGGTGAAGTTCCCGGTCCGTATTAAGTGCGCCGTCCTGGCCTGGAACACACTCGCCCAAGCGCTCGACGAATCCGGTGTCTGACCTCACCGATACGCGACCGGCGAGGTCGACCTGACATTCTCGGTGTGTGACCGAAGCTCAAGTCGACGAACGCCTCGTTAGCGCCCGGGTCCGACTCGGAACGGCTATTCGAGATGTGGGGCACTCCTTTGCCGGCCGTCACGCCTCAATCGAGGTGCTCGAGCGATGCGCTCGGACAATCGAGGAAATGATCACAGAACTCGACGGAGGGGAATCGCGCCGTCGTGACCCTTCGAGCTTCGGCGATCACAGCAGATACCGCTACCCCGAAGGCCCTATCACGCACGCGTATACGGATCGACCGGTCTCGGGTTCGGCGTCACCATGGGGCCTCGACACCGAGTTGCATCGACACGGTGATGACATCGAGGCGTTCGTCACCCTTCGCGCAGCGCACGAAGGCGCGCCTGGTCGCTCTCACGGCGGCATCGTTGCGGCACTGTTCGACGACATCTTCGGCTTTGTTCTCGGAATTATCGACGAAGCCGCGTTCACCGGTCGACTGACCATCACCTATCGGGCGGGGACACCACTCGACACGCGTCTCGCGTGTCGGGTCCGAGCCACCGAACGGGCCGGACGCAAGATCACAATGACCGGTGAACTGATCGTGGTTGAGACTGGCCAACTTGTGGCCGAGGCCGACGCTCTGTTCATCACCGTCAACCCGGCGATGTTCGTGGAGTCAGCCAA
>JAQCGT010000015.1 GCA_027730505.1 Actinomycetota bacterium | reverse complement strand
ACGGGCTGCTGCGCCCTCAGTGCCGTCGAGACCGATGGGCAAACCCATGACCACCCGTTCGACTTCCTCTTCGGCGATGAGATCGGCGAGACGTCGTAACGCCTCGTCGAGTGAGCGACCTCGTTCGATCACGGTGAGCGGCGACGCCACCGAACCAACGCCGATCGCCACGCCGATACGCCGTGTCCCCGGGTCGATTCCAAGCACCCGACGTCGGTCGGACCAACTGGTCACGACGCTGAGGCCGCCTCCCGGGCAAGTTCAAGAGCGGCATCGATTGATGACACGTCCTTGCCGCCAGCGGTCGCAACGTCGCCCTTGCCCCCACCGCCACCGCCGACAGCCTTCGCCGCATCTCGGATCAGAGACGCGGCCTCGACACCCTCGGCCGCTTCGACCGCGGCCACCAGGCCCACCCCACCGGTGTTGGTCTCGCCGACCAGTACGCAGCGGCGAACCCCGGACTGCTGGCGAACGGCGAGTGCAAGCTCGCGCAGATCACCCGGCGCCAGTCCATCGACGCGGGTCACCACGATTCCATCGACCGCTGTGGACGCGATCTCCCCTGCACGGCCGACAGCCAACTGGGCTCGCAGTTGCTTCAACTCGTCATTCAGGGCTTTGATCTCATCGAGGCGGCGGCGAACACCGTCGGCGACGTCGGCGGTGGTGCTTCCGACAAGCGACGCCACCTCAGCGAGCATCGCTTCATCACGCTGAAGCAACGCAACGCTCGCCTCGCCGGTGACCGCCTCAATGCGTCGCAGGTTCGAGCCGATTGATGATTCGGCCACGATCTTGATCGTGCCGATGTCTCCCGTTGCGGACACATGAGTGCCGCCGCAGAGTTCGACAGAGCGACCCGCTTCGAGCACCCGCACGATGTCGCCGTACTTGTCACCGAAGAAGGCGATCGCACCGAGTGACTCCGCTTCGTCCTTGGTGGTCTCGAACGCCCGCACCGGCGCGTTGGCCAGGGTCTCGGAGTTGGCGAGTCGTTCGATCTCAGCGACCTCGTCGTCGCTCAGCGCTGCGTAGTGCGAGAAGTCGAATCGGAGGCGATCGGGGCCAACATGCGAGCCAGCCTGTTTGACGTGGTCACCGAGCACATGGCGCAGCGCCCAGTGCAGCACATGGGTCCCGGTGTGGTTCCGCCGGATCGACGAGCGTCGAGCGACGTCAATCCGAGCGGTCACCTCATCACCTACCGAGATCTCACCCGAAACGATGCGAGCGAGGTGGCGACGAAGGTTCGGGAGCGCAAACGTGGTGTCCAACACCTCGGCTCGACCGCCGGCGCACTCGATGACGCCGGTGTCACCGATCTGGCCGCCGGACTCGGCGTAGAACGGCGTCTCGTCGAGGAAGATCTCCACAGCATCATCGCCGTCAGGGGTTGTAGTCGGCACCACACCAACGACCCGCGCGACGCAGTCATCCACGCGGTACCCGAGGAACTCGGTGGTCCCGAACTGCTCGAGGATTTCGCGATGGATCTCGATGAGATCATCGCCGCCGGCAGCGTCACGACGTGCCGCTTTGGCACGCTCGCGCTGAGCGGCCATCTCGACACCGAAACCCTCGAGGTCGACATCAATCGATCGTTCGCCAGCGATCTCTTGGGTCAACTCGAGCGGGAAACCGTAGGTGTCGTGCAGCAAGAACGCCGTTGAGCCCGACAGGGTCGCCCCTGCGTCCAACTCGGAGTCGAGGATGCCGAGGCCCGTCTTGAGTGTGTGACGGAACCGCTCCTCCTCACGGGCGAGCACGCCTTGGATGAAATCTCGGTTGCGCACGACATCTGGATACGCAGCGCCCATCACATCGACCGCAGTGCCCGCGAGGTCGGGCATCACCAACCCTTCGGTGCCGAGCATGAATGCGTAGCGGACGGCTCGACGAAGAATGCGGCGGAGCACGTACCCGCGCCCCTCGTTCGACGGGAACACACCGTCGCTCACGAGCATCGTCGCCGAGCGTGCGTGCTCGGCGAGCACCCGCATGGCGAAGGAGTCACGATCGGCGTAATCACCGACGACATAGCGCTTGCCCGTCAGCGAGCATGCCGTGTCGAGCAGCGGCTGCATGAGATCGGTTTCCCAGACCGAATCGACCCCCTGCACGAGGGCCAAGATGCGCTCGAGACCGGCTCCCGTGTCGACCGAGGGCTTCGGCAACGGGGTGCGAGAGCCATCAGCAGCCTGATCGAACTGCATGAACACGAGATTCCAGAACTCCATGAAACGATCACCGGCTGGATCGTGTAACGGTCCACCGTCGGGTCCGAACGCCGGGCCGCGGTCGATGTGGATCTCGCTGCACGGCCCGCAAGGTCCGGTGTCGCCCATCTGCCAGAAGTTGTCTTTGTCGCCGAGACGCTGGATGCGATCCATCGGCACTCCCACCACCTCATGCCAGATGGCTTCCGCCTCGTCATCGGTCTCGTGAACGGTGATCCAGAGACGGTCGCCGTCGAAACCCCAGCCCTCGGTGACGAGTTCCCAACTCCACGGGATGATCTCAGATTTGAAGTAATCGCCGAAGGAGAAATTGCCCAGCATCTCGAAGAACACCAGGTGTCGCTTCGTGCGGCCCACGTCGTCGAGGTCGTTGTGCTTACCTCCCGCACGAGCGCACTTCTGCGAGCTCACCGCACGCTGATAGGGCGGCACCTCATCGCCAACGAAATACGGTTTGAACGGCACCATGCCCGCAACGGTGAACATGATCGAGGGGTCGTGGGGAATGAGACTCGCCGACGGCACCACGGTGTGGTCGCGGGCGGCAAAGAAGTCGAGAAAGGAATTGCGCAAGGCGTCTGCGCTGACCGAACCCGACCCGATACTGGTTCCGCTGCCATTTGACGTCGTCATAGAGATTCTGAGCCTACCGAGGCCGATACCGTGGTCGAGGTGGGTGCCACATCAGCGAAGAGTCAGCGAGCGAGTACCACAGAGCCGGCACAGGTCCATGAGTGGATCTCGTTCGATGACCCGTCAGAAGACAGAACCTGGTTCTTCGACGCCACCTATCTGAGGTCAAACCACCGGTGCATCTTCGGCGAGGGCTGTCAGGGAGTTCTCGACGCCGATGCCACCGACATGATGCAGGGCTGCTGCAGCTACGGCGCCCACTTCGTCGACGAGGAGGATGTGCAGACGGTGGTCAGTGCCTTCGTCAGGGTCAGACCCGAGCACATGCAGTTCTACGACAAGGCGGTGAAGAAGGGATTTCTCGCCCCAGGTGAGCCCAACGACGACGGTGAACCGGTCACGGTGACCCGACTCGTCGATGACGCCTGCATCTTCTTGAACCGACCCGGTTTCGAGGGCGGTGCCGGTTGCGCTCTCCACATCGCCGCTGTCGAAGCTGGCGAACGCCCTCTTGACTGGAAGCCGAACGTCTGCTGGCAGGTCCCGATGCGTCTCGAGCACGAGACCGACGACAACGGGCACGTCATCTCACGCCTGCGCGAATGGAAACGTCGCGACTGGGGATCCGGCGGCGCGGAGTTCCATTGGTGGTGCACTGAGGCGCCCGAGGCGTTCTCAGGAAACGACCCGGTCTACATCGCGTCGCGCGACGAGATCATTGAATTGGTCGGTGACACCATCTATCAGCAGTTGGTGGCGCAGTTGGAACGACCCAACTGGGTTGCACTGCCCCACCCCACACTCAGGCGAAGCTGAACCTCAGACGGCCTCGTCGTCTTCGTCGTCGTCGAAGGTGACGCCATATTTCTCGGCGAGAGCGGCGTACTCATCCTCGTCGTCGTCATCGGACGGACGCGAACGATCACCGAAACCGAGATCGAAGGCTCCCGGACCGGCCTGCTTCAATTTGCGCGCTTCTTCGAAGCGGCGATGTCGACCCTTCTTCACAGTAGGGCTCCCAAGTAAGTGTGCGGGTATATGGACGCGAGCGAGTCTTTACAGAACAAGCATCGGAGGATCACCCTACCGGATCGGACCGGACCAGACGCAGACCACCGGGACGGCGATCCACACCCGGCACAAATGTGAGTGCCGCTGACCCCTGCACCAAGGCTCGTATGTCGTCTCCCAGAAGTTCTGCCCGCCATCCTCGTGCGAGCCGAGCAGACGGATCCCCTGACAGCAGGGCCACCAGGTCTGCTCGCGTGGCGAGAATTGCGGTGTCGACCTCCTGATCTCGCGCAACCTGGGCCACCCAGGCCGAAATCAGCGTCACCGCTGGCCGAAGCTCACGGTCGAGATCGTCGCCCCCTGAGGGAACGTCCGGCGGATCGGCATCCCGTCCGGCAGCAACGGCAGCGAGCACCTCGGCCGCCACGGAACCACGTACGCGTCCATCGACACCACGGGCCTGGGCGAGATCACTCTCATCGGTGGGCTGGCGTTGAGCGATCCCGAGAATGGCCAAATCGGGCAACACTTGACGTACCGGGACGTCAAGACGCATGGCTCGGCGTTCACGCCAGGCCGCCACCGACTGTGCCACCGCACGCGAACGCGCCTTGAGCCCGCGGACATCTTTTAGACGCAACCACGCATCGTCAGGATCGCCAAGGCCATTGCGACGGGTGCGCAATTCCTCTATCGCTTCCAGAGCCCACTCGATTCGCCCGCGATCGCCCAGTTTGGCGGTGAGGCGATCACGGATCTCGAGCAGGTTGGCAACATCGGCGGCGGCGTACTGCAACTGCGCTGGCGTCAGAGGCCGGCGCAGCCAGTCGGTCAGCCGGTCGCCCTTGGCGGGAGTGATTCCGAGTTCGGCGTTCGACAACGCAGCCAGCGACGGCGTGCCGTAACCGAGAAATCCACCTGCAATCTGGGTATCGAAGATGCGTCGTGGCACTGTTCCCACTGCATGGCCGAGAACGTCGAGATCCTGTTGGGCTGCATGGAACACCGCCTCGACATCAGAGTCGAACAGTTCGACCAGCCGACGCGAGTCGACGACGGTCGGGTCGACGATGGCGATCTCGTCGTTCCACGCCAGTTGGATCAGCGCCAACGCCGGAAAATAGGTGCGCTCGCGATGGAACTCGGTATCGATCGCATAGCGCTCCACCGATTTCAGTTCGCGAAGGACTTCGTCGAGGGCGTCCGCCGTGTCAACCCAACGGAAATCGAGGTCCCCGCCAGAGCTCACTCGAGTCCGGTCGCGATCTCGAATCCTGACGCCATCCATCCCATCGTGCCACCTGCGACGTTGATAACGGTGACACCCTGCGATGCCAAGTAGTCACAGGCGGCAGAACTGCGTCCTCCGGAGTGGCAGATCACATACGTGGGCCCGTCGCCCCTGAAGGCATCGACATTGTCTGGAACGGTGTTGAGCGAAATGAGCCGGGCGCCGGGAACATGGGCCTGTTCGAATTCAGCTTGCTCTCGGACATCGATCAGGCGGGCACCCTGTGCGAGCGCCAAGGAGAGTTCTGCGGGGGTCGCTTCGGTGAACGTCATGACGGACATCGTAGCAATTGTCCGGACATTAGTCGCCACATTTCTTGGAAGATCCTCGGGTCGATTCGCATTCACCATCCGCCCCGGCTCGCACGGAATCTCGACGACCTCGAGCGACTCGAGCATGCGCAGTAACGACCGCTCACCTGCTTCCACCGATTCTGCAACACGGCCGAGACAGCGATGGTTCCATCGTGCCAACGATGGCTGCCGTCGACCCCCCACCAACGCCACAGCGACATCGGCTCCACCAGCCATGTCGGTGTCGAACGCTGCAACGGTCCCTTCATCAAGCAACGGAAGATCACACGCCGCCACCACCACATCACAGCAGAGGCGATCCATCACCGACCAGACTCCGACGAGCGGCCCCTCCCCCGCTCGATGATCAGGAATGAACTCCAAGCCGAGTCGAACCGCATTCTCGGCTTCACCCCCAACGAGGTACACCGGACGTCCAGACCGCGCCCCCAGAGCACGCGCAACCCGCTGCGCCATCGGAACCCCGGACACCTCGACCAAGGACTTGTCGCGACCCATACGTGTCGACGCACCCCCAGCCAACACCGCCGCGGCCGGAGCAGTGGTCATCCGACGCTGGCGATCGAACCGAACTCGGCCGGCACCCCCGACGGATCGAGCTGTACAAGGAACAGCGCGCAGCGCTCCGCCTCATCGACTTCGCCGATCTCCGCAGCCGCGTTCTGCAGCATCAGCAAGCACCGGAGGAACCCCCTGTTGCTCGGAGCAGCCCACGGCACATAGCCCGAACCACGCCACCCGTTGGCTCGCAACGCATCGAGTCCCCGGTGGTAGCCGACCCGAGCAGCTGCGTACCGACCCATCCGGTCGACGCTCGCTTCGGCGTAGGCAGCCCACGCGTCGAGATCGCGCGGGTTCGCAGCGACCACGTCGCCAAGCGCCGCAAGTCGGTCAGCCGGCGCAGCGGTCGAGACCTGATCGATCCGATGGCGCACCTCGGCCGGCGAAGCGGGAAGGACCGTCGTCGGAAGACCCGTCGACAGGCCGATTGGTTGCGAATGCTGCTGGTCGGACATGCCAGAAGAGTACGGCCGCCCTGCCGTATCGTGTCGACATGACCACCGTGCTCGCCCTCACGACCGACGATGCGAAGACGATCGCCATCGTCGCCGCCTCGGTGTTCGTGCTCCTTGGATTGCTCGCCGCCTGGATCATGAAGACAATCGTTCAGAAGGTGATCGTCGCCGTGATCCTTGCTGGACTCGCCGTCGCAGCATGGTCGCAACGCACCGCCGTCGACCAATGCGTCGAAGATGTCAAAGCCTCGATCTCTTCAGATGCCGAGCAAGTCACCTGCACATTCTTCGGAACCGAGGTCGACGTTCCGGTCACGGTCTCACCCTGACGGACCCCAGGGTGAACGGTTCCACTTCGCAGACAGGTCTCGGCGCGCGTCTGATCGCTCTCACCGCAGCCAAAGCCACATCGAATGTCGCCCTTCGGTGGGTGGGCGCATTTCTCCCCACCCTCGAGCGGGCGTTCGGAACCACAACGGGCACGCTCACCAGCATCATCGGAACCGCCGAACTCGCCGGCCTATCGACCGCAGCAGCAGGCAGGAGCCTCGACCGCGGCCGACATCGCCTGATTTTCGCCGGGGGCCTTCTGCTCGTCACCGCCTCGAGCGTCGTCGCCCTCGGCGGTTCGATCGTCACCTTTGCGCTCGCCATGGTGCTGCTGGTGACCGGTGTCTCGAACCTCACCGTGTCAGGGCTCGCCTACATCGGCGACAACGTGCCGTATGCCCGCCGTGGTCGCGCCATCGGTGTCTACGAGATGTCCTGGGCCATCTCGCTGCTGGTCGGCGCACCAATACTTGCCTGGCTCATCGACCGATTCGGCTGGCAGGCCGCGTATGTCGCTCTCGCCGTCATCACCACCATCGGCGCATTGCTGATCCTCGGCACCCTGGAGGCACCGCGCCCCGCGACCCACCACAACAGCGAAGCAAGATCCGAGCCCCGACTTCTCCCGAGATCAGCGTGGTCGCCGATCATCGCATCAGCGGCCATGGCCGCAGCTGGCATCAGCGTGTTCGTGGTCGTAGGCGCCTGGATGGAGGACGCACACGGGATGTCGGTGGGCGGCCTCGGTGCTGTCGCCACGGCGATGGGCGCCGTCGAGTTGGTTTCCTCGTCGAGCGTGGCGCTCGTGTCCGATCGCCTCGGCGTAGCTCGCTCAGTTGCTGGGGGCGGCGTGCTGCTCGGCATCGGCCTTGGGGTTGTCGTCTCGGCTGGCGGATCGACCGTCGCGGCTGTCGTCGGGCTCTTGGTGCTCGTCGCCGGGTTCGAATACGGGTTCGTGTCATCACTGTCGCTGGTCAGCGAAGCCGCACCGAGCGCACGCGGCACCGCGCTCGCTATCGGCAATGCCGCCGGCACCTTGTCAAGAGCCACAGCCGTGATCCTCAGCGGCCAGCTTTACGAACGATTCGGCATCGGGGGAACCGCTGGATTCAGCCTCGTCGCTGTCACCATCGCCCTGATTGCGCTCATCACCGGGCGACTTCCGGGTCTCCTGGCCGCTCGCCGCGCTCAATGAAGGCCTTCACCAGATCGGCCACCTGATCCGGATGAGTGTTGGGTCCGAAATGCCGGGCGCCCTCGACCGAAAACGACCGGCAATCAGGGATCACGTCGGCGAGATAGGCCGTCGATCGTTGGTGGTGATCGGCTCCCCGCGAACCGCAGAGAGCCAGCACCGGCACGTTGATAGCCGCCGGATCCCACGGAGCGCGAAGGCGCAGTGTGCCGAGCTCTCCCACGAGCGCCCTGCCTTCAGCGCGGCGCTCCAGTCGAGTCCGCTCGGGCAGCCGGTTCCACCGTTCATCGCCGATCAGGCGACGCATGAACGCCTCGGCCGAGTCAGCCGGATCGGATTCGGGAAAACCGTGCGCTGAAGCACCCGGCCACCAGTCCATCCACGACAACGGCGACTCGAAAACCGTGACTGTCGCCACTCGAGGGCCTATCCGACTAGCAGCAGCGAGCGAGACATTTCCACCGAAACTGTGACCAAAGAGGTGCACTGGCCCTGTTGGCATCGCGTCGCTAATCAGTTCGACCAGGTCGTCGACATGATGCTCGATGCCGAACGGACCGGGATGCGAGCTCGACCGACCGTAACCCCGACGATCGAGTCGCAGCACGCGCCATCCGGCATCAAAGCGTCTCGCAAGCCGGGCAAGGCCGGTCGAGCGATCCATACTGCCGTGAATAAGCACCAGTTGATGCCCCGTCGGATCTCCGGAGATCGACGACCAAATTCCGTGTCGGTCACTCATGCGACCGACACGATCCGGAGCACGTCAGCGGCGGTGTCAGCGGTGCGATCGGGCGAGCCAGCCAGCACCAGAACCGTGTCGCCGTGCGCAACCCGACCAGCGTTCACCGCCGTCTCCACTGCGTACCAGACCATCTGATCGGTGGTCTCGTAGGTGTCGACCGCAATCGGATCGACACCCCATGACAACGCCATCGATCGCACCACAGACAGATCGGGTGAGAGTCCGATGAGCGTCGCTTCGGGCCGGAAGCGGGCCATCGCCCGCGCCGTGCGGCCCGACCTCGTGCAGCACAGGATCGCACTGGCCTCGACATCGCGAGCTGCTTGGCTCGCCGCATGGCCGAGCGCAGCGGTGATCCGATCACCAACTGAATCCCACTGCGTACGCTGCACCCGACCGAGGCGCTCAGCCCAGGCCCGGTAGCTCGCCTCCTGTTCGGCACGCTCAGCGATCGTCGCCATGGTTCGGACCACCGCCACCGGATCATGTCCGACCGCAGTCTCCCCGGACAACATCAACGCGTCCGTTCCGTCGAACACGGCGTTGGCGACGTCGCTGACCTCAGCCCGCGTCGGTGACGGGGCTGCAACCATCGACTCGAGCATCTGCGTGGCTGTGATCACCGGAACACCACGTTCGACACACTCGCGAATGATCCTCTTCTGGAGATGCGGCACATCCTCGATCGGACAGTCGATACCGAGATCGCCACGCGCCACCATCACCGCATCGGACGCCTCAACGATTCCGACAAGATCGGCCAACGCTGCGCTGGTTTCAATCTTGGCGACGAGCCGGGCGCGATCCCCGACGACCTGGCGAACCACGTCGAGTTCGCCAGCCCGACGGACGAACGACACCGCCATGAACTCGACCCCCGCAGATGCCATCGCCTCGGCGAGTTCGAGATCCTCCGCCGTCGGCGTCGTCATCTTCAATCGCTCCGATGACACGTGCACACCCGGGGCTCCTTGAGTGCGACCACCGGTGTCGACACGAGCCTGCACTGCCGAGTCACCGGCACTCTCCACCGTGAGCGAAATCGCACCGTCGCCGAGCACGACACGGTCTCCAACACGAAGTCCTCCCACCAGCCCTGGCTCAGCGATCGCAATCTGGCCGGCGCCGCTCATCAGGTCGCCTTCGACAAATCGGACCAAAGCACCCGGCACCAATTCGGTCCCCCCTTCGGGGAATCGACCAGCACGAACTTTCGGACCAGGCAGATCGGCAAGCACTGCGACGTGTCGCCCGAGGCGCGCCGCTGATGACCTGACGGCATCGAGGCGATCGAGATGCTCCGAAAGCGATCCGTGCGAGAGGTTCAGCCTGACGACGTCGACGCCAGCGGCGAGCAACCCATCGATGACCAACGGGTCGCTGCTCGACGGGCCGATGGTCGCCACAATCTTCGTCTTACGGGGCACACGTGCTTATCTAGTCGATCGACGGGCCCGAAACACGGTCCCTGTGAGTGACAGGAGACACCGACATGGACACTCATGACATCGCAGACGCTCTCGATTTCCTCGATGCAGCTCCATCGCCACACCATGCCGCCCGTGAGGTGACGGCCCGGCTCACAGCCGTCGGAGCCACCGAGCTCGATGAGACCGCACACTGGGGTGCTGCTGACGTCACCGGCTTCGCGGTGGTTCGTCGCCATGGAGCGGTCATCGCCTGGCGACTCGAAGCCGGGCTGATGTCGATGCCGCCGATTGACATCGTCGGTGCTCACACCGACTCTCCGTGCCTCAAACTGAAACCACGCCCCGATGTCGGTTCGGTCGGCTGGAAGCAACTCGGCGTTGAGGTCTACGGCGGCATCCTCAACAACTCATGGCTCGATCGAGACCTCGGGATCGCCGGCGTCGTGCTCGATGCTGCCGGGATCGAACACCCGATACGAACCGGGGCCATCGCACGCGTCCCCCAACTCGCCGTCCACCTCGACCGCCAAGTCAACGACGGACTGAAACTCGACCCACAGACCCATCTCACGCCGGTTTGGGGCCTCGGCGAACCCCAGCCAGGCGCCGTCGCCAGTTGGCTCGGCGAACTGGCGGGCACATCGACGGCTACGTGGTGGGATCTCTGCCTCTTCGACACCCAACCCGCTGCGCTCCTCGGACGTGACGACGACTTCATCGCCTCAGGCCGACTCGACAACCTCATCTCGTGCTGGGCAGCAACGTCGGCATTGGCGAGCATCTCCGCGTCGCCAGGGCGCCTTGCGATGATGGTGCTGAACGATCATGAGGAGGTCGGCTCTGCGAGCTCCACCGGCGCCGACGGGCCATTCCTCGAGCATGTGCTGCAGCGAATCGCCGATGCCATCGGCGCATCAGGTACCGATCTGCTCGAGGCGCTCGCCAGTTCGTCGTGTGTCTCAGCCGACAACGCGCATGCCGTGCATCCGAACTACCCGGAGCGTCACGACACCGCCCATGCGCCACAGGTCAACCGCGGGCCGGCGATCAAGGTCAACGCCAACCAGCGTTATGCAACCTCGCCTCGCTCAGCACAGCGCTTCCAACAGGCGTGCGAGGCCGCCGACGTTCCTTGGCAGGTTTTCGCCTCGCGCAACAACATCCCCTGCGGTTCGACAATCGGACCGATCACCGCAACGAGGCTCGGCATCGACACCGTCGATGTCGGCATCCCCCAACTTTCGATGCACTCGGCTCGTGAGATGTGCGGCTCGGCGGATCCCGCGCACCTCGCTAGAGCGTTGGCGGCCTACTGGTCGGCGAGCGCGCCGTAGGACCACCCCACATCGACCATTGCGAGGTCGAACAATCGCTGGAGTTCTGCGTGCAACCGCTCGCTCTGTCGCGATAGTTCACTCCGCGACACCCGCCCTCCGCTCGACGTCTCCGGCATCAGGGGCTCACCAACCACCACACGAACCTTGCGCGGGAAGACGAACCTCGCCCCCTTCGGCATCACCATCTCCGACCCGCCGATACCGACCGGAACGATCGGAACCCCTGCTTTCAAGGCCACGTAGACGGCGCCATCGAACATCGGCTGGACAACGGACCCCGACTTGCGTTCACCTTCAGGGAACAGCACCAACGGGTCACCGGCCTCGAGCACAGCAACCGAGCGCCGAAGCGCCTCCCGATCAGCCGTCCCACGAGTAACAGGGATTGCGCCCAGCGCCGAGAGCACCCAGCCGAACCAGCGGTACTTCCACATCGAGTCCTTGCCGAGGAACCGAAGTCGACGCGACGTCACACACGCAGCAATCGGCGTATCGACATAGGAGCGGTGAACCGGAGCTAACACGAACGCGCCCGTCGCCGGAATGTTGTGACGCCCGTGGATCGACATTCGGGTGTACGTCCGGGTCAGCACCGTGGTGATGGTGCGACCGAATCGATAGAAGGCTCTCGAAGCCAACGAGTTCCCGGCGAGGAAGGTGTCCGGACGGCTCACTGCAGGGGCCTCCCGATGAGGTCGAGTACCCGCTCCACCACGTCATCGATTGCCATCTCGCTCGTGTCGACAACGACAGCATCGCTCGCCACCACCATCGGCGAGGTCTCACGGGTGGCATCACGACGGTCACGCTCGATGATCGACGCCTCCACTTGGTCGACGTCGCCGCCGGTCTCGGCCACGCGCCTCTCGGCCCGAACCCTGGGCGATGCCGTCACGAACAATTTGAGGTCAGCATCCGGTAAGACGACCGTGGTGATGTCGCGACCTTCGACCACGCCGCCACCGTGCTGATCCACCCAGGCGCGCTGACGCTCCACGAGCAGATCCCGCACCATCGCATTCGCCGCCACGGAACTCACCGCGGCCGTCACATCACGACCTCGAATCGCCGTCGTCGCATCGACCCCGTCCACCGTCACCATTGAGTCATTCACCGCGATCTCCATCGACTCAGCGGCATCGGCAACCTCGGCGGCAGACGCCGGATCGATTCCTCGCTCCAAGACGCCGAACGTCACGGCCCGATACATGGCTCCCGTATCGAGATGTCGAAGCCCGAGCCGCTCGGCCAGCCCCCTTGACACCGTGCTCTTTCCAGCCCCCGCCGGTCCATCGATGGCGATGATCATGAGAGCTCTCCGGTCACCAACTCGTACCGAGCGGGCGACCCTCCTCGTAGCCGGCATGGCTCTGCACGCCGACCACCGCACGCTCATGGAACTCTTCGATTGTCGCCGCTCCGGCGTACGTGCACGACGAGCGCACACCGGCCACGATCTGATCGATGATGTCCTCGACGCCCGGACGGTGAGCGTCGAGATACATACGCGATGTGCTGATGCCCTCTTCAAACAGCTCCTTGCGCGCCCGTTCGAGCTCATGATCATCTCGACTGCGATTCTTCACCGCCCGGTTGGACGCCATGCCAAAGCTTTCCTTGTAGAGCCTGCCATCGGTGTCCCGTTGCACGTCGGCCGCAGACTCGTGCGTGCCAGCGAACCACGAACCGAACATCACGTTGGCGGCGCCACCAGCGAGGGCCAGCGCGACGTCGCGCGGGAATCTGACGCCACCGTCCGCCCAGATGTTGGCCCCGAGCCGACGGGCCTCGTCAGCGCACTCGACAACAGCCGAGAACTGCGGACGACCGACACCGGTCATCATCCTCGTCGTGCACATCGCTCCCGGACCGACCCCGACCTTGATGATGTCGGCACCGGCCTCCACGAGGTGCCGGGTGCCCTCTGCCGTCACCACGTTGCCCGCCACAATGCGGATGTCGGGTAACGCGGTACGCACCTCGGCGACCACATCGATCATCTTCGACTGATGGCCATGGGCCGTGTCAACAACGATGACATCGACACCCATCGCTGCGAGCGCCTTCGCCCGACCTGTCGGATCGGCGTTGATTCCAACGGCGACAGAGGTCAGGAGTTCCCCCGCTGCGTTGAGCGCCGGGCGGTAGATCGTCGAGCGCAGGGCTCCGCGGCGCGTCATGACCCCGCGAAGACGGCCCTCAGCGTCGACCACTGGTGCCACCGAAAGACGCTGCTCGCCAAGCGCGTTGAATGCACCCTCGGCATCAATGTCGTCTGCGAGCGTCACCAAGTCCCGACTCATCACATGTCGGATCTGGGTGAATCGATCGAAACCCACGGCGTCATCTTCGGTGAAGACGCCAACCGGGCAGTCACGGTCATCGACCACCACGATCGCTCCGTGCGCCCGCTTGTGGATCAGGTTCAGCGCGTCGCCGATTGTGTGCCCCGGCGTGAGGGTGATCGGCGTCTCGAACAGCGGGTGACGTTCCTTCACCCACCGGACGACCGATTCGATCACATCTACCGGAATGTCTTGGGGAAGCACGGTCAGACCACCTCGGCGCGCAACCACTTCGGCCATGCGCCGTCCGGCAACCGCCGTCATGTTCGCGACCACAACCGGAATCGTCGTTCCGATCCGATCCGGGGTCGAGAGGTCGACCCCAAGGCGTGAGCCGACCGATGACAAGCTCGGCACCATGAAGACGTCGTTGTAGGTGAGATCGTGACCCGAGTTCGGGTGCAACATCCGCATAGTGGTCCTCCTTGCGAACAGCGCGGCAAGGCTAACCGCACTCTGACCCAGCGCCGACGAATCGCTACCCCCGCCACAACGTCTAGTGTCCCCATCCATGGCCGACGAGCAGAACCCCATCCCAGTGATGTGCGTCCACGGCTGGGGAGGCTCGTTCACCACGACCTGGGAGCGCAGTGGCTTCACCGCCCTTCTCGCCGACGCTGGGCGACCAGTGATCGGGGTGGACCTCCTCGGGCACGGAACGGCGCCCAAACCACACGAACCCGAGGCCTACGCCGATCTCACGGAGCGCGTGGTTGCGGCGCTTCCCACCGACGGTTCACCGATTGACGCCGTCGGTTTCTCAATGGGCGCTCTCACGCTGCTGCGCACCGCCGTCGAACACCCCACCGCATTCAACCGACTGGTTCTGGCGGGTATCGGCCGCAACGTGTTTGAGCGTGATGACGAACGCACAGCGTCGATCATCAAGGCGGTGGATGGAGAGGGCGATCCAGAGGACAACGTCGCCAGGCTCTTCGGCCAGTACGCAATGCAGGCCGGGAACGACTCAGCAGCGCTGGCAGCTGTGCTCCGCCAACCTCAGCGGATACGACTCGACGAGCAGGTGCTGTCAGCGGTTACCTGCCCCGTGCTTGTGGTGGTCGGCGATCGAGACTTCGTCCATCCCGCGGATCGACTCGTCGATGCTCTTCCCAATGCGACTGGCACTGTTCTCCGAAACGTCGACCACTTCGCCACACCCGAGGCGTTCGGATTCGTCGATGCTGCGCTCGAGTTTCTCGACGCAATTCCGACGTGACACGACCGGCCATTCCGATCACCACGAACCCAGCCGAAGCGGCCGAACGACTTCGAGCCGGCGGACTGGTAGTCATACCGACCGAGACGGTGTACGGCCTCGGGGCAGATGCTGACAACCATGCGGCCCTCGGTCGTGTCTACGAGGTCAAAGGCCGGCCGGCCGGTCACCCATTGATCATCCACGTTGCCGACCTCGACACCGCTGGGCACTGGGCCGACACGTCCTCAGCCGCCGCCCAGGCACTGGCCGAGACCTGTTGGCCGGGCCCGCTCACCTTGCTGCTTCCCAAGAGAGATCGAGTGAGCGACATCATCACCGGCGGCCGCGACACGGTCGGAATCAGGGTACCGGCGCACCCGCTCACCCTCGAGATGCTCCGACTCCATGGCGGGGCGGTCGCTGCTCCATCGGCCAACCGGTTTGGCCGAGTCAGCCCCACAACGGTCGAGCATGTGCTCGACGACCTCACGGGCCATCTCAATCCCGACACCGACCTCATACTCGACGGCGGTCCGAGCACCATCGGGGTGGAGAGCACGATCGTCGATCTCGTTGCCGACCCCCCCGAGATCCTCCGCCCCGGCGGCATCCCGACCGAAGACATCGAACGGATTCTCGGACTCTCTATGGGGGCAGCACGTGGTCCGTCACGCGCCAGCGGCATGCTTGCGTCGCACTATGCGCCCCGAACGCCCATGATGCTGGTCAGCGACCGTGCCAGCGCCACCAAGCTGGCCGATGGCAACACGGTGATCATCGATCGGACCGATGATCTCGTCGACGCAGCCCGGCATCTCTACGACGACCTTCGCCGAGCCGACCGAGCCGGCGTCGATCGCATCGTCGCCGTCTTACCGCCCGCGACAGGCCTTGGTCATGCGTTGCGGGATCGCCTCACCAAGGCCGCGGCTGGGCGGGGTCCAGAACCTCCCAGTCGAGAAGGTTGAGCGCCCACACCCACTGATCGCGGATGCTCTCCACATCGACCGAGTCCCCCTCGGCGACGTCAACCGCCACTGACACCGTCGTCGCTGCTGCGTCGGGCACCAACTCGAGGGCGCACCACAGACCCCCATCGAGCACGGTTTCGAGCCGATACGGGGGATCCTCATCGGCCAGTTGGCCGATCCAGCCAGTGACGATGAGCAGAGCCTCGAATGCTTCTGCCGGCAACACGTCAATGGTGAACGACGGGTGATCCCGCCGCACGTGACGTGGCGGTTCCGCCCCGGCGCGTCGGGCGTTCGAGTCTGCTCTCGGAGGCGCCTGATCGATGATTGAGAGACTTTCGAGTGCGGCGTCAGCGGCGCGATTCACGCGGACCATCCGGTCAGAATCACCACCGTTGCGGTCGGGATGTAACTCACGCGCCAGACGGCGTCTCGCCGCCACGATGTCGGCCCGGGTCGCGATCCGGCGGTCGAGTCCAAGCACCTCGAAGGGATCTGGGTCGTAAGGACGTCGCCGCCTCATGGCACTACCGATGCGCCTGCCCACCGCCCTACGACCGTCGTCGGTGTATCACCCAACAGACCGGCGGCCGCACGAGCAGATCCGGCCGCCGCAAGTGACAACGGACTGCGCTCCCCTGTCTCTGGCGTGATCAGTCCCCCATCGCCGACCCACAGGACCCGTCCAGAGGTCATCACACCGTCAGGGACCACATCGACAGGAAGCCCTTGACCGAGATCGATCGTGGGGTGCACCACGCCGAATCGACGCCCGAGACCATCTGACGCGACCAAGAGATCGGCTGACTCGCCTGCTGCATCGAGAACGACGATCACAGCTTGGTCGTGGCCTTCGAGCACGACGACGTCACCAATGTCCGGGTCAGCCGCCAACACAGCTGCCGAGAGCTCATTGGTCCCGACGATCACCGGGATGCTGTGCCAACTTCCGATCACCGCACAGGTGTCGACGCTCGGAGCGAACGCTGTCGACCAGTCACGATCCGCATCGACAATTGCCAGCACATCCCAGGCCGGGGCACGCCCGTCGGCTGACCAACATCCGGTTGAAGAAGCGTCGCCCGGTTCGGTTGCGAACACGCCGGTCAGTCGCCAACCGAGAAACTCGGCTGGTGTGGCCACTTGCGCCATCGCCGCCCAGCGGTCTGGGTCGCAACGATGTAGCAGTGACAACGCCGACAGGGTCCAGCGATAGTGCGGCACTGAGCCGACTGCAGCACGCCACCGCGCAGCGTCCATGCGACTGGAGAGCCATCCCGCATCGGGAACCGTGGACGGATCAGCAGCAGGTACCGGCGCCCCGAGCAGCTCTCCATCGCCATCGAGCAACACCGCCGTCTGGGCCGGTGCGACACACGACAGTGCCGACACCACACGATCGTTCGGAGCGGTCATCGCGTGCAAGGCGTCAACCACTACGGAGGTCCACGACTCCCCATCGCCATCGGCTGCAACCGTGACACTGTCGACGAGCGCACCGCTGTCGACTCGGCGCACCTCGGCCGAGCAACTCCGACCTCGAACAGCGACCCCGAGCACCAGCCGGTCGTCGGTCATCACACCGCCACCGGCGATCGCTCGTCGACCCGAACGCCCTCGGGCTCGCTGGTGTCGAGCCAGAGTTGGGTCGTCACGATGTACACCGCTGTCGCTCCTGCCACATGCGCTCCAACGAGGATCTCTGGCACACCGGTGAAGTACTGCAGGTATCCGAGCCCTGCCTGGAGGATCGCAACGAACATCCAACGACCGAGTCCAGGGCGAAGCACGCCGAGATCGGCGGATTCTCGACGAAGACGCATCAGGAGCGCGACAGCGACGACCAAGGTCACCATCACCGAGGCCCCATGGATCCGCGCCGCAGTAGGAATTGCGACATCGAGGCGAACGGCGTTCTCATCCCCAGCATGTGGCCCGGCGCCAGTCACGACGGTGCCAGTGACCACCGCAACGGTGGTGCCGAGTCCGATCAGACCGACTGCCAACCGACTCACCGGTGACACCGAGGCGCGCCGAGGGACGCCGTCGAGCTGTCCGGAGCGTCGCACCAGAACCGCACCGGACGCGATGAGTGCCATCGACAACAAGAGGTGGCCCTGGACTGCGTACGGATGCAGGTCGACCCAGACCGTGATCGCACCGAGAAGTGCGTTGGCAACGACGCCAACGACCAGCAGCCACGACCAGACGACCAGATCCCGTCTGAACGGTCGTCGTCGGTGTGAGCCGAGCACTGCGGCCGCCACCGCAGCAACCACCACCCCGGTGAAGAGTCGGTTGACCTGCTCGATCGCCGCGTGTGTCGACGACACATCGATCAACTTCTCCGAGTTGCAGTTTGGCCAGTCATCGCAGCCGAGCCCACTGTTCGTCAGCCGAACAGCGGCGCCCGTCACGATGATCACGCTGAGTGCAATCAGTGCCCCGATCGAGATCCGCCGATAGGTCGAGGCACTCGGACGCATGGGCCGATGTTAGGCGTGCGCTCTGCTCAACCCCCGAGGTTGATGTAAATCTGCTTCGACTCGAGATACGCATCGAGCGCATAGGGACCGAGTTCGCGACCGACCCCGCTCTGCTTGTATCCGCCCCACATCGCCTCGCTCGGCGCCGGTTGGGAATCGTTCACCCAGACGACGCCTGCCCTCAGAGCCCGTGCCGTGCGCATCGCTCGGGAGATGTCGGTCGTCCAGATTGCGGCAGCGAGGCCGTATTCGGTGTCATGGGCGAGTCGAATGGCCTCGGCCTCGTCGTCGAACGGGATGACCGTCATGACTGGACCGAATATCTCCTCACGGGCGATCCGGGGTCGCTGATCATCCACCGCAAAGATCATTGGGGGCACAAAGAAGCCGCCGGCCAGCACCGGATCATCCGGCCGACGTCCGGCATGAACGAGACGGGCGCCGTCAGCAGGCGCCGAGTCGATGAAGCCGTTCACCCTCTCCATCTGTGCTGCCGACACCAACGGGCCCATCGTCACCGAGCGGTCGAGCCCGGAGCCAAGCCGGATCGCCTCGGTCTCCGCGACCATGGCGGCGACGAATTCGTCATGAATCGAGCGCTGAACAAGCACCCTCGAACCGGCTGAGCAGACCTCGCCTTGATTCCCGAACACGCCCAGACAGCTCCCCGACACGGCCTCGGGCATCGGCGCATCGGCGAACACGATATTGGGACTCTTACCGCCGAGTTCGAGCGTCACCCGCTTCAGATCGTCTGCGCATGTGCGTTGGATGTGCCGGCCGACGGCGAGCGAACCGGTGAACGAGATCTTGTCGACCCTCGGGTCGGTGAGCATCGGTTCACCCGCCTCCACGCCAACACCGGTCACCACGTTGAATACAGCGTCAGGCACACCAGCCTCGGCTGCAATCTCGGCCATCACCAAAGCGCTCAATGGCGTCTGCTCGGCGGGCTTGAGCACCACGGTGCACCCTGCCGCCAGCGCAGGCGCCACCTTCTGGGCAGCCATCAGCATCGGGTAGTTCCACGGGACGATCAGGCCGCACACCCCGACCGGCTCCTTCACGACGAGGCTCATCGCATCGGGACCAACCGGAGGAATGTCGCCCATGATCTTCGTCGCCCAACCGGCGTAGTACTCGAACATGAACGCCACTTCGTCGATGTCAGCCTCGGCGTCACCGATCGGCTTGCCGCAGTCGAGCACCTCGAGGCGAGCCAGATCATCTCGGCGCTCCCGCACGAGATCCGCCATCCGGAAGAGCACCCGGGCCCGATCGCGCTCGGCGACCGACTGGCCCCAACGTCCGGAGTCGAAGGCATTGCGAGCCGCTGCCACCGCCCGATCGACGTCAGCGGCACGTCCACGCGGCACCGAACCAATCTCGGCGCCGGTGGCCGGATTGACGGTGACGAAACGGCCACCGTCGAGAGCGTCGACCCAGGAGCCGCCGATGAACATCTGGCGGTGTCCAATGCCCGGTGTATCTCGGGACGTTGCGTTGTCCATACCGAGACCGTAGTTGTTGCGCCGGACCGGGTCAGCGGCTCCGATCATTGAGAGGCAGGTGCTCTACATCGGCCAAGCGGACGAGGCTGAAAGAGTGCACCGGCCCAATGGACATCGACTCCACCCGAGACACCGAGGCATGGCCGAGCACGAATCGGTCCCATTCCCACGGTGTCGGCGCAAGCCCGAGCAGATGCCCGATCGACACCGAGTTCGTGCCCGCATGCGCCACGAGGAGGATTCGACGGCCGGGCCGCTCAACCGTCCAGACAGGAAGATCATGCTCGTGTCGGGTGACCCCGCGCTCTGCGAGGAACATCTCGACGCCAAGATGAATCCTTCCGACGAAGTCGCGAACCGACTCGCCACCATCGAGCCCGTGCCAGCGCTCGTCCGGCTCTTGAAGGCGCATCTCTGCATAGGCCTGCTCGGCCTTCTCGGCTGGGCTGCCGGCCCAGCCCGGGTCACGGATCTCGGCGAGCCAGGGTGCGATGACCTCCGGGCGGCCAAGCCGCTCGAGGAGCGGTGCCGCCGTCTGTCGGGCCCGAATCAGCGGTGAGACCAAGATCTCGTCGAAGTGCTCGTCGACGAGTCGATCAGCGAGCAGTTCCGACTGGAGCCGGCCGCGTTCAGTGAGAGGCGGGTCTCCGACCGCGAGACCATTGCGGACCCACTCGGGTTCACCATGACGGACGAGCACAATCTCCATGTCAACGACGGTACCGTGACGCTGTGACGAGCCAACCCGGTTGGCACCCCGACCCGCTGGGCCGATTCGACCACCGCTTCTTCGACGGTTCACGCTGGACCGCTGATGTCGCCGTCGATGGGGTGAGACGAGTCGATCCGCTCGGCATCGCTCCGTCACACACCCGCCAGCCACGGCGTCGCCGCCGAATCGTCATGGGTGTCGTTGTGGTCGCCGTCGTGGCGCTCGCCATTCCCATTGGACTGCTGTGGAGCGCTGTGTCCAAGTTCGCTCGCCCTGTCGCTCACGAGGCGACCGTCACCGAGTGCGTATGGATCGCTGGCACCGTCGCCGTGACTGCCGCCGTCGAGAACCAGTCGACTGAACGAGCATCGTTCACCGTCTTCGTTGAGGTGACGGGCCCGATGCTCGACCGAACTGTGCGCTCGGTCACCATCAGCATCGACAGGGTGGCAGCTGGGTCGACCGGCACCAATTCGGCGACGTTCCCGTCCTCGATCGATGAGATCCGATGCCGGATAGTCGCCGTCGGCGGCCCACTCCCGTTCGGGGTCGATGTCGGACCGGTGGGCGTGCAGGGATGAACAACGACGCGAATCCCGTCGTAGCGTGAGCCCCATGAGCCACACGGCGCCCCCCACCGCCGACGACACTATTCCTGCCTGGCGCCGCCGACTTGCCCGCAGCGCTGTTGGGGCCTTTCTCGTCGGCATGATCGTGCTCTGGACCTACGTCCTGTTCTTGTCGCCCCGAGAAGGCGTCAACCGCTTCGAGGACCGTCAATGGGCTGAGCGAGCGGAGTCCATCTGCGCGGACTACGCAGATGACCGATCCCTCCTCGCCGACTACCGAAGGCTCGACTCGGGTGGCTCGGAACTCATCCGTGAACGAGCAGACATCATCGACCGCGCCACCGACATCGTCGACGCAATGGTCGATGAGCTTGAGGCCGACCTGCCCGCCGATGCGAAAGGCCAGGCGATCGTCCCCATGTGGATCGACGAGTACCGCATTTACATCGATGATCGGCGTCGCTACACCGATGAATTGCGCACCACCGGGGAGAACCTGCCGTTCTACGAGACGATGAGTGAGGTCCCGATCTCCGAGCGTCTGGCGACGTTCGCTGCTGACAATGAGATGGCGACCTGTAGTCCACCGCTCGATCTCGGTATGTGAGAGCCTCAGCCGGCGCGCATGTCTTTGATCACACGCGCCGGAGCACCGACGGCAACCGTGTAATCGGGAATGGTGCCGGCGACCACACTGTTGGCGCCGATCACCACATGTTCACCGATGTCAGCTCCGGGCAGGATCACTGAGCCGTGGCCGATCCACGAACCTGAACCGATACGAACCGGTTGCTCGGGCATCGACTGGCAGGAAATCGGAACCTCGAGATCGTCGTACCCATGGTTCTGGTCGGTGATGTAGACGTGGTGGCCGGTCCACACGTCGTCGCCGATGTCGATCGAGAAATGCCCGACGATCCCAGAGCCCCGCCCGATCAGGCAGCGATCGCCAATTCTGACGACCGGATCGGTGGGGCATTGCTGACCGGGAACCATGCCGGCTGAGAGAGCCACATCGGGACCGATCATCGTCTGGGAGCCGATTCGGATGAACCCCTCGTTCATGATGGTGCCGGGCGGGAAACAGATGATGCTTCCCTCGCCGAACGCACCGAAGGCCCGGCCACGACGCGTGTCGGGCCCGATCGCCGCCCAGCGGGAGATGAGGTCATGCAGGTCGAGAGCCACCTCGCCTGCTCGACGACCGAGGCGGGCTGACAGCGGCACGCTCCCCATTCCCCGACGGCGCCTCCACACGGGCGGCACGCTACCTTGACCCGGGTGAACGATCCGACGGTCAGGGTCTCGGGCGGCGAACTCGTCGGCCTTGATCGCAACGGTGTCTCAGTGTTCAAAGGCATCCGCTACGCAACCGCTGCACGCTTCGAAGCCTCGCTGCCCGACCGTGAAACCTGGTCGAACCGACGCGACGCCACCATGTACGGACCGCAGGCACCACAGGTGCCCGGAACGATGGAACGGCTGCTCGGCGAAAGCAGCCAACCGACTGACGAGAACTGCCTGACGCTCAACGTTTTCGCCCCCGATCACACCGGACCGCACCCGGTCATCGTCTGGATCCATGGCGGCGCATTCACCAACGGCGCCGGATCAGTGCCGTGGTACGACGGCACGAACATGGCCCGACTGCACGATGTCGTGGTCGTGACCGTCAACTATCGACTGGGGGCCTTCGGATTCCTCGGCGATGCCAACCTCGGCATTGGCGATCAGATCGAGGCCCTCAGGTGGGTCAGAGACGAAATTGCTGCATTCGGCGGCGATCCCCACCGCGTCACCATCATGGGTGAGTCAGCCGGTGGAAGTTCAGTGATCACCCTCATGGCGGCGCCCGACGCGCGGAACCTCTTCCGGGCCGCTATCGCGCTCAGCCCATCAATGCCGCAGATCCGCAACAGGGCCCGTGCGGAGGCCACCGTGGGTGAACTGCTCGCTGCCGCCGCCGTGGACGACGTCGACGCACTCCGTCGGCTGTCCGTCGACGAGTTGCTCGCAGCACAGTCGATCGTGCTGGGTTCGACCGACGACGCCCTCACGGCCTTCTCCCCCAGTGACGATGGTGCGTTCGTACCGGTGTCGGTTGTCGACGCCGCATCTCGCGATCCGCGGCCGCTGATGATCGGAACCACGCGAGACGAGATGCATCTGTTCACCGCCTTCGATCCCGCCGTCACCGGAATGGACGAATCGACATTGGAACGCCGATTCGGCACCATCTGGTCAGATCCCCGATCGGCAATCGACGTCTACCGCTCGCTGCGCGACGACCATGACGTAGGCCAGCTCTTCTCGGCAATGCGCACCGATGCGGTGTTCAGAAGACCGGCCCATGATCTCGCCGATGCTCGTGCAGCACACGGTCACCGCTCATTCATGCACTGGTTCGCGTTCCCGACCCCCGTGTTCGGCGGTGTCCTCGGTAGCTGCCACGCTCTCGACATTCCCTTCGCGCTCTCCAACCTTGATCGCAAAGGGGTCGAGATCTTCACCGGTGATGACACACGGCGAGCCGACCTCGCCGATGAGTTCTCGACAGCCGTCGCCTCATTCACCGCCGATCTCGAACCCGGCTGGCCGGCGTGGGACGAGCGGCGATCGGTACAGCGGCTCGACCTCACCTCACGCATCGGCGACGACATTCTCGAAGATCCGGAGGCACCGATCCGCGAACTGTGGAGCGGCGCCA
This sequence comes from Actinomycetota bacterium, assembly GCA_027730505.1. Taxonomy (GTDB): domain Bacteria; phylum Actinomycetota; class Acidimicrobiia; order Acidimicrobiales; family Ilumatobacteraceae; genus Casp-actino5. The sequence continues at coordinate 8,584 of JAQCGT010000015.1, read as the reverse complement.
ATGCTCACTGATCACGGATCGATCACCGACGTACCAGGAATCTGGGTCGGCCATCATCAACGTTCGAGCCGTGGCTGGAGGACCGGAGCCACCGTCGTTTTCGCGCCAGAAGGCGCGGTCGCCGGGGTTGATGTTCGTGGCGGTGGCCCCGGCACCCGCGAGACCGATGCGTTGGTGCCATGGAACCTCGTAGACCGGATCAACGCGGTCTGTCTGACCGGGGGAAGCGCCTACGGACTTGCCGCAGCCGACGGCGTGATGGACTACCTCGCAGAGCAAGACCTCGGATTTCGGGTCGGCCCCGACAAGGGTGAGGTGGTGCCTGTCGTGCCCACCGCAGTGATCTTCGATCTCGGCCGCGGTGGTTCATTCGCATCGCGCCCCGATGCCGGGTTCGGTTACCGTGCGGCGGCCGCGGCCAGCGCGAAGGAGCGTCGTCGCGGATCGGTCGGAGCGGGAATGGGCGCTGTCGCCGGCGGACTCCGAGGCGGAATCGGCATGGCATCGTCCAAGGTGGTGTTCACCGTCGACGGCACACACGATGTGGCGGTGACCGTAGGAGCGCTCTGCGTCGTGAACGCCCGTGGTTCCCTCATCGACGCGACCACCGGACTTCCCCATCACCGGACGCCAGGCTTGCGACGGCCCTCGGCCGATGACCGCCGAGCCCTTTCGGACCATCTCAACTGCCTCGATGCGCCTGCGCTCAACACAACCCTGGCGGTTGTGGCTACTGACGCCCGCATCGACCGGGCCGAATCAACTCGAATCGCCATGGCCGGACACGACGGGTTGTCTCGAGCGATCAAACCCGTCCACACCCTGGCCGACGGTGACACCGTGTTCTCGCTCGCCACCGGCCGTGTCGAACTGGATGATGCCGAGCGAATCGCCCAACTGAGCGAGATCCACGCCGTTGCCGCCGACTGTGTGGCCTCGGCATGTGTCGACGCAATCATCGCCGCTTCCCCGACCCGTGACCGACCGACCTACCTCTCGCTCTGCCCGAGTGCTGTGTCATGAGCACACCGTTGATCCTCCGAGATCCGGCCAGTGCGCGCCGGTGGACGTTGGAACATCAGGCGTCGGCGCGACGCGTGGCACTGGTGCCGACCATGGGCGCGCTCCACAGGGGTCATCTGGCGCTCGTCGATGTCGCGCGGAGTCACGCCGATCACGTCATCGTCTCGATCTTCGTCAATCCGACTCAGTTCAACCGCGCCGAGGACTTCGACTCGTATCCCCGCGTCATCGACGACGACTTGGCGATCTGCGCTGAGCACGGCGTGGATGCCGTGTACCTTCCGGCCGCCGAGGCCATGTACCCATCGGGATTCGACACGAGGATCGAACCCGGATCGATCGCCTCGAGGTGGGAGGGCGAGCACCGTGCCGGCCACTTCTCTGGTGTTGCAACCGTCGTCATCAAACTGCTCAATGCCTGCGCTCCCGATGTCGCTGTGTTCGGCGCCAAGGACCTCCAGCAGCTGACTGTCATCCGCCGAACCGTGACCGATCTCGATCTGGGCGTCGACATCGTCGCCGGCGACACGATCCGTGAATCCGACGGTCTGGCCATGTCGAGCCGAAATCGACGGCTTGATTCGGTCGCACGCCAGAGGGCGCTCGCAATCCATCGTGGTCTGCTGGCTGCGGTGGCATGCGCGAACGCCGGCCATGGACCAGACGCCATCGAACGCGCTGCACGAGACCTGATCGATCCGGCAGCAGACGACGTCGAGTACGTCGCAGTGGTCGACTCGGCCACCTTCGAACGCTCGCCGACGATGATTGACGGCTGTGGCTACTCGGTGATCGTCGCCGCCTGGTTCGGCGGCGTCCGGCTCATCGACAACATGGCACTGCCTCGGTCTGCCTGACTCACTCGGGAAGGACCCCAGTGAGCAGCACCACCATCACGACGCCATTGAATAGCGCATGAGCGATGACAGCCGCTCCTAGGCGACCAGTGAGATGGGCGGCCGTCCCAAAGACCATGCCCACTGTCCCAAGCACGAGCACCAAGCCAAGATTCGACCAGCCAAACAGTGGGTCAGCGTGCACGGCCCCGAAGATCAGCCCCTGAACGACGATCGCTCCTAGCGCTCCAAGCCGCTCGGTGAGCGACGCCAGCACCACGCCACGGAATACGAGCTCTTCAACCAGAGGCGCTGCGACAACTGCGGCTAGTGCTGTCGCCACCAGATACCACGTGGGTATCCCATCATCGGTCAACCCCGACGCATTCGATGCCACCGGAATGTCAAGTCCCATCAGAATCGCCAACACGACGGCCTGAAGAACGACCGCCGATAGCCAAGCCAGCAAGCCCCATGCAAGGTCGACACCCCGGACCGACAGCCCGATCGATGCTCGCCACGCAGCCCCCCGCGCCCGACGAACCGTTCTGACGCACCACCAGGCCGGGGGCCCGTACCCGCCCACGATGAGCAGCACCACCAACACCCCGACGGGTATGCCAACTGACTCGAGAAGAACGACAGCAACCCGGCTGAGCAGCAGCGACGCCGCCAGCACGGCCAAGGCCCCCACTCCGACACGGGTCGCAAGTGGGTCGAGCACCGGCTCCGACCAGTGAACCCCGTCGAAATGTCGTCGACCATCGGGGCTCTCGTACCAGCCGACCGCCGGGCCCGTCGGAGCGGGCCAGGCGCCATCGCTGCGGTGTTGTGCTCCATCCATAAGTCGTGTTGGCTCCAAGAGTGCCGATCTACGATTCGTCCATGAGTCCGGATGCTCTCACCCCGACGAACGGGTCGTTGTGGGACGACACCTTGGATCCGAGCCTACGGTGCCCGACGTCGCGCATGGACGGCGCAGTGTCATGCGACGTCGCGATCATCGGGGCGGGCCTCACCGGCCTGTGGTCTGCGTACTACCTGGCTGAACGCCTCCCAACGCTCTCGATCTGCGTGATCGAAGCGAGTGACGTCGGATTCGGAGCCAGCGGTCGGAACGGCGGCTGGGCATCAGCGCTTCTCCCAATGAGTCTCGAGAAGATGAGCCGAAAACACGGTCGAGACGCCGCCATCGCAATGCAGCGGGCCATGTTCGCCACGCTCGACGAGATCGAACGCGTCACCCTCGCCGAAGGTATCGACGCGCAGATGGCTCGCGGCGGTTCGATCACGGCAGCTCGATCCGCCCCACAGCTCGATCGCATTCGCCACGAGATCGCGGTACATCGTCGCTTTGGATTCGACGATGACGATCTCCGTCTCCTCGATGCAGGTGAAGCGAGAGATATCTGTGCGATGACCTCGTTGCGGGGTGCCATCTACACCCCACACTGCGCAGCGATCCATCCAGCGGCGCTCACTCATGGGATTGCGAGGGCTGTGCTACGAAAAGGCGTCCGGATCCTGGCGCCGGTCAGAGCCACCTCCATCTCCCCCGGTCGAGTTGAGACCGACCGCGGGACCCTTATGGCGCACCACGTGGTCCGCGCCACAGAGGCGTACACCTCACAGTTGTCAGGGCAGCGACGGTCCATGATTCCGCTCTACTCGATGATGGTCGCGACCGAGCCCCTTCCGGACAGCACCTGGGAGGACATCGGTCTCGCCAACCGCCCGACCTTCGACGACGCCCGACATCTCATCATCTACGGACAGCGCACCGCCGACGGCCGCTTCGCGTTCGGTGGTCGTGGCGCCCCATACCACTTCGGCAGCCGTATCGATGCCGGTTTCGACACCGATCGCCGGGTTCGCGATCTCATCGTCGAGGCGCTCATCGACCTGTTCCCCGTGCTGCGCGAGGCCGAATTCACCCACCATTGGGGCGGTCCGCTCGGCGCACCACGTGACTGGACCTGCTCAGTCGACCTCGACCGTCGCACCGGAATCACGACGGCCGGCGGCTACGTCGGGGACGGTGTGAGCACCACCAACCTCGCGGGCCGAACCGTTGCTGCCCTCATCGCCGGGGAACTCGACGGCGGTCGGCACCCCGATGACGAGCTGCTGAGACTCCCCTGGGTCGGGCACCGATCACGCCGATGGGAACCCGAACCAGTCCGATGGGCGGGAATCAACGCAGGACGCCGAGCCGCAGCAATCGCCGATCGAGCCGAAGATCGAACCGGACGACCGAGCAGGTTCTGGGGAGGATTCGTCGACGGTCTGATCGGGCGCTGAGTCAGCGTGTGATTCCAGCATCGGCGAAGCGCGCCACGAGACGCAATGTGTGCACCGAAGCCCCCGTCAGCACACCGCCTCGTCCGAGCAGCCGACCGTGCTCCCAGTTCGACAACCCGAGTTCTGGCTCGCTGAGGGCGTACTGACCGTCGACCCATCGGGTGAAGCCGTCACCGACGAATGGGGCGTCGACCGATCGATAGACCTCGGCGACGGTGTCGGGATTGTCGGTCACCACCGACACCACGAAGTGGGGACTGTGCCGATTGCAGCGGTCGACGGCATCGGCAATGTTGTCGACCACGATGAGCGTAAACTCTGGATTTGCGTCCCATTCCCACTCGACCCCGAGCCCTCCGTCGGGCATCGGCGCAGCCACAATCGCGTCGAGATCGGCGGCGCTCGCCACCAGCGCCCTCACCTCGTCATCCATATGGATGATGGTGGTCGTGTCACGGTCTCGTCCTGCTCGCGCGGCTCCCGCGATCACCGCCGGCAGGAGTGCTTCGGCCTGTTCTCGAGGCACGCAGCACACATTCAATGTGTTGCAAACCTTGCGATCGAGCGACGCCCCGATGACCGAGGTCAGGCGGGCACGATCAGCGTCGGGAGCCACGATCATCCAGGCGCCCCCCGTTCCGTGCAGACTTGCCGGCACCCCCGCCGATCGGGCGATCGAACCCAGCTGATCGACAGCAGGTCCCGATCCCCGCGCGACCGCCAACGACAGTCGGTCGTCGGCGAACAGCGCCCATCCAGCGGCATGGGCTGCTGACTCGACAAGGGTCACGGTTCCGGGCGGCAGGCCTGCTGACTTGAGCGCCGGGGCGAGCGCATGAGTAACGATCGCCTGCGCCGTCCCGAGGGCATCTGATCCGATCCGCAGAACCGCAGTGTTTCCCGTCCTGACTACACCTGCCGCGTCGGCGAACACATTCGGGCGCCCCTCAAAAACGAAGCCGACCACCCCGAGAGGGGCCCGCCGAACGTCAATGGACCAACCGGGATGATCGACGGTCGACACCACGGCATCGCGGGCCCCGGGAAGATCACGCCACATCTCGAGCCCAGTGATCATGTCGGCGAGCATTCGATCGTCGAGGATCAACCGGGTCGTTGCTCGGCCACGCTCACGCGCCGCCACGACGTCACTCTCGTTGGCCGAGCGGAGAGCATCAGCAACTTCCACGTCGGCGAGCCGAGAAGCGAACCCAGCAAAGAATGCATCGATCTGCTCATCGGAGCAGGACGCCAGACCCGTGAAGGCGGTCAGGGCTGCGTCGACGGCCTGACGCGAGATCGCTGCCTCAGTGGCCGGCACATGGAGCAACTCGTCACCGGCGACGAGCAGGCGGTCACCGTCGTTGAACGCCGCAGCGAGTTGCGCATCGACTCGAACGACCCTGTCTCCTCCGAGGAGCACCATCTGGCCCTCGCTGAGTGACCGCAGTCGTTCAGCCATCAGCCATCACCTCATCGATCATGACCGGAGCTCCCCGCTCGATCGAACGGTGTGCCGCCACGCCCATCGCAACCGACCAGAGTCCGTCACCAAGCGTGACCGCCGCCGGACGTCCGGCGCGCACCGACTCGATGAAGTCGACATGCTCGAGGTAGCTGGCGCCGTGGTGTAGGCCGACGTGCCGCACCCCGTCAGCCACGATCGGACGCTCAGCGACCACATGCGATCCATCAGAACGACGGCCGACGCGGAGCAATGATTGGGTCACGAGCGCCTCGACCTTGCCCTCGTCGCCGGTCACCGAGATCTCCTGCTCGTTGACGCTGGCCTCGGCGAACATGCACAGGTCGAGCATGCCTCGCACCCCGTTCGCGAACTCGACGATGACATAGGCGTTGTCGAGGATGTCCGGCACCTCGCCGTCATAGACCTCATCGAGGTGATTGACGTCCTGCCCCCCCGATGCCATCACTCGCACCGGATCCGAGTCAGCCACGAGACGCATGAGATCGAAGAAGTGGCAACACTTCTCGACCAGTGTGCCCCCGGTATTGCGGCTGAAACGGTTCCAGTTCCCGACCTTGACGAGGAACGGAAAGCGATGCTCACGGATCGCCACCATCTTGACGTTGCCGACCGAACCCGACCGCACCTCACCGAGCAAGGCGGTGGTCGGTGGCATGTAGCGGTATTCGAGCCCCATCCACACCACACGGTTGGCAGGACCTGACGCCGCTGCTGCGACCACTCGCCGACAGTCCTGAACGGTCGTGCAGAGAGGCTTTTCGACCATCACGTGGACACCCGAGTCAAGGACATCACCCAAGACGTCAACATGGGTCATGTTCGGTGATGCGATCACCACGGCGTCGACGAGACCGGAATCGAGCAGCGCTCGGTGATCGTCGAATTCGATGGGCGCATCACCTCCGAAGGACCTGACCGTGGCCGAACCGATCGCACGCCGCTCAGCAACGGGATCCGACACGGCCGTGACCAAGGCACCATCGAGGTGCGCGATGTTCTCGATGTGTTCAACCCCCATCATCCCGGTGCCGATCACGCCATAGCGAACGGTGTCCGAACGTCGAGAAGCTGTGGTGTCGGTGTCGGTCTGCACGAGCCATGAGCGTACGCTCGGAACATGGCCGATGAACGCCTCTACTTCCGCCAGTTGCTCTCCGGGCGAGACTTCGCCGTCGGTGACGCATTCGCCACCCAGATGGTCAACTTCGCCTACGCCATCGGAGACCGAGAAACCGGTGAGTGCCTCCTCGTCGATCCGGCTTGGCGCGTCGCAGATCTCGTCGATGCTGTCGCAGCCGATGGAATGTCCGTCGCTGGTGTTCTCGCCACCCACTATCACGCCGACCACGTGGGCGGATCGATCATGGGACATGAGATCGAAGGGGTCGCAGCACTTCTCGAGCAGGTGTCATGCCCCATCCATGTCCAGAGTGCAGAAGTGCCATGGATGGAGCGGACAGCGAGCGTCACCGCCGACGATCTCGTTGCCCATGATCCGGGCGATGTGGTCGCCGTCGGCGGGGTGGAGATCACCCTCGTGCACACACCGGGGCACACCCCGGGCAGCCAGTGCTTCCTCGTCGATGGTCGTCTCGTTGCGGGCGACACGCTGTTCCTCGACGGATGTGGACGGACCGACCTGCCTGGATCAGACCCAGCCGCAATGGCACAGAGTCTGCGGTTGCTCCACTCAGTGCCCGACGAGGTCGTGCTCTATCCCGGGCATCGCTATTCCGTCGCCTCGTCCGCGACCATGGGCTCGGTGAAGCAGACGAACTTCGTCTTCCAGCACTGAGTTCGTCACCAGGTGTCGACCTGGGGTCGTGTGGGCCGAGTCCGGTCCGGCACGGGGGTCGAACGCAGCAATGTGGTGATCCACCGACGGGTGTCTGCCGGGTCGATCACATCATCGATCTCGAACCACGTCGCGATGCTGAGAGCTTTACCGTGCTCATACAACCGATCGACCAACTCTTGGAAGAGCCGCTCGGACTCCGCGGGTGATCCCGCCGCCTCGAGTTCTTTCCGATAGCCGAGTCGCACGTAGCCCTCGAGCCCCATCCCCCCGAACTCTCCGGTCGGCCAGGCCAGACAGGCCAACGGTGCCTTCGTGCTGCCACCCATCATCGCCTGAGCGCCGAGCCCGTACGACTTACGCAACACGATCGACACCACCGGAACCGAGAGGTTCGCACCGGTGACGAAGAGTCGACTGCAGTGGCGCACCAGCGCTGTCTGTTCGACATCGGGACCCACCATCATCCCCGGCGTGTCGACAAGTGTGACGATCGGAATCTGGTGCGCGTCGCACAGTTGCATGAACCGTGCCGCCTTGTCAGCACCGTCGCTGTCGATCGCTCCGGCCAGGTGAGCCGGGTTATTCGCAATGACTCCGACCGGCCTGCCCTCGATACGGGCGAACGCGGTGATCATCCCGATTCCGAACTCACGTCGCAGCTCGAGCACGCTGTCGGTATCAAAGATCCCATCGATCGCACGACGCACGTCATAGGCCCGCAGCCGGTCGACCGGGATCACATCACGCAACTCGGCGGGATCAGCACACGACCATTCGCTCACCGACCCCTGGAAATACGAGAGGTACCGCTTGGCGACGGCGACCGCCTCGGCTTCGTCGTCGACGAGGATGTCGATGACGCCATTCGCGGACTGCACCGAGACCGGGCCGATCTCGGTCGGTTCGTAGACGCCGAGTCCGCCACCTTCGATCATCGCCGGACCCCCCATACCGATGTTGGAGTCCCGTGTAGCGATCACCACGTCACAGCAGCCGAGGATCGCCGCGTTGCCCGCGAAGCAATACCCGGCATTGATGCCCACCATGGGCACGGTTCCTGACAGTTGACCCCACCACAAGAACGCGAGACAGTCGAGACCGGTCACGCCACCGGTGTCGGTGTCGCCGGGGCGGCCC
>JAQCGT010000127.1 GCA_027730505.1 Actinomycetota bacterium | reverse complement strand
AACATAAACGCAACACCTTCACCGATGTGCTCGCCGTCGCCGACGACCTCGACACATCCGGCATCGCTGATCCCAACCGACTCGCCGTTCGTGGCGGCAGCGCCGGCGGACTGATGGTCGGTGCCTGCGTGACCATGCGGCCCGAACGCTTCAGCACTGCCGTCGCCGAAGTGCCCTTCGTCGACGTGGTGTCGACGATGAGCGACCCCACGCTGCCTCTCACCGTCACCGAATGGGAGGAATGGGGAGATCCGCGCCGTGAGCCCTATGCCAGCTACATCCAGTCGTACTCGCCGTACGACAACACCGAGGGCAAGACATTCGGGTCGATGCTCGTGACCGCAGGTTTAAACGATCCGCGGGTGAGCGTTCACGAACCGGCGAAGTGGGTTGCTCAGATGAGGTCACATGCGCAGCACCGTGGCCCGCTTTTGCTACGCACCGAGATGGGGGCCGGTCACGCTGGTCCGAGCGATCGCTACGCAGCCTGGCGTGAAGAAGCGATGACACTTGCGTTCATTCTCGAAACCGTCTGACGCGAGATCAGCCGACTGCGGCGAGCACCCCGATCACGATGAAGATCGCATTGCGCATCACGTGGCGCGCGCCGAGCGGTGTCGCTGATCGTTGACCAAAGCAACCACAACCCGGTCGATAGCCGCGCAACAACTGGCGCAGGATTACCACGGTGAACCCGATGAGCACCGCAACGACCGCCCAGGCTGACCAGGGCAACGCGATGCGGGCAATGACCACACCGCCCAACACGATCTCGACCCACGGCACCAGACCACCGACCCATGTCGCAACACCCATGTCACGGGCCGAGGCTCGCCACTGCTCGACCGCCGACAGTTTCGACACACCCGCAGCCACGAAGATCACGCCGATGATGGTGCCGGCGATGATGCCGATCGGCTCAGCCAGCACCGGTGACCTCGATGATGAGGCCCTCACTCGCGGTGAGGACGGCGATCCCGTGCTCTCTCCCCCACTCAGCGGCAGTTGACGCAACCGCATCGAGTGCATCGTCATCGCGCGCCGGGTCGTGGTGGAACAGCACGAGCGTCTTCACCCCACATGACTCAGCCAACCGGAGCGCGTAGTCAACCCGGCAATGACCCCATGTCTCATGACCAATGAAGTCAGCGTCGAGGTACTGGGCGTCATGAATCAGCACATCGACGCCTGAACACAGTTCACGCACCCCAGACGAACACACCTCACCGTTCAGCGGTTCCTGGTGGTCGCTGATGTACGCAACGGAGCAACCACCCCACGAGACCCGATAGCCAAGGGTCGGGCCGATATGAGGCACAAGCCGTGACAACACCATCGTCGAGCCGACCGTGAACTCGTCGTCGCCATGGTCGACGAACTCGAACGCTGCTGGAAACTCGTCGATCGACACCGGGAACATCGGCGGTGTCACCACCGAACGCAAGGTGTCCCCCACCCCTCGCCCGTCGGACTGTGCCGGACCGTGGATCGTTATTGACGTACCAGCGCGAAGCGCAGGTGAATAGAAAGGCAATCCCTGAATGTGATCCCAGTGCAGATGACCCAACAGACAGTTCACCGACGCCACGTCGCCGTGTGCAGTGCCGGCATAACGCACACCTGTGCCGAGATCGAGCAATAACGGAGGGTCTCCCGGGATCGACAACTCAACGCATGATGTGTTGCCGCCATATCGACGGATCTCCTCTCCATGGCACGGTGTGGAACCCCGCACGCCATGGAAGGTCAGACGCATCCCCTCAGAATCGATGTGCGAAGGGTAGTTGCGATGTCGCAGCGACACGACGGCCAGTACGTAAGGACATCGGTCACACTCCGGGAAGGCGAAGCCGGCCGTCAGTGCGGACCACGAGACCATCTGAGATCAGACCGTCGACTATTTCCGCTGACTCGGCCGGAGATCTCTCCATCACCGCAGCCGCTTCACGCAGCGATAACTCGCCGCTGACAAGGGCTCGAAGCAATCGCCCCCGTGCCTCCCGCCGGCTTCCCTTGAAGCGACTCTGCCGAGATGAGACCCCAGCCGACCCGACGGCCGGGTCATCGATGTCCACCGATCCGTTCCACACACACCATGTTCTCGCTGGACAGCTCTGACACTCTGGAGAGCGAGCAACGCAGAGCGTTCCACCGAGGTCCATCAACGCCTGGTTCCAGAGCCAGCCATCGCCAGTCGGCACCAAGTCATCAGCGATCTCTCGAACTCGTCGGGGCGTAAGGCGCTCGCCGATCACTCGAGCCAACACCCGACCAACATTCGTGTCGACAACGGCGACATCAGCACCGAATGCGAACGCCATCACTGCCCGCGCCGTGTAATCCCCTACCCCGGGAAGGGCCAACAAATCGTCGAGTTGATCCGGCACCCCGCCACGGCCATCGATGATCTGCGCCGAGCGGTGTAGGTCACGTGCACGGCGTGGATATCCGAGCCCTTGCCAGAGTTCGAGCACCTCGGCGAGCGATGCCGCCGCACACCGCTCCGGCGTCGGGAAGCGGTCCATGAACCGCTCCCACTTCGGAATGACGCGATGCACCTGTGTCTGCTGGCTCATCACCTCGCTGACGAGCACCGCCCATGGATCACGGGTGCGTCGCCAGGGAAGGTCACGCAACGACGGTCCACCCCATGCGAGGACCGCACCGACGAACTCGTCAGGAATCACGACGAAGAGTCGTCGACGCCACCACAGTCATCCTCAGATGAGTCGACCTCATCGTCGCCGGGCACCGGTCGTGTCGGCCCATCGGTAAAGACATCTGATCGAAGCCGCCGACCACGAACTCGGGTCGGACCCCAACTCTCGTGCCGGGGGCGGATGAACTCCCCGGTGACATCCCTGGTTGGGAAACGCAACTGGAAATCGATCCGACTCTCGCCGCGGAGCGTCTCCTGCTCAGCGAGATCACGCAGACGAAGAAGGCGCTCACGACGCTCGATACTCCACGGCCCAACACGAAGCGACGCATACAGGATTCCGCCGAGGATGATCGGAAAGAAGAACTGGGCGAAGCGATATGAGGCGACACCGAGCGTTGCGGTGCGCAACGGTACGCCGAAACCACGGAGCATTCCCACATACCCGGTATCGACGTAACCCAATCCACCAGGAGTGATCGGAATCGCTGCAAGCACGTTTGCGACCCCGAAGGCGATGATGAGTGCATCAGGTTGCAGCGAAACGCCGAACGCTCGGATGAAGACCCAGAGCGCACACGCATCGAGCAGCCAATTAAACGTTGCCCACATCGCCACCCGACCGAGCAACTGACGATCAGTGATCAACGCTTCGAGCCGTTCGGCGAGTTGATGCACGACCAGCGACGCCCGCCCCTCATCGAAGCGGAACCGCCGAGCGATGAACCGAACCACACGCTCGGCGCGGCCTTGGCCTTCCATCAGACCGAACACCAGCGCACCGGCGAACCCCATCACCACCACGCCAGCGAGCGCCGCTCCGCCGTAGAGCGGGTTCACGCCACGGATCGGAATCGAGATGACCAATCCGGTCCACAGGATCATGTTCAAGATCACCGCCGAGCCGATACCGACCGTGGCGAGCGCAAAACCGGCATCGGGACCGCTCAGGCCCGAGAGCGTCAACAGCCGGTAGCCGAGCGTTGAACCCGCGGCGTTGCCACCCGGCACGATGCTTGACAGTGCGCGAGCGCTCATCTGGATTCTGAACAGCCGCCACCTCGTGACACCAGCACCGGTGTCGCCAAGCGCCGCCTTGGTGAGCGGTGCGTAACACCACAAGGCGGCCAACTCGAGTCCGAGGCCAAGCAACAGCAGCCCCGGGCGAACCTGGCTGATCTCGTCGAGCGCCGCCCGAAAGTCAGGAATGAGAGGAATGACGAAGAGATAGACGACTGCCGAGAACAACAGCAGTTTCAGCGTGAAGCGAAACCGACGCCGAGGTGGCGACTCGCGCTCGATCGCCGGCAACTCTCCCGTTGGGAGATCGGACTGGTGCGGTGCCTCTTCCATACGTCAACGCGACTCGGGCCGCTCTGATCACACTAGGTCAGGGCGTCACGCAAGACGGCGACGCCTACGGCTGCCAATCAGCGAAGGCATCGATCATGGCGTGGACGTCGCCGAGCGGGTACAGGATCGGCGTGGTGCATCCGTTCGCCATGTAGCGAGCCACCGACTCACGAGCCTCTGCAGCCGTGCCCGACGCCGTCAACATCTGAACGATCTCATCGGGCACCAATTTCGACGCCGCCGCAACCTGCTCGTGGGTCGCGGGCCACGTCAACACTTTGCCGACCTCGTCGAGCAGCTCTTGGGGAACACCCGACGCGGCCATGATGTGTGGCTGCTGACCGAGGTACTGCGTCACCATCATGCGCGCCATGTCGAGCGCCACCGCACGGTCCTCATGCACTGAGCACACCACCAACTGTGGGCGATCGAGATCGTCGACACTTCGACCGGCGCGCGATGCACCGGCGGCGAGTGCTTCCATCGCGCGCTCGTTGTAGTCAGGGGACACCAGATAGTTGAGCACCACACCGTCAGCGATCTCGCCGGTCAACTCCATCATCTTCATGCCGGTCGCACCGATGTAGATGGGGACGTCCTTGGCTCGACGCTCTTGATACACGTAGTCGAGCTCGACGCCGTCGAGATGGACGTGTTCACCGTGAAATGTGACCGTCTCGTTCGCCAACAAGGCCCGCACCACCGTGACGGTCTCGCGCATCATCGCCAACGGCTTGCGGCGGTCGATGCCCACCTTGGAGGCCAATGGATCCCACCACGCGCCGAGACCACACAGGATCCGACCCGGTGCTAGATCGTCGAGTGTGGAGAACAGCGACGCCAGACGAGCGGGATTGCGGGTCCAGACATCGATCACACCCGAACCGATCTTGATCTCGTCAGTGGTGGCGGCGAACGCCGCCATCGGCACCCCTGCCTCGCGGACGAGTCGAGAGTCAGCCTGCCAAACCGCATCAAAACCCTTCGACTCGGCGTAGCGGACGATCTCGATCGCTTCGGCGATCGGGTGGGCATCCTGGAGATAGATCGCCATCGGCGCAGATCCAGTCGTCATGTCAGGTCCTCCATTCTTCTGAACAATCGTTGCTGCGCCTCCGCAGCGTGAGCCCGAACCTCATCGGCATCGACTCTGGTCGGCGAGCCGTCCTTCCAGACAACCTCACCATCAACCGACACCTCCACCGGGTTCACACCCGTCGTGTATGCGAGATACCACGGATCCATCGTCGGCACATCCCAGACCACACGATCATTCGCGACTTCGGGCACCAGGCGCTCGCCCTCGGCGAGCCACGCCCATGGCAAGTCGGGTGACGTCGTCACATCAGCGGCCCGGGCGGCCACGAACGCAAGCCGGAACTCGTCGAGCATGTCGGCCCCGATCCCATCAGTGCCGAGAGCAACCGGATTCGAGAAACGAGCTGGGCGGGCATACCCAACGGCGTTGTTCATGTTCGACCGTGGATTGTGAACAACCGTGCCCCTCAGACCGTGATCATCGGGAAGATGCACGCCGTGCACCAGCAACCAGCGGTCATTCGTCAGACCGGCCAGCCGAGTGATCGCATCCCGGTCGGCCTCCCCCTCGGCAACATGGATGTGCACACCGACATCGAGTTCGTGAGCGAGGTCCGTTGCCGCTTCGAGGGTCTCATCAGAACAGGTGAACGCAGCGTGTACCCCGACCATGCCGCGTCCTCCAGCGGCGAGAAAGCGACGATTCTCCTCCAGACCCCGTTGCGCTCCGTCGCGACCGTGGCGATCGGTCACGCCGTAACTGCAGACGACTCTGACTCCCACTTCGTCGCAGGCCTCGGCAATCGCGTCGAGCGAACCCTCAATCGCCATCGGTGACTCGTGGTGATCGAT
>JAQCGT010000126.1 GCA_027730505.1 Actinomycetota bacterium | reverse complement strand
TGCGAAGTGCCTCGGCCAAACCGAACAGATGGGAGACCGGCGGTGTGCCGCAGAACCGCAGGTAATACGGGCCGTCCTCGGTTCGATACGTCCAGTCCCAGTAACGGGTGCGCAGATCGGCGTGTTCATGCGCGGCGAGCGCCTTCGGTCCGGCCCAGACCATGGCGAGCCCTGGGGGAGTCATGAGACCCTTCTGGGCCGCGGCGATGGTGACGTCGACACCCCACGCATCCATCTCGAACCGTTCACAGCCCATCGAGGCGATGCAGTCGACCATGAACAGCGCCGGATGACCGGCCGCGTCGATCGCAGCGCGCAGTGCTGGAACGTCGTTGCGCACCGAGGTCGCCGTGTCGACGTGAACGGTGAGCACTGCTTTGATCTCGTGCCCGGAATCGGCCCGAAGACGCTCTTCGAGGACGGACGGGTCGATCGCTGCGCCATGCTCGGCCGTGATCAGCTCGACCCGCAATCCGTTGAACTCAGCCATCTCGGCCCAGATGGCAGCAAACCGTCCGCAGTCGAGCACCAGCACCAGGTCGCCGCGCGACAGCGTGTTGGCGAGGGCCATCTCCCATCCGGCGTGACCGTTGCCGATGGGAACGAACACCCGGCTCGCCGTGCCAACAAGCCGCGGCAGGCGGTCGAACACCTCATCGATGACGGTGGTGAGGTCGCCTTCGTAGATGTCGGGCATGGCCCGATGCATCGCTGACAGAACACGATCGGGGATGATGCTCGGCCCGGGAATCGCAACGATTTCGCGGCCAGCGGAGAGTGGGTGGTGCACGCCCAGAGTCTGACACGGGCGGCACCCGTCGCTGCGGTCGTCAGCCGAACATGCGTGTCAACACGACCATCAGTGACGTCCACGCAACGAAGCTGCTGGTGACCATCAGCGTCTGTCGGTTGAACAGTTTGAGCATGTCGATCTGCAAGGTGTGCTGCACCGATTCGATCTGAGCCGACAGCAGCTTCATGTCGCTTCGGATCTCTGTCTCCATGGCTTTCATGTCGCTTCGGATCTCTGTCTCCATGGCTTTCATGTCGCTTCGGATCCCGGTCTCCATGGTTTTCATGTCGCTTCGGATTGAGGCTTCCATGGCTTTCATGTCGCCTCGAATCGAGGACTCCATGGTCTGCATGTCGCTGCGGATGCCAGCTTCTGCCGACCGCAGGTCGGTCGTGAGGACGACCCGCAGGGAATCGAGATCGCCCTTGGTGGCGACCTCTTGCCAGGTGACGGGTGGCAAATGTGACATCAAGGTGTCAGCCTCCTCGCTTCCGAGCACCTCAGTGAGCCGTTGGTGCAGATTCAGTCGTGTGCGGTCATCGACCGTCATGTTCCCTCCAGAAATCGTGTCTTGAGGGTTCGGCAGTCGTGACCGTATCAGAGGGGTGAACGGTCAGGTTTTCGCTGCTGCGTCGGCGAGAGCCGTGACCGTGGCGAACATCGTCGACCGGTTGTGTGAGACCCGATCAGATACACCCGTGCCGATCCGGCCGAGCAACCGCACCAGCGGCGAACGCCGGTCGACGAACCATTCATCGATTCTCGTCGAGTCGCCCTCGACGGTCATCGTGAAACCCCACTCGGCCACCGCCATGCCGTGCAGCGTGACGTCGAAGACGAAACGCTCGCCGGGAATCGACGACACCACCCGGCACGATGTCGTCCACCGTCGCCACCCTCGACGGTTTGCGCCTCGGAAGCGTGCGCCGACTTGTGGTCCTGCTGCTCCGCCTGTCCAGCGGCATGCTGTCGTCTCAGGCGACCACTCGCCCATCCGGGTCACATCCGAGACAAGGTCCCACACCCGTTCAGCTGGCGCATCGGTCACGATCGAGACGGAAGCGTCGGCGGTCATGGGAGGACCATAGACCTCGATGACGTTGCTGCGCGTCGATCATCGGCGCGGATAATGTCTACGATCCGGCGATGAGTCTGACCAGCGAGACGCTCATCGACACGGCGGCCTACGAGACGAACGGGTACTTGCACCTGCCGTCGTTCGTCACCGATCCGTGGTTGTCAGACCTGCAGGCTGTGGCGGCGGAGTTCGTGGAGCGAAGCCGTCAGAGTGAGCGAAGCGATGCCACCTTCGATGTGGAGCCAGGGCATTCGGCTGACGCACCGCGACTGAGGCGGCTCAACTCGCCCGTCGACCAGCATGAGACCTTCGCCCGCTTCGCCCTCGACGGCCCGGCTGCTGCGATTGCGACGGCGGTGCTCGGTGGACCCGTCCGTTATCACCACTCGAAACTCAACTTCAAGTGGTCATCAGGGGGTGAGCCGGTCGACTGGCACCAGGACATCCAGTTCTGGCCTCACACCGACTTCAGTCCGCTCACCATCGGTGTCTACCTCGATGACGTTGACGAGGCAATGGGACCCATGGGAGTGCTTCCGGGAAGCCATCGTGGGCCGCTCTACGACCTGTACCAAGAGGACGGTGCATGGGGCGGATCCATGCGGGCCGCCGACATCGCTGCGCTCGACATGGATGACATGGTCTGGTTGAGCGGACCGGCTGGGTCGGTCACCGTCCACAACTGCTGCATCGTCCACGGTTCACTCGCGAACACATCGACACGACCCCGCCCACTGTTGTTGCAGACCTACTCGCGCGCTGACTCGTATCCGATCCTTGGGATCGGAGCCAACGGTGTGACGGGTCGCCTGTCGGGCACCGTGGTCGGCGGCAGCGCCACGCAATCGATCACTGTCGACGGCCGTGCGGTGCCGGGAGCTCCTGACTGGTCACGGCAAGGGGCACCGACGATCTTCGGTTCGCAGCACGCAGCACGCGAGTGACGTTCCACCCTCGACGGGTGATCTGACGCCGACCATCGTCGGTGCCATGACCACATCGACTGATCGTCTGAAAGGTTCGGTCGTCATCGTGACCGGCGGGGCCCGGGGGATGGGGGCCTCGCATGTTCGCCGCCTTGCCGACTTGGGCGCGCGGGTGATGGCGACCGACATGCTCGACACCGAAGGGAAGACGCTCGTCGCCGGAGTCGGCGGGCCCGTCGCGTTCATGCATCACGATGTGCGCCTCGCCGATGACTGGAAGCGTGTCGTCGATGAAACCGTGTCGGCCTTCGGCCGGATCGATCATCTCGTCAACAACGCCGGTGTGGTGTCGTTCGGAAGCATTGAATCGGTGAGCGAAGCCGAGTTCCGCCGGGTGATCGACGTGAACCTTGTGGGCTGCTGGCTCGGCATTCACCACACCGTGCCGGCGTTACGTTCCGCTGGTGGAGGGTCGATCGTGAACATCTCGTCGACCGCTGGGCTGCAGGGATACGTCGATCTCGGCGCCTATGTGGCGAGCAAGTGGGGCGTGCGCGGGCTCACCAAGACCGCCGCACTCGAACTTGGCTCTGCTGGCATCCGTGTCAACTCGATCCACCCGGGGCCGATCCGCACCCCGATGCTCGCCGACGTCGACACAGCAACGGTTGTGCTCGGCCAACCGATCGAGCGAATCGGTGAGCCCTCGGAGGTGACCGATCTGTTGATCTATCTGCTCGCCGATGCCACGTACTCAACCGGCCATGAGTTCATCGTCGACGGGGGAGCGGTGATCGGGCGTGTCGCTTCGGTGACGAAGGCACCGTCATGAGCGTGCGACGATGCATCGATGGTGAAACTCACGTTCTGTCTGCGCCGTCGACCGGGGATGTCGTTCGAGGAGTTCTCGGCGTATTGGGGTGATGTGCACGCACCGCTCGTCGCCGAACGAGCCCCGTTGCTCGGCATCCGTCGCTACGTGCAGGTGCGCACGGCTGATATTCCAGCACTGCATGACGCGTTACGGCGCCGCAACGGCGGATCACCTGAACCATTCGACGGCATTGCGGAACTGTGGTTCGACGATGTCGAGTCGTTCACGGCGTCTCGCGATCCGGCGGCTCAGGCGGCGTCGCGCGAGTTGCTCGAGGACGAGCAGCGATTCATCGATCTTGCCGCATCACCGATGTGGCTGGGTGATGAGCGCGTCATCGTGTGACGAGATCGGCGATCACGGCCCTGAGACGCTCGATCGCGAGCGGGGTGCGCGCACCCCACCAGAAGAGGTCCTGTCCGTCGACGCGAACCGGTGGCGCCACAACCGCCAACTCGGCGAGATGCTCGTCGGTGAAGACGTAGGGCTCTGATGGCACCAACACGACGTCAGGCTCTCGAGCAGCCAGATCAGCGAGGGAGACCTCGGGATACGAGGTTGCGCTGTCGCCACACACGTTGACCGCACCGATTGCAGCGAGGAGGTCGGACCCGTAGGTGTCACCACCGATGGTCATCCACGGCCGGCGCCATATCGGAACAGCCACACGTAGCAACGGGTCGCTCGTGGGCCGCTCGATCAGGGCCGGAGCGTCAAATCCCACCGCTGCTGCCAGTCGGGCGAGATCTCGGTTGAGCGAGTCGATCGACACGACGTCGAGCGCCAACACCTCCAACCCGACATCCGTGAGCGCCTCGGCATCCGCCCTGCGATTCTCCTCGGCATCCATGACGACGAGATCGGGCTCGAGCATGATGATGGCGTCGATCTCGGGGTTCTTGGTGCCGCCCACAAGGGTGAGGTCTGGGCGTTCGCAGAATCGGGTGCACGCGACCGGCTCCAATCCCCACATCGACAAGGTCTCGGTCACCGAGGGCACCAGGCTCACCACCCGCATGGCCGAAGCCTACGAACCGGTGGTGGGTAGCGTCACGGGCGATGCGCCGACAGGACAAAGCCGATCGGATCGGGACCATCCTCGATGAGATGTATCCCGACCCACCGATCCCGCTCGACCACACCAGTCCGTACACATTGATGGTGGCGGTTGCGTTGTCGGCACAGACCACCGACAAGAAGGTCAACGAGGTCACACCAGCACTCTTCGCCGTCGCCGACACGCCTGAGAAGATGGTGCAGCTAGAGCCTGGCGAGATCCTCGAGATCATTCGCGAAATCGGACTCGCACCCACCAAGGCGCGCAACCTGCGGACCATGGCTGAGCAGATCATCGACGCGGGAGGGGACGTGATCGACGACTGGGACTTCCTCGAGTCGCTCGCCGGCGTTGGACACAAGACGGCAAGTGTGGTGATGTCCCAGGCATTCGGACATCCGGCGTTCGCTGTCGATACGCACATTCACCGCCTTGCGGCCCGCTGGGGGCTGTCGAATGGCACCACGGTGGAGCGCACCGAGCGTGATCTCAAAGCGGTGTTCCCGCCCGACACGTGGAACCGACGGCACCTGCAGATCATCTTCTTCGGACGAGAACACTGTCCGGCGCGCGGACACGACCTCACGACCTGCCCGATCTGTTCGTGGGCCGCGACGAAGAAGCGGATCCGGGATGAGTCGGGCCGTTGACTGAGACAGCCACCTGACATCATCTGGAGATGATCGAAGAACACCCGTCTCGTCGACTGTGGCGTGCAATCGAGACCGTGCACGCCGTCACCTACTTCGCCGACGAGTCGATCTCGGCCGCGCGCGACCTCGGCTACCGCGGATTCTGGATGGGGTACTTCGCGTTTCGGGCAGCACCGCTCGGGCCGGTCGGCCCAGCTGGCGTCGAAGCGATGTTCAACAACTTCCATGCCGAACGAGTCGCTCGTGCGCTCCCCGATGCCTGGACGTTCGCATCGCCCGAGCAGGCATTGCGGGCACGCAGCGAGTCGGCGGCGAGTGTGCTGGAGCGCTGTGGTGTGACTGCGCCCGATGAGTATCTGATGCAGGCGATGTACGGCGCAGTGGCCACGATTGCGCCTCACGGGCGACCACTGTTCGCCGCCAATCGCATGATCCCGGTTTCGGGCGAAGCGCTCGTCGATCTCTGGCAATGGTGCACGACTGTGCGTGAGCACCGAGGAGACGGCCATGTTGCAGCGCTCGCTGTGCTCGGCATCGACGGTCTGGAAGCCACCCTGCTGCTCGCCGCGGATCTCGGCCTTGACGTTGCGATGTTCGAGGCGGCACGAGGCTGGGAGCCCCGCCACATCGCCGCTGCCCAGCAACGTCTCGGCAGCCACGGACTGCTCGACGCGGACGGCGCACTCACCGATGACGGGCGCGAACTGCGTGCCCAAATCGAAGACATGACTGACCGTCAGGCCTTCGCCGTGATCTCCCGACTCGGCCAGGC
>JAQCGT010000125.1 GCA_027730505.1 Actinomycetota bacterium | reverse complement strand
TTCTCGAGCGTGGCTGCAGCAGAACCGGAGTCAATGCTTGCGACCGCCAGTTCCAAGCCTTCGGCCAGATCGATGGCGCGGTCAGCAACAACGAGAGCGGCGGCTGCGTTGAGTATCACGATGTCACGATGCGGTCCGACCTCGCCGGAGAGAACGGCGCGCACCGCTGCCGCATTGTGGGCGGGATCACCACCAACGAGGTCGGCGGCTGACGGGGTGGCGAGGCCGAGTCCGGTGGGGTCCACCGAGAACGTCTTGACTTCACCGCGCCGCAACGCGTGGACCTCCGACGGTCCGGTGGTCGTCAACTCATCGAGCCCACCTCCGTGGACCACCCACGCATGCTCGGTTCCTCTCGCTGCAAGGGTGTCGAGCACCAAGTCGGCCCGTGTGGGGTCGGCAACCCCGATCACCATCCTCGTCACCCCACCCGGATTGGCCATCGGTCCAAGCAGGTTGAACGCGGTCGGCACACCGATTTCCCGCCGTGCTGGGGCAGCGAATCGAAACGCCGGGTGGAACGAAGGAGCGAAGCAGAAACCGATGCCGGCTTCGGCAACGCATGCCGCAACCCCGGCGGGGTCGAGGTCGATGCGCACCCCGAGCGCTTCGAGAACGTCGGCGGTTCCGCAGCTCGAGGAGGCCGCCCGGTTGCCATGTTTACAAACAGGGACACCCGCTCCAGCTGCGACGATGGCCGCCATCGTGGAGATGTTGATCGAGTGCGAGCCGTCACCACCGGTGCCGACGATGTCAACTGCGGCATCCCTCAAGGACGCGCTGAGCTCGACACGCTGCGACACCTTGAGCACCACATCGAGCATGGCAGAGAGCTCTGACGCCGTCTCGCCCTTGGCCCGAAGTGCGACGAGCACTGCGGCGATCTGAGCCGCCGTTGCCTCACCGGAAAGGATCTCGCCGAGCATGGCAGCGACGACGCCCGACGCAAGATCCCGGCCAGCGATGAGTGTGTTGAGTGTGGACGACCATCCGCCGAATTCGTCGAGTTGACCCATGAGGGCAGACTACGGGCGTTGGGGGCTCGGCTGGGAGCCGATGGGGGTCACGCTGAGCGGCGGCGCTGGCGCAGGATGCGACGGCGCTCACGCTCTGTCGCGCCGCCCCACACTCCGACCTTCTCGCGGCTCACGAGAGCGTGGTTGAGGCAAGCAACTTGAACGACACACGACGCGCAGATCCCTTTGGCCATCGCCGCCTCATCGTCATCATCCTCGGGATGGAAGATCGCAGGGTCGAGACCCCGGCACGCTCCTGCCATTCTCCATTCGAGTTCGTGTTGTGGCACTGCGCCGCCTCCGTCTCGCCTCCAAGGTGTGACAAATGACACTAGAGGCGCCACTCGGCGCAATGCAATGGCTCAGCGAAGGTCGTTCAACAATTCGGCTTGGGTGGCCTCAGAGAGTTCGACCGCCTCAAGGTAGGCCGGATGATCGATCCGGAGTTGGACGCCTCCTGAGGCGAAGGCCTCAACCTGTTCAGGCGAGAACTCGAAGCGCAGGTAGTGAACGGCGGCCGTGACATTCTCACGGGTCAAGCCCTGCTCGTGCTGCTCGTCGACGATGGCCCGCACTTGCGTGCCGTCGGACATCACCAGCAGGACCCGGTTCTCGATGTCGGCCAACTTCGGCAGCCACTCGCGCATCTGATCGTCGGTTGTCAGCTCGAGGAACATGGTGGCGCATACCTGGCCGGACTCGGGGATCATCGGGTTGTAGATGTCGAGCTCGACTTGGATGTCCTCGTCGGTGGTCAACTTCTCGACGCGGGCCATCTCCTGGATCTGAAAGCGAATGGTGTCGCGGTTCTCGAACAGAAAAGTGATGATCGTGCCGAGATGAACTCGCCGGCGGCGCTTCAACTCAATCACATGTGTCCGGAACTGCTCACGCTCACGCTCATAGGCGCGAACGTCAGCGATGTCGGACAGGGTGAGCTTGCGGGGGGTGATGGTTTCCATGGCGTCTCCTAAATCACTCGGGATCGATGCCGTAGGCACGGGCGATGAATTGGATCGGGTGAACCGAAGCCGACCCTGTCTGCTCCTCGATGGCGGTGTTCGCCAACTGGCAGTCTCCGGTGACGACGGTCGCACCGGCTTTGGTGATCTGCTCCGCGAGTTTCTCGGCGATCGGAATCGAGAACTGTTCGTTCTCGGCGCGGAGCCCCCACATTCCGTCGATACCTGAGCACTGCTGGATGACCTTGACCTTCGAACCTGTCAATTTCATGAGGTCTCGACTCTTGAAGCCGATGTTTTGGGCACGAAGGTGGCAGGCGGCGTGGTACGTGACGTTCTCCGGAACATCGCCGGAGAACGCCGTGTCGAGTTCGGTGCCTTCGCCCTTGTGAACCTTCATGAGGTACTCGGCGGCGTCATAGGTGTGCTCGGCGACAAGTTGCGCATCGGGCCCACCGACATAATCGAGATAGTCCTTCTTCAGCACGTATCCACAAGTCGGCTGCGGGACGACGATGTCTCCGCCGCCTCGGACTTCGTCAGCAAGGATCTTCACGTTCTTCTCAGCAACCTTGGTGAACTGCTTGAGGTCACCTGAGTGAAGCCACGGGGCACCGCAGCATCCAGCTTCGGTGACCGTGCACTCCACGCCATTGCGTTCGTAGACCTTCACGAGGTCCTTGCCAATCGAGGTTTCCTGGTACTCGACGAGGCATGTCGGAAAGACCGTGACCTTCCCCTGGTTGCGGCTGAGAGTCGGCTTGACCCGCTTCTTGAACCACGTGGAGAAACGCTGCTTGGCGTAGGGCGGGAGCAGTCGAACGGCGGACACACCGGTTACAGCAGCGACAGCCTTACGGATCGGCGACTGCGCCGGGCCTGAGACGACCTTGTTGGCAACTGGGGCAAGCGCCGTGGCGGCAGTGCCCATCATGTCGGTGCGACCGAGAATCTGTGTGGTGGCGCGAGAACGAATCGATTTCTGCCCGGTGGCGTAGCGCATAGCGTCAGCGCGCAGCATCAGCCTCGGGAAGTCGAGTGCCCATTCATGGAGTTCGGGGATGTACGGGCAATTGACGTAGCAGAGTTTGCACTGGAAGCACTCATCGATGACCTTGTCCTGCTCGGCCGGGGTCAATCTCCCAGCGTCCTGGTCGTCGAAACGGTCGATGAGTTCGAACAACGTCGGGAACGAACTGCAGAACTTAAAGCAGAGCCGACATCCGTGGCAGAGGTCGTAGACGCGGGTCAACTCCTCACGGACATCGGCCTCGTCGAGGTACTGAGGGTGCTTTGGGTCATAGGTGATGGTCATCGTCTGGTTTGTCGTTCGTCGTGATGTCGGGGGGTGGACCGTGATGGGCGCGGGACGTCGCCCGCGCCCATCGTGGTCGTGATCAGCTGAGGGACTCGAGGCCCTGACCGAAGCGGCCAGCGTGGCTCTTCTCGGCGCGAGCGAGCGTCTCGAACCACTCGGCGATTTCGTCGAAGCCCTCGTCACGGGCAGTCTTCGCGAAGCCCGGGTACATCTGGGTGTACTCGTAGGTCTCGCCAGCGATCGAAGCCTTCAGGTTGTCCTCGGTGTCACCGATCGGCTCGCCCGAAGCCGGATCGCCGACCTCAGCGAGGTACTCGAGGTGGCCGTGCGCGTGGCCGGTCTCACCCTCGGCGACCGAACGGAAGAGTGCGGCGACATCGGGGTAGCCCTCGACGTCAGCCTTCTGGGCGAACCACAGGTAGCGGCGGTTGGCCTGGCTCTCGCCGGCGAACGCCTCCTTGAGGTTCTCATGGGTCTTGGTGCCATCGAGGCTTGCCATTATTGGTGCTCCTTCGGGGAGTTGGGGTTGGTGGGTACGGAGAGCGCGCAGTCAGCACACTCTCCGTGGAACACGATCGACGGCGTGACGGCGTCAAAACCGTCGAGTCCTTCGATCGCGAGCTGGTTGGCGCCGTCGACGTAGACGTCGCGCACGGTGCCGCATCGATCGCACACCACGTGGTGGTGGTCGTCGGTGTTGGGGTCGAACCGGCCCGGTCCGCAGCCGACAGAGACGTGTCGGAGTTCCCCCATTGCGGCGAGATCGTTCAAGGTTTGGTACACGGTTCGAAGCGAGATACCGGGCATCTCACTGCAGGCACGGTTGTACAGGGCCTCGGCGGTCGGGTGAGTGGCGTTGCCGTCGAGCAGGCGGAAGAGAAGCTGGCGCTGCGGCGTGATCTTGAAACCCTGCTTTCTGAAAGCATCGGTCAACTCGGCCGGGGTGCGCACGGTCCTCAGAGTGGCAGTGCTGACGCCAATCTGCAACTTGTGCGAACAAACAGAGGATGAATATTTCTGTCGGTCCGCTCGTGACCGTCATCGAAGCGCCAGGCTCTACGATCTCGGTCGTGACAGATTCCGGAGACACACTCCAAGGAACCCTCCATCGTCAGCGCATGGCCGATGCCCTTCGGGCACGGGGCTCCTCCGGTGGCAGCTTCGATGTCGTGGTGATTGGAGGGGGGATCACCGGGGCGGGGGTCGCTCTCGATGCGAGCCTGCGCGGGCGTTCGGTTCTGTTGGTCGATCGCGATGATCTCGCCTCGGGCACCTCCTCGAAAAGTTCGAAATTGGTCCACGGTGGCCTCAGGTACCTTCAGCAGGGCGATGTTGCTCTCGTCCGAGAAGCGCTTCGCGAGCGCCGGATCATGATGCGCAACGCACCACAACTGGTGAGCGTCATGCCCTTCCTCCTTCCCATCCTCAAGCGCGACGGTCTGTTCCCTCGCCGCATCGCGAGAGCGCTCGGGAGTGCCCTGTGGGCCTACGACACCGCAGGTGGCTGGCGCATCGGCCGACTGCATCGACGTCTGCGACGAGGCAAGGTGGCCGACCTCTGCCCGGGTCTGCCCTCGGATCGGATCGCCGGTGGCTACCTCTACTACGACGCCACAGCCGACGATGCACGGCTCACGCTCGACGTAGCTCGCACGGCTGCTGCGCATGGCGCTGTTGTTGTGAATCACTGCCCAGTGACATCCATCGACGTCGAGGACGGCAAGGTGATCGGTGCCACGATGGACCTCGACGGGGACCGCGTATCGGTCCGCGCCAACGTGGTGGTCAACGCGGCTGGTGTCTGGGCGAACAAGGTCGACGAACTGCTCGCCGCCCCCCTCTCCGATGCGCTCCCCCGAGTCGGAATCCGCCCCGCTCGTGGCGTGCACATCTCGATTCCGTGGGAATTGGTCCGTAACGAGGTCGCAGTTGTTCTTCCAGTTCCGGGAGATCGTCGGAGCGTCTTTTTGGTTCCATCGAACCCGCGTTCGGACGGCTCCTTCGATCTCGCATACGTCGGGACCACCGACACGGATCATTCCGGCTCGCTCGATGATCCGCAATGCACGGACGCCGATGTGGAGTACCTGCTCCGTGCCGTCAACCATTCGCTCGATACTCGCATCGAGCCGAGCCAGGTGCTTGGCGTATGGGCGGGACTGCGCCCGCTGGTCGTTCCCGACGTCGACGCCGAGCAGGATCGGACTGCGGATCTCTCGCGGCGGCACCGTGTTGACTCGTCGTCGTCTGGCTACGTACGTGTGATCGGCGGCAAACTGACCACCTATCGGCAGATGGCCGAGGACACAGTCGATGCACTCGAGAAGGTCCTTGGCGATGCTCGGCGCTGCCGCACTCGGTCGACTCGTTTGATCTCGCGCGATGCCGACATGATCTCCGCACTGGTCCGCACCGATTCCTCCCTCGCCGACGAGGTGACTCCCGGAGCTGGCCTCACCGCAGCGGAGGTGTTGAACTGCGTGCGCACCGAGATGGCTCACACGGTGACCGACGTTCTTGCGCGCCGCTCGCGACTGCACATCGGTCATCGAGATCTGGCCCTCGCCTCGGTGGACCGAGTCGCCGACGTGATGGCGGCTGAACTCGGATGGGATCAGCAGCGCCGCAACGAAGAAATCAGCCGCTACCGATCTTTGTGTCAGGCTGAAGAGATCGCGCAGGAAGGTACGAAATGACGTCTCTCACCCCCGTCCCACCGATTGAGCTCACTGGAACCGGCGAACACTTGAACGGCGACCGTGTAGTGGTTGACGAAGCAACGCTTACCGCCCTTGCTGAGGTCTGCGATGTGACCACAGTGACGGCCGATCGTCGCGCTGTGGCCGAAGCGAGCCGCGACTGGTGGCCACTCGCGCTTCACTGGTCGTTGCGGGGTTCGGTTCCAGCCGTCGCCGCCGCAGTCGCTCATCCGACAACGGTCGAGCAG
>JAQCGT010000124.1 GCA_027730505.1 Actinomycetota bacterium | reverse complement strand
CAACACCACAGTCCGACAGCGTCCCCGACGGCGACCACTGGCACCCATACGGCGAGAACGACCACTCGGTCCGCAAGCCGGAGGAGTTCGACAACAACTGCGCCGCTGTGATCTCCGGGTTGCCGTCGGCCCAGTCGACGAACTCGGTGAGCGGCCGCTCCAGATCGATGAGATCTCGGTCTTGGAGCGCGAGCAGCACGTCGGCGGCGACCATCTTCGACGACGAGGCGAGGAGCACCACCCGATCGGGGGTGAACTCACCGTGGAACGACTCGTGGATGATCCCCTCATCGCGATCGACGATGGTCACCGCGGCGCCATTCAGCGCTTGCGACTGAACAAAGGCACCGACGACCTGGTCGACCGAGTCGAATCGAGCACCGGGACCGCCCGCGGCCAGCCCGTCACCCTTGGCAGCCTCCGTCCCACCGCAAGCGGCCGCGAGCGACACGAGCGCAAGGACCGTCGTGGTCAACGGAGCGCGACTCGATCTCACCATGACGAGGTTAGGTCGTCGCTGAGGTGGGGCCCAGGCGCCCGACAACGTCACGGATCAGTTACCCGCTGACCGAGACCGAGGGCAGCGCGACTCTTGACGGAGTCCCGCCACGCGAGAACTGTGATCTACACCACTGCCACAGGGACGCACTAGACATCGGACATGGCCGAAGATTCCCTCACCATCGCGGGCGAAGCAATCCCCGCCCGGTGGCTGCGCGACCACGGCGAGGACGAGGCGAGCCGGCACCCCGACTCCCTGCAACGCCGCACCGACACCTTCGCCATCGATTCGTCCGTCCAGATCACCGCGTGCCACGTCGACGGCGACCGCCTCCACATCGACTGGTCCGACGGCGCCACCACGGAGCACTCCGTCGACGGGCTCACCCGAGTCGTCCGCGACCGCCGCGCGCCAGCGCCGGCCACCGACCGTCCACTGCGGTTCCCCGACGACATCACCCTCTGGTCGCGCCCGCCTGAGCCCTCCGCGTTCGACGTCGGCGTGCTCGACGACGATGCGTTGTGGCGCGAGGCCCTCGATCACCTCCGTCGATTCGGCTGGGTCGCCTTCGAGGGTGCCGAGCTTGGAGATGAACCGACGCGACGCCTCGCCGCTCGACTCGGGTACGTGCGCAACTCCATCTTCGGGGATATCTGGCCGATGAACTCCGGGGCCTTTGAGCACCAAGACTCCGCCTACGAATCATTCGCCCTCGACGTTCACACCGACGGCACCTATAGCCACGACGCCCCCGGCACCATCATCTTCGCCCAGCAGGCCCGCACCGGCGACGGCGGCGCGAGTGTCCTCGTAGACGGGTTCGCCGCCGCCCGCGACTTCCAAGCCCTCAACCCCGACGGCGCGGATCTCCTCACCCGGTATTCGGTGCGGGCTCACTTCATTGAACCCGGCCTACACCTCGTCGCCGAACGCCCACCGCTACGCGTCGATCCCGAGGGTCAACTCGTGCAGGTGTCGTTCAACAACTACGACCGATCGCCCGTCCTTCCTATCGACGGCTTCGTCGACGCCGTGATCGACGCCTACAACGGTTTCCGCGCCATATTCAGCGACCCGGCACGAGCGCTGGTCCACCCCTGGGAACCCGGACGCCTGCTCGTGCTCGACAACTGGCGCTGCTTCCACGGCCGCACTTCATTCACCGGAGAGCGACGCTTCCTCGGGTGCTACACCAACCACGAAGACCTCGAAGGCGCCTACCGCGTCGCCGGCCTGGCCTGAGCCACCCGACGACTACCGTTCGCGACCATGTCGACGCGCGACCGAACCGACAACACGACGGAGGTCGGTCTGCTCGACGCCCTGCTCGACGCCTACCAAGGAGAGGTCTTCGGCGTCGCGATGTATCGCCGGGTGACCGAGTCGCTCGACGACCCGTGGCAGCGATGGCAGTGGGAGTGCCTCACCCGCGTCGAGGTCGAACTCCGCGACGAGGTCGCCGCGGCGCTCGCGCGACTCGGCCACACCGCGATCCCCGATGAAAAAGAGCACGTCGCCGGTCTCGCCGAGGCTGAGCGGATCGTCGGGCTTCCCTGGCTCGAGATGCTCCACGAGTTCACCTGCGACCTGCCCCCACTCGTCGAGCGCTACAGCGCTATCGCGGTCGATCACGAGTCAGCGGTCGACATGGTGGGATGTCGCGAGGTGCTCGACCGACTGGTGCGACACGAGGTGGCCTCAATCGAGTTCCACCGCGGCGAACTCGCCGGGCGCGCGCCGATCGACAGCATCGGCCCGGTGGTCGACCTCCTCACCGGACCAATCCCCGATCCGCCGATTGAGCGAGCCTCGTGACCCGTCAGTCCTGAGCGAGGTCCCACTCGGCGCCGAGGCGCGAAGGCCGTGACAGCACCGCCTCGACCTGTAGTTCAACCCGACGACGAGGCGGCACCGGCCCGGCGGCGATCTCGCATCCGAGCGTCCGCTTCGGGAGTGCCGTCGTGGAACGTGCCGAGCATCTCATCGACCGGAGACTCGACACCGCCGTAGTTGCACTCGACGAGGCGGTGATGCAGTTGATGGTGGAAGTCCCCGACGCGAATTCGAAGTGGACCGAAGGTGAGGGCGTCGTAGCCGGTATGGGACAGAGGCGCGCCGAGACCGTGGTGCAGCAGCATGAAGTAGAGATGGACCGGGTGGAACGGGACCAACAGCAACAGCACCACATCAGAGAACAGGACCACGTGCTCAACCGGGTGCATCGCGAGGCCCGACCACGGACCGACATTGGTGTTCCGGTGATGCCAGGAGTGCACCCGTCGATAGAGGAACTCGGTGTGCAGCAGTCGGTGGTGAGCGCTGAAGAACAGCACAGACCACCAGGGGATCAGCACAACGACAACCACGAACCACACCGGGTGCTCACCCATCTCATAGGTCGAGATCCGGCCGGTGGCCGCGAGATGCAGGATGAGGCACTCAGCGAAGGTCCAGACGACGACTCCGGAGACGACACTGAGGAAGACGTTGTCGCGCACCTGATCTCGGAACAGGAACACCCGCTTGTTCTTCGGAAAGGGCCGACTGTCATATCGGAGCGCCGTGCCCTGGCCCTCGAACCGATATAGCCAGAGGTGCGTGCCGCCGGCCACGATGGTGATCAGGACGAGGTTCCGGCTGAGTGTGGCCGCCAACCACCCCGGCGACAGCTGCGCAGCGGACTCCATCGACGGCATCAGCCAACGCCAGACGAGGAACGCCACACCGAGCATGAACACCCGCGGCGTCTGCGGGGACCAGGTCCGGATCAGGTGCGCGCCGGTCGCTCGCAGTTCGACGGGCCAA
The DNA here is from genome assembly GCA_027730505.1 of Actinomycetota bacterium. Taxonomy (GTDB): domain Bacteria; phylum Actinomycetota; class Acidimicrobiia; order Acidimicrobiales; family Ilumatobacteraceae; genus Casp-actino5. Next base: position 3,127 of record JAQCGT010000124.1, on the reverse strand, counting down.
TGGAGGAATGGCGCCGAGCGCAGTGGTAGCGGCGGGGTGAAGTTCCAGCGATCAGGCCGGGTCGCCGTCACGACCCACCCCCACCGCCAGACGATTCCAGGTCCCATTCCGCGCCGAGGCGCGAGGGTCGTGACAGCACCGCCTCGACGAGCGGCCGGAAGTCGGCATCGGTGAGCGAGTCGTAATCGGGATCGAAGCAGTTCTGGTCGTACTCCTGGCAGAACCAGGAGCACCGCTCGAAAAACGGTGACTCGCGATACCGATCGCGGGCGTCTCGATCCCCGCCGAGATGGTGGAAGTAGTAGTAGCCCTGGAAGAGGCCGTGGTGACGAATCACCCAGGCCGTCTCCTCCGACACGTACGGCGCGAGGATCTCCGCCGCGACGGCGCTGTGGTTGTGCGGGGCGACGACATCCCCGACATCGTGAAAGAGCGCAGCCACCACCAACTCGTCCGGTTCGCCGTTGCGCAACGCCCGCGTCGCCGACTGCCGACTGTGCTCGGCCCGATCGACCCGATAGCCGAGCGTCGGACCCTCCATCCGCGCTAGCAGGTCGAAGAGCGAGTCCGCGAGTCCCTCCCGGGCGTGCTCCTCGTAGATGCCGGAGAGGAACTCGTAGTCCTCTCTCGTCCCATCAGCCATCGCCGTCCACGACACCTGCTCAGCCATGCTTCCCCCACCGATTCGAGTCCACCGGACGCCGGCATTCTGATGCTGCGGGTTCTCCGCGCGCAAGAGGCAATTCAGGCGACGCGACGCAGCTCAGCGAACCGGCGGGCAATGAACTCCGCCACCTCGCACCCGCACAGGTGAGGAGCATCCTCGACCCCGGCCGCGGCCGCCGCCGTGCGCCAGCGGACATGGCCCGCCACCCGCTGATCGGCATGGGCGTCGGGCACCGGATGCCATCGGCCGCCGAAGACATTTCCAAGCACGCGGATCGAGGCCAGCTCGGTCGGGTCCACCTCGAACGGATCCTCGGCGAGCACCGTCAGGTTCGCCCGCTTGCCGATCGACACCGACCCGAGTTCGTCCTCGAGTCGCCAGGAGAAGGCGCTCTCGATCGTCACGGCGCGCAGCGCGGAGTGGAGATCGATGCGCTGATCCGGTCCCGCGACACGCCCCGACGGCGTGATCCGATTCACCCCCCAGGACGCCATCGCCAACGGGTCACTGGCGCAGATCGGCAGATCGGAGTGATACGAGAGTGGGATGCCCCGATCGAGCACCGATCTGGCCCGCACCATCTGATCGGCGCGGTCACGACCGAGACCCCACTCGCCGTAGCGGTCGGCGAACCCGACCGGGTAGTACGGGTTGGCCGACACGATCGACCCGGTGGCCGCGATGCGCTCCACCAGTTCCTCGGTGGAGTTCGCGAAGTGCACCACGACCGTGCGGTGATCCTCGCGGGGGTGTCGACGCTGTGCGTCCTCGATGATCTCGACGAGCACCTCGAGACCGAGATCGCCGTTGACGTGGATGTGGATCTGCCAGTCATCGTCCCAGTAGGTGTCGAAGGTCGATCGGAGCTCGGCCGGCTCCATGATCCACTCCCCGTGATGATCGGGGTCTGGGTTGCCCTCACCGTCGAGGTACGGGTCGGCCATCTGCATCAACTGGCTCACGATGGCGCCGTCGCAGAACAACTTGACGTGACGGTCCATCATCGCGACCTTCCCCTCGATGCCACCGGCCGCGATGCGCTCGCGCGACTCCTCGAGGGCGGCCGCGCCGATGACGCCGCGGGTCGGTTGGGTGCGCGCCTCCACCATGAACAACGAGGTGAACGGCACCGAGTCGTCACCGAGGATCTCCCGGTAGAGATCCCAGGGCTCCACGCCCCAGAAGATGCCCGGCTCACTGATCGCCGTCACCCCGTTCATGTGGAGGTAGTCGACGAGGAGCGACAGTCCGGCGCGCATCCGTTCCTCGGTCAGGAACACCGGGAGCAGGTGGCGGCCGAGGCCGAGCATCCATCCGTTCTCCCAGTAGTGGCCGCGCGCGACATCGAGTTGCTCGCTGATGACACCGAGGCCGGCCATCGACTCCTCGGTGATGCCGAGGGCTTCGGTGGCAGCGGAGTTGATGAACCACTCGTGCACCGAGCGGTGCCAGATCGCGACCGGGCGGTCACCGGCGACCGAATCGAGGCGGGCGCGATCGAGGGTCCCGTGCCACAGCGAGTGATACCCCCACGAGAAGAGCCACGCCCCCTCATCGAGAGCGTCCGACGCCGCCCGGAGTCGCTCATCGAACTCATCGGGGGTGGCCGCGGCGGCGAAGACGCGCTCGGGCAGCACCCAGTCCTCCGGGGCGATGACCTCGGTGGTGAGGGTGCTGGCCCCGAGGAACGGATGCAGGTGCTGATCGATGAAACCCGCCACCAGGACGCGATCAGCCAACGCGCCGTCGAGCACCCAGTCAGCACCGAGATCGGCGACGACCTCGTCGACCTCGCCCACAGCGACGATGCGCCCGTCCCGAACCGCCACCGCCGTCGCCCGCGGACGATCGGGGTCCATGGTGATGATCGTCCGCGCGATGAACACCGTGGTCGACATCACGTCGACACTAAACCCCGACGTCGTTCCAGAGACGCGACGACGCTCAGCGGGCGCGACGGATCCGGATCGGACCCTTCGCCGTGGACGGATCGACGACCCTCCCACTCTGGAGCACCTCGATCTCGCCGCTCACCACGAGGCGCCGCGCCGCGGACCGCGCCCGATCCATGAGCGGACGCCAATCATCGGACACCACGCGAGCGGCCTCGCTCGGGCAGATCGTCGCCCCGCGAGCGCGAGCCTCGAGAAGGGAGCGGATCTCGGATTCGAGACGCCGGTCGAGGTCACCTGGGCGCTGCCGACGACAGCGATCGGAGCAGTACCGGACGTTCTCCCAGTCGCGGGCCCATTTGCGACGCCACTCGATACGACGACCGCAGGAGTCGCAGAATCGGTCGGATACGCCAGCCACGGCGCGACCCTAGGCACCGAGGCCGACCACCCGCCGAGCGGTGATCAGACAAGGTCGGCCTAACCTCCGCCGCGTGCTGTTCGAGACCTGGGGCGCCACCAACGACGAGGCCCGCGAACCCCTCGCCGGCGACGATCTCGTCGCGAA
>JAQCGT010000123.1 GCA_027730505.1 Actinomycetota bacterium | reverse complement strand
GCGCACACGTTCGGCTGATCTTTGGCGCTGGCCGATCGCCGACAGTGTGCGCGCGCTTCGTTCCATGGAGCTCGCTGGTGTGCCGATGTCGGTGGTGAGCAACGCCAGTGGCCAGATCGAGTGGGCGCTCGCTCATGCCGGAATCTGTCAGGTCGGATCCGGCGTTGGGATCAACATGCGGACGGTGGTCGACTCCGAGGTCGTCGGCGTCGCGAAGCCTGATCCCAAGATCTTCGGTTTTGCACTTCGCCATCACGACGATGCTGACCTCGCCAACGTCATCTACGTGGGTGACTCGGTAACGATGGACGTCGGTGGCGCCCGCGCAGCGGGCCTGCATCCGGTGTTGCTCGACCCGTTCGACGATCACGTCGGCGCGGACTTCGCCCGCATCCGGTCGCTCACTGAGTTAGCTGACCTGCTCGTCTGAGCGCTCAGGCTTCGAGTCGGCGCGAGATGACCTTCAAACAGAGGGTCTCGTCAGCGCCTTCGAAGATCGAGAGCACTCGGGCGTCGACGAAGAGCCGGCTGACCGGATACTCCTCCGCGTAGCCCATGCCGCCGTGGATCTGCATTGCTTCCCGGGTGACCCATTCGGCGGCTTTGCACACGTAGGCCTTGACCATCGAGGCTTCAGTTGCGCCTTCTCCCTTGGCCATCAGGGTTGCCACGTGGTAGCTGAACTGTCGAGCTGCCTGGATGGCGACTGCCATCCGACCGAGCTTCGCTTGGGTGAGCTGGTAGTCGAAGATGTTCGACTCGAACACCTTGCGGTTGAGTGCGTAGTCGAGCGCCGCTTCATACGCGGCTTGCATCACGCCGACTGCTCGGGCGGCGGTTTGGAGGCGTCCATTCTCAAACCCCTCCATCTGGTAGTAGAAGCCGCGGCCGAGGCCATCGCCTTCGCCGACGAGGTTCTCGGCGGGCACCCACCAGTCTTCGAGTGCGATCTCATAAGAGTGCATGCCTCGATACCCGATGGTGTCGATGGGGCGGCCTTCCATCTTTCCCACCCGTGACGTTCCCTCGATGTCGACCGGATCTTGGCTGAAGGTGAATCCGTGGGCGTCTCCTCGGGGCTTCGGCACGATGAACAAGCTGAGCCCGCGGTGGGTCTTTGAGCGGTCGGGATCGGTGCGTGCGAGCAGAGCGAGAGCATCGGCGCGGGCGCCGAAGGTGCACCAGGTCTTCACACCGTTGATCACATAGCCGGGCTCTCCCGATGGTCCGGGAGCTGGCGTGGCGGTGACCTTGATGTTGGCGACGTCAGAGCCGTAGTCGGGTTCGGTTACGGCGACAGCCGGCATGACCTCGGCGGCGGCGAGTTTGGGGAGCCAGGTCTGCTTCTGCGACTCGGTGCCACCCTTGACGAGGGCACGGGTGAGGATCTCGGGTCGGGTGATGAGCGAACCGCCGATCCCGAGACTCGCTCTGCTCAGTTCCTCCGTGGCGACGACCATTGCGACGTACTCGTCGTGTCCACCTTCGCTGAAACCGCCGTACTCAGCTGGGACGCTCAGCCCGAATGCCCCGAGTTCTGCGAGGCCGGTGATGATCTCTTCTGGGACATCAGCGTTGGCTCGGTGAACGTGTTCGGCGTGCGGTGCGATGATGTCTTGAGCGAAGGCTCGGAATGTGTCTCGCACCATGTCCATGTCGTCGCTGAGGTGGAGGGGGCCCGGCTTGTCGGCGAGCCCGGCAAGGAACGCAGGGTCACGGTAGGTCGACATGTACGAGTGAGCGGGCTCGAGCACGCCGGGGGAGACGCCCCACAGCGACTCGCGGCCGAGCACCTTGCCGGCGAGGTCATGGACGACCTCGGCGGTGAATGCACACGCGATTGCAGCTTCGCTGTCGCCCTTGGCGCCGTAGTCGAGCAGGGACCGTGCCGTGGCGACGGCTGATGCGGCGTGGGCGAGGTCGTAGGCCATGACCTGGTTCTGGTCAGCGCCGCCGTGTGCGGCGAGCGACCTGATAGCCGCGTTCACGACTGACTCGGAAAGGTCGATGATGGCGGCGGTGGTGATCATGTCCGGGGAGGTACTCACCTGACCAAAACTACTCCTTGCGTTTGTGGTGATTCACTTCGAGCTCCGGGCTTCGTGGCTAGGTTCAGGCCATGTCCCAACTGGCCGACGAGCCCCGACTTCGTGTCGTGGTGTTCTGTGCGTCGGCTGAGGGCGACGATTCCTCGCTGATGGCACTGGCTAGAGAGGTCGGAGTCGAGATCGCCGAGCGGGGTGCGGGGCTCGTCTACGGCGGGGGCCGTGTCGGGCTGATGGGAGCGGTGGCAGATGGTGCGCTGAGCGTCGGGGGAGAGGTCATCGGGGTGATCCCGCAGCAACTCGTCGACCGTGAGGTTGCTCATCTCGGTCTTTCCGAACTGGTGGTCACGGAGTCAATGCATGAGCGCAAGGCAGCGATGGCGGAGCTCGCAGACGGTTTCATAGCGCTGCCGGGAGGGTTTGGCACGCTTGAGGAGGTCGTGGAGATCCTCACCTGGAATCAGCTTGGGATCATTCAGATGCCGGTCGTGTTCTGTGATGTGTCGATGGGCGACAGCTCGTTCTGGGCGCCGTTCATCGGTTTCTGCGACCATGCGGTTGCTGCAGGGGTGCTTCGTGAGCGTCATCGCAAGATGATGCAGTGGACCGATCGGGCGGCCACAGCTGTCGACATCGCATTGTCAGCGGCGCCTGATGTCGCTCCGAAGTGGAAGGACTTCCCGCCTCGACCATGAACTCATCATCTGGCGCTGCCTCGTCGGTCGATCTTCTGTGTGATGAGATCCTCGGGCGCCCCGAGGACGAGGGGGTGACCCTGGCGTTGGCGGTTGCAGTGAACGGAGAGATGGTGTCCCGCCGCTATGGCCGGCAGCCGGACACACCGTTCGGTCCGGGCGGGCCGGTCGACCATTCGACGACGTTCATCTCGTGGTCGATGGCGAAGTCGATCGTGCATGCCCTGGTGGGAATTGCGATCGACGATGGACTGCTCGAACTCGATACTCCCGTGGTTTCCGAGCGTTGGCGAGACGATGGTCGATCGTCGATCACCCTCGACCATCTCTTGCAGATGCGGTCGGGTCTTGCGTTCGTCGAGGAATACGTCGACGGGGAAACCTCCGACACGATCGAGATGCTGTTCTCCGGTAGCGAGCATCGAGGCGTTGACGACATGGGTGATTTCGCTGCAGCAAAGCCAGCGCTTGCCGACCCTGGCGATGTGTTCAGCTATTCGTCGGGGACGACGAACATCATCTGTCGTCTGCTCGGCGACCGCCTCGCCGGGGGAGGTGTGGACGAGGTTGGAGCGGAGCGCCGCCGAGCGGCAGTCGAGGAGTTCGCCCGAACGAGGCTGTTCAACCCGATCGGCATGCATTCGGCCACAATGCGCTTCGATGCGTCCGGAACGTTCATCGGCTCGTCGTTCGTGTACGCGACGCTCGACGACTTCGTTCGCTTCGGCGAGTTGTATCGGCTCGACGGGGTGACCGCCGACGGGCGGCGGGTGTTGCCTGAGGGCTGGCGTAACCTCGCTCGAGAGCGCATCTCCCACGACCCTGATGGGGCTGGACCCCACGGTTTCGACTACGGCCGCCACTGGTGGATCTGGCCCGATCTCGAGGGTTCGATGGCGGCTCATGGCTACCAGGGGCAGTTCACCCTCGTGCTTCCCGAGGCGGGCGTCACCGTCGTGCATCTCGGGTTGACGGATGTTGCTGTTGCACCGGTACTGGTTGAGCGGCTGGGAAGCCTGGCTCGGGTCGCCACAGGTCTTTGACGAAAAGTACAACCGTCCCTAGGCTCCCGGCCGTGGACCTTCACATCGATGGGGCTCGGCTGCTCCGCCGGCTTGATGAGCTCGCATTGATCGCACCCATCACCGGTCCGAATGGTGAGCGGGGCAACGCTCGTCTTGCCCTGACCGACGAGGATCGTGCAGGGCGTGACCTGGTCGTGTCGTGGATGCGCGATCTAGGTCTTGATGTCTCAGTGGATGGCATCGGAAATGTGATCGCCGTCATGACTGGACATCCCGGTGTTGCGCCGGTGATGACTGGATCCCACATCGATACGGTCGCCACCGGAGGTCGTTTCGACGGCAACCTCGGCGTGCTTGCCGGCCTCGAGGTGATCGAGTCGGTGATCGAGGCCGGTATCAAACTCGAGCGTCCGCTTGCCGTCGGTTTCTTCACCGATGAAGAAGGCGCACGCTTCGCACCGGACATGCTCGGAAGCCTTGTCTATGCCGGCGGCCTTGGACTCGAAGAGGCCCTTGACATCGTCTCCATCGATGGGGCCCGCCTCGGCGACGAACTCGAGAAGATCGGCTACCAGGGTGGCGCGCCCTGTCCTGGTCCTGCGCCGCACGCATTCGTCGAGTTGCACATCGAACAGGGACCGGTGCTCGAGATCGAGGGCTTCCGCCTCGGTGCGGTCACCGGTGTGCAGGGCATTTCGTGGACACGGGTGACGTTGTCCGGTCAGTCGAACCACGCGGGTACGACACCCATGCAGATGAGGCGAGATCCGGCAGCAGCGATGATCCGTATGGGTGCTGCCCTTCAGGAGATCGTTGCCGACGTTGGATCACCGCAGGTCGGCACGATCGGCTCGATCGAGTTGAAACCGAATCTCATCAATGTGGTGCCGGCCAGGGCCACGTTCACCGTCGATGTGCGTCACACCGATGAACGCACCTTGCGAGATGTCGAGAGGCGGCTTCGTGTCGAGATGGAACGCATCGCGGCCGAGCACGGTGTCGAACTCAGCACCGAGTCGTTGGCCCGCTTCGAACCGGTGGTCTTCGACGAGCGGGTGGTGTCGTTGGTGGAGCGTGCAGCGATCGAGCGGGATCTGTCGGTGATGCGGCTTCCGTCGGGGGCCGGGCACGATGCGCAGATGATGGCTCGCTTGTGTCCGACGGCGATGATCTTCACGCCGAGCCGTGGCGGGGTGAGCCACAACCCGGCGGAACATACCGATGATGATGATCTCGTTGCTGGCTGCCAGGTGCTCGCTGATGTGATGCTGGCCCTGACTGTCAACGCCTGGATGGAGGAGTGATGACGAGGATTCTGACGGTTGGTGCAGCCCAGATGGGGCCGATCGCCGCCGATGAGTCACGGGCAGCGGTGGTCGATCGGCTGATCGCACTGCTGAGAGACGGCCATCGCGCCGGATGTGATCTGGTCGTGTTTCCCGAACTCGCGCTAACCACGTTCTTCCCTCGCTGGTGGACCGACGACATCGCAGGCCATGACCACTATTTCGAGCGCTCAATGCCAAACGCCGATGTGCAACCGTTATTCGATGAGGCTCGGGCTCTCGGCGTCGGCTTCTGCTTGGGCTACGCCGAACTGACCGACGAGGGGCATCGCTACAACACCTACGTGTTGGTGGAGCGTGATGGCTCTGTCGCTGGGCGGTATCGCAAGGTGCACATTCCGGGACATGCCGGTCATGAACCCGAACGGCCCTTCCAGCATCTCGAACGCAGATACTTCGAAGAGTCACCTGATGGCTTCGGTGTGGTTCGTGCGTTCGGCGGCGTCGTCGGCATGGCGATCTGCAACGATCGCCGGTGGCCTGAGACCTATCGAGTGATGGGTTTGCAAGGGGTCGAGTTGGTGCTGATCGGCTACAACACGCCATTGCACTACGCCCCTGATCCCGATCAAAACCCCCTCCAGTCGTTCCACAACAACCTGGTGATGGCCTCCGGCGCCTACCAGAACGGCACGTGGGTGGTCGGGGTGGCCAAGGGGGGAATCGAAGAAGGTGTCGAGTCGCTCTCACACAGTCAGATCATCGCCCCGTCGGGCCAGGTGGTGGCCCAAGCGACAACGAGCGGCGATCAGGTGATCGTCGCCCGTTGCGACCTCGATCAGTGCCGTCATTACAAGGAGACGCTGTTCGACTTCGATCGATACCGGCGTCCGGAGGCATACCGGCTCATCGTCGAACGCAAGGGCGCGGTTGCTCCGCCCGAGGACTGAGCAGATGACGATTCTCGATGCGGCGAATGTGACCACTGGGGTCGTCTGCGCTCATCACCATCTGTATTCGAGTTTGGCGCGCCAGATGCCGGCGCCGCCAGCCACGCCGGTCACGTTCACCGAGGTACTCGAGCTGGTGTGGTGGCGCCTCGACCGTGCACTCGATCTCGACATCATCAGGGCCTCCGCTCGGCTCGGAGCGCTCGAGGCGTTGGCGCGTGGGACGACTGCCATCATCGATCACCACGAGTCACCGATGGCGATCGAGGGATCGCTCGATGTCATTGCCGAAGCGTGCGACGAGGTGGGAGTCAGAGTCGTCTGCAGTTACGGCGTGACCGATCGCCACGGTCGCGACGGAGCGCGCCGTGGGCTCGACGAGAATCGGCGCTTCATCGCAGCGGGTGGACGAGGCATGGTTGGCGTGCACGCTGCGTTCACCTGTTCTGATGAGACGCTCGAAGCGGCAACG
>JAQCGT010000122.1 GCA_027730505.1 Actinomycetota bacterium | reverse complement strand
AGATCGATACGTGGCGCATCGCCATGCCCATTCGAAAGGTCCATAACGGAACCGTTCGAGCCACCAGGTCGACCACCAGAGCTGCAGAGCCCAGACACCGAGGATCCAAACGGCGATCACAGTCCGACTGAGATCGACGTCGTCGAGGAGCCATCCGAGCATGGCGAGTCCGACGATGGTCTGGGTGAGGTAGTTACTGAGCGCCATCCGCCCGGCGTTGCGAAAGCGTTCGAGATGGCGGCTCCCGCTGCGGTTCCACAGAATGATGAGGGACATGTAGCCCAGAGCCATCGGGATGGTCCCGAGACCCGTGGGGATGGTGCCGTTGATGGCGTGTGCGCCGGACCAGTCGGTGGCGATGTGCCACACCGAACCGATGGTGGTGACGGCAATACCCAGCCCAAGTCCCCATCCGGCGAGACGCCGGTAGTACGCGTGGTCGCGATCTCCTTGCACGATGCCGAGGCGGTGGAGCGCTACACCGACGAGCATGAGACCCAGCGCCCGACCCACCGCATTCACGATGATCCAGGCCTCGGCCAGGGATCCCATGCTTGCACCGCCAGCGAACCAGAGGTCACCGAGTTCGGCTGAATCGTCTCCGATCGCCGACTGGAAGAGCGGTGCAGTCACGGTCCCGAGCATCGCCAGTACTACACCGACGGTGACGAGCACCGAGGCCGGGAGACGCCGCAACAACAGCACGACGGGCGCACACAACGCGTAGAGCGCGAGGATGTCGCCGTCCCAGAACGCCTCGTGAATCAGGCCGATGGCGAACAGCAATGCGAATCGCCACAGGCTGAGCCACACCACTCGTCTCTGCTTGGCCGCGGCCCGCTCGGCGAAAATGACGACACCGACGCCGAACAGCATCGAGAACAGCGCCATCATCTTCTGGTCGACGAAGATCATCGTCAGGACACCGACCACCCAGTCGAACGGTTGGCGGATCCCGTCGGCGGACACGTTGAAGTACGCAGCCGGGTCGAGTCCGAACGCCAGCGCATTCATGGGCAGGATTCCGAGGATGGCGACACCCCGGATCATGTCGAGTGACGTGATTCGATCCGCACTCGTCACCGGTCCCGACATGGGCCGTGCCGCCGACTCAGGAGCAGGTGTCTCGGCCACGGGGCGATTCTCGCTCAGTTGTCTCGTTGATGACTCATTGATGACTCTATGAACGTGCGTGCCCGGGGTGGGGTTCGAACCCACACTCCCCGTGAGGGGAAGGGGGGGTTTAAGCCCCATACGCCTGTACCGACACGTCCGGATACGTCCATTTCGTCCAGTCAGTCCGGGCCATCATCCGTCTCAGTCCACTGAGTCCAGTCCCGTACGCGTCAGTCCTGTGCACCTTTTGTGCACGCGGCCGGACCTACCGAATGCACGTATCCGAACACCACGCCTGTGCCCTGGCCCAACGCTGTGACGAGCCGTCAGGTATCGATGTCGGCGGCGACCCCTCGGGCGAGCGCTGTCAGGCGTCGGCGGAAGTCCGACACGCTCGGGGTGTCGAACTTGAAGCCCTTCGGCGAAAACTCGAGGATTTCAGCCCACTCGGCCCGCCGATCCAGTGCCGCCTTGCTACGACCAGGGTGCGCCTCAGCGAGAAACGCCACCACTCCGCGTCGGAGTCGCGCGATCACTCGTTGGATCTCCTCGGTCGTGTCCGCCGTCTTTGCGCTCATGATCTCCTCGGAGTGTTCCGAGGCCGCCATCAACTCCCACAGATCACCCTCGAAGCGTTGGAGGAACCCCTCGAGACGACTTTCGGTGGTCCCGTCGCTCTGGAGCGCCTGAAGAGCACGATCGACGTGATCCTCGAAGAGGGCCACGAAGGCCGACGCGAAGATGTCCCTCTTGTTGCGGAAGTACTGGTAGAGCGCGGGGCGAGACATTCCCGCCGCGTCGGCGATATCGGCCATCGAGGTCGCAGCGAACCCGTGGGCGGAGAACTGGGCGATCGCCGCTGCGTGGATGGCTCGGCGCTGCGGAGCGCCGCGCTCGTCCCTCGGGTCGTCGGACCATTGCTGTGCGCCCATCCGACAACGTTGACACATCCGAACAAATGTGTCAGGGTTCAGTGGCTGACACATTTCCATTTTTTCGTCAGCCTCATCATCCTGACTCGCACACTGGAGCACCGCATGACTCGACTCGGCTATCAGATCCCGAACTTCACCTACCCGGGCATCGCTGGTGATGCGGTCTTCGGGAACCTCGTCGCCCAGGCACGAGCAGCCGAGGACGCCGGATTCGATCGCGTCATGGTGATGGACCACTTCTACCAACTGCCCGGACTCGGGGCTCCGGACGAGCCGATGTTCGAGTGCTACACCCTTCTGTCCGCATTGGCCCAGCACACGAAGACGGTCCGCCTGTCGGCCTTGGTCACCGGGAACACCTACCGGCACCCGTCGCTCCTGGCCAAAACGATCACAGCCCTCGACCACGTCTCCGGCGGACGGGCGACACTGGGCATCGGCGCCGGCTGGTTCGAACTCGAGCACACATCGCTCGGCTTCGAGTTCGGCACCTTCACCGACCGCTTCGAGAAGCTCGAGGAGTCGCTGCAGATCATCATCCCGCTCCTCAACGGCGAGCGGGTCTCCCTCGACGGACAGCACTATCAGGTCAACGAGGCAGTCAATGTCCCGGCCCCGTTGTCGAAGATCCCGATCATGATCGGAGGGGCGGGCGAGAAGAAGACGCTGCGCATGGCCGCCCAGTACGCCGACGAGTCGAACCTGTCGGGAACCCCGGTCGACATGATTCCGACGAAACTCGACGCGCTGGCAGCGCATTGCGAACGCCTGGGTCGCGACCGCAGCAAAATCGCCGTCACCTCGATGCAGATGGTGTGTGTCGCGCCGACGATGGAAGAAGCCGAGGCGGATCTCGCCGAACTGGCCGCCGTCAAGGGTTGGCCGGCCGAGATCGCGGAGATGGCGAAGATGATCCTCGTGTTCGGCGATCCAGACACGGTCGGCGAGCGACTGCAAGTCTGCATGGACGCAGGCCTCGACGGACTCACGCTGAATCTGCCGGTCAACGGTCACAAGACCGAGCGCATCGGCCTGCTAGGCGAGATCGGACTCGCGGTCACCTCGAAGTGACCGGGCCAGCCCGCATGCGCATCCTCATCACCGGAAGCAACAGCGGCTTCGGCCGGCTCGCCTCGCTCACGCTCGCTCGACAGGGGCACCACGTCATCGCCACCATGCGATCGCTCGACAAGGGTGCAGCCCTACGAGACGAGGCGACCGCCGAAGGACTCGAGATCGAACTGCGCCAACTCGACGTGTGCGATCCCGACTCGATCGACGCGGCGCTGTCCGATCCGGCCGAGATCGATGCGCTCGTCAACAACGCTGGCTTCGAGGTGCAGGGAGCGATCGAGACGATCGACGACGAGTTGATGCAGCGCCAACTCGATACGAACGTGCTCGGCCCGTTGCGCCTGATCAGAGCCGTGATGCCGAGTTGGCGGGCCCGAGGTCACGGCGTCGTCGTCAACGTGAGCAGCGTCGTCGGACGGGCGACGTCACCGTTCGGGGGCGCCTACGGCGCATCGAAGCACGCGCTCGAGGCGATGTCCGAAGCCCTGTATTGGGAGGCCTCACCTGCGGGGATCCGGGTGCGCGTGATCGAGCCAGGTCGCTTCCCGGCTACCGATTTCTGGTCCAACATCGTGCGACCGGACGGATGGGAAGGGTCCACCTTCGAGGCCAAGGCGTTGTCACTTCGCGCCGCGCTCACCGCTCTCGACTCGGGCGAACCCTCCGATCCCCAGTCAGTCGCCGATGCGATCGCGTTCGCGGTGACCGACCCCGAGGCACCCTTCCGAACAGTCGTCGGAGCCGATGCGAACCTGATCCTCGGCGCCAAGTCGTCGATGTCGTTCGAGGACTTCGAGCGCGCCATGCGCTCCACCATCAACTGGTACGAGTGACAGGAGGAGCCATGTCCACCCAAACCGACAGAAGTGACGTGGACCCGGATGCAGCTGCCCCCGGCAGACCCAGTCGCGCTCGTCGAGTGGTCAAGTGGTCGTTGTCGGCGGTGGGCGCGATCGTGGTCGGGTTGGCCTTCGTGGTGCTCGCCAACCCCTTCAATATCCGAAATGAGTTTCTCGCGAATCGGATCGTCGAGATGCGCGTCGCTCCCGAGCGTCTGGGAAATCCGAAGGATCCGAGCGACTACGGCATGGACTTCGACGACGTGGACATCGTCACAGCAGACAACATCCGCCTGAGCGCATGGGAGATCCCCGCCGCAACAACCTCGAACAGAACCGTGATCGTGAATCATCCGCTCCTCACGACGCGGTACGGATCCGAGGAGGGCCTTGACGGAGTCGAGGCCGAGTTCCTCCCGATGGTCAAACACCTGCATGACGCCGGCTACAACGTCGTGACATACGACTTCCGCGGTCAAGGTGACAGCGACGGAGGAATCGGGGCCTCCGCCATCGGCACCGAGACACCGGTCGGGGTCGGGGTTCTGGAATGGCAGGACGTCGCCGCCTCACTGCGCTACGTCCTGGCCCATGGCGAGTTCGGCGATGACGACATCGTCTTTCTGAGCCAGTGCATGGGCGCCAACGCAACATTCCTCGCGTGGCAGGAGGAGCCCGAGTTGTTCGCCAACCCTCAGATCAAGGGCGTAATCGCGAACCAGCCGACGCTGTCCTACGAGTTCTCCGACCGCTACATCCGCGAAAAGGTGTATGGCCTCGACCTGGTCGACGACGTGCTCGAGACCCAGGTCGAGAAGTACGGATTCGGCTTCGCAGACCCACTGGCATACCTCTCGAGTCTCACGGTGCCTGTCCTCTACGCCCAGGTGGAGAACGACGTCTACACGTTCAACGTCGATACCGGACAGAACGACATCGTCGAGATCATGGCTGCGACCCCAACTGATCATGACATCGTCTGGATCGGCTCCGAACAGGAGACGCCCTTCGGAACGGACCGGCGCTTCGATGCCTACCGATACTTCAATGAGCACCCCGAGGCGCTGTTGGACTTTCTCGCCCGGCACACGAGATAACGCAGTTTCAGGGTGCCCGGGGCAGGACTCGAACCCGCACGGCGTTGCCCCCGGAGGGGTTGAAGCCCTATACGCCTGTATCAACACGTCCGGATACGTCCATTTCGTCCAGCCAGTCCGGGCCGTCGTCCGTCTCAGTCCACTGAGTCCAGTTGCGCCCGTATACGTCCTGTGCACCTTGTGTGCACCTCGGCAGCACCCTGTGGCGTGTCGTTCCCATCATCGTCGGATCCGCGCACGGTGATGTCCTGATCGCAGGGTCGTTGCGATCACCTCTGTTGTCTCGGCTTCCACCGGAAACCAGCCACGACGACAACACCGATGGCGGCGAGCGCCCATGCGCCGAGCACCCCGAGGTTGCCGGCGTCGAGCCCGACCCCTGAGGCATCGTTGACGTACAGCGACTGATAGCCACTGGCGAGCGGCTCCAAGGGGAGGAACCGGGCCACATTGCGTGCGGCGTCGGGCAAGACGGTGGGTGCGAAGAACACCCCCGAGATCATGGCCAAGATGACGCCGATGCCGTTGGAGAGACCCTGGGCTCCGGACACGCTGCGAGTGATCGTCGTGGCAGCGAAACCGAGGCACACGAAGGCCACGGTGCCGGCCAACGTGTACACCACCAACGCAACGAGTGACTCGACGCGGGTGGCCACACCGAACACGGCCCAACCACACAATGCGATCGCCACCACACCGATCATGGTGATCGCCAACACGATGGCGAAGCGCGCGGCGACGAACGCCGACAGCGGAAGAGGCGTCCCGCGAAGGCGCTTCAGCAGTCCACGTTCGCGAACGTCGACCAGCTCGGGTAACAAGGCAACGAACGCTGCGTAGAGAGCGGCGTAGGCCATGAACCCACCGACATAGAACGTGCGCAGATCGGGTGCCTCTCCTGCGCCGCGGACCTCGACCGGTGAGTCACCGCCCATGGCGGCCGAACCGAACAGCGCTGACGCACCGAGGTAGAAGACCACTGGCATGATGATGCCCACTGCGATGGCCGAACCGGCTCGAATGTTGGCGAGCATTTGGTAGCGAGCCTGGCTCACGAAGATGGATGCGGTGCTCATCGAAGCGCCTCGGTCCCGGCGGCTCCTGTCGCCGCATCTTCGGCACTGACGGACAGGAACAGGTCATCCAACGAACTGCGCCGAACGGCGAGGTCGTCGAGCAGGACACGGCGTTCCTCGGCCCAGCCGAGCAGCCGGAACAGGTCTCTCTGCGGGTCGACACTGGAGAACTCGACCCGGAACCCGTCGGCGTGGAATTCGACACCAATCGCCGCGCCCATGGATTCAGCTGGGACGTCGACCGGCAGTCGGAACGAGATCGTCCTCGCGTCACCGTGGACACGGAGCAACTCATCGAAGGTTCCATCCGCGGCGACGACGCCGTCATCGAGGATGACCAGACGATCCGCCAAGATTTGAGCCTCGTCCATGTAATGCGTCGTGAGAACGATCGTGA
>JAQCGT010000121.1 GCA_027730505.1 Actinomycetota bacterium | reverse complement strand
TGTAGGCGTCCACAGCGCCAGCACTGGCGGCGGTGTAGTAGCCCGACACGTCAACGATCAGATGCGCAGCGCCGTACACCGACAAGCACATCGCGCCGTCGTCCCCGAGTGGCACCACAACGCCGTTCGCCACATCGACGCCTTCGACGAAGTTCAACGTTGAAGCGCTCGGCGCCTCATCGGTGGCGGCATCGCATGGATATGCGGTGACGAAGCCATAGTCACCGTTTCGCTCGCCCTGGGTCACCGTCACGTTCACCGCAACGGCCGTCGCTGTCGCTGGAATCACCAGCGTCTTCGACGCCGATGCCCCGGCAGCCGAGTAGGTCGTGACTTCCCCTGTCACCTGCAACAGCGCCGTCGAGTCATCGACTTTGGTCGTCGTGCGCGTGTCGAGAATACGAGTCGGGTCGACCGACACGAACGAGGCAGCATCACCTGAGGCCGCCGACACGCCGATCAATCCACCACCGCCCAGTGTCACCGCAACTGCAGCACCAATCGCTGCCCAACGGGACCTCGTCAATCTGCGATCCATTTCACCCTCCAGGTGGCTACTCCAAACCGGACTACCCGGTCGACATCGCGAACCGTACACCAAACAGAATGCCGTTCAAGTTGACTTATTCGTCCGGACGCGACACGACCCGCCGAAGCGGGTCGCGTGGCGTGATGATCGGGTAACCCCGAGATGGGCAGAAACGGTGTGGTTCAGATGACCTTGACGTTGACGGCTTCGGGGCCCTTGCGCCCCTCGCCGACCTCGAACTCGACGTTCTGTCCGTCGAGCAGGGTACGCCGACCGCTGCCGGCGATGTTCGAGAAATGGACGAACAGGTCGTCCTGACCGTCACGGCTGATGAAGCCGAAGCCCTTCTGATCGTTGAAGAACTTCACGGTGCCTGTGGGCATATCGGGGTACTCCCTCTTGTCAGGTCCCAGCCAACGCTCGACTGAGATCAGACGAAAGGCTACGGCGGCACTGCGCCGAATGCTCCGCTGAGCTCACTTGTCCCGTCACAACGACCGGTTCTGGTACAACGGCGTGGTGCAGTTGCCCGGCGCACTCGAGAACTGGTGGGCGGATCCGCAGATCACCGGCATCGGTCGTTTGCCGGCCCATACGACGTTCCGATCATTCGACAGTCGCGATGCAGCGCGCGACGGCTGCGGCGCTCACTGGATCGAGCTCGATACCGACTGGCGGTTCCGACTGCTCGAACACCCGTCACAAGCGCCCACGGGTTGGGCTGTTGGGCCTTCAACCGATGACCGCTGGCATTCGATCACGGTTCCCGGATCATGGACAATGCAACCCCCGGGCATCGACACCGGCGATCTGCCGCACTACACGAACATCGTCATGCCGTTCACCGGGAACCCACCGTCCATCCCCGACCGAGTCATGGCAGGACTCCATCGTCGGTCGGTGAGCAGAGACGAGCTGCAATCCGCCCGAGCCATTGGCGACAGCCGACGGTGCATCCTCCACCTTGGCGGAGCAGAGAGCGCCGCCGCAGTGTGGTGGAACGGCGAGTTCGTCGGGATCACCAGCGACAGTCGCCTTCCGAGCGAATTCGACGTGACCGAGCACCTGTGCGATGGCCCGAATGAACTCGCGATCATGGTGGTGCGCTGGAGTGCCCACACCTGGCTCGAGGATCAGGATCACTGGTTTCATGCCGGGCTGCATCGACGGGTGGCACTGCGGGGCTCGGGCCGGGTCGGATTCGACGATGTCATCGCCGAGGCGACACTGCATGACGACGGCACCTCGGGAACGGTCACCGTCACGAGTCGGGTTCGAAACGGCGCAGCACACTCCGTGCGGGCGCGACTCGAGACGATGACGGGCCGAACGTGTCGGGGTGGGACATCGACGGCCACGGTGCCGATGTTCGACGACTCAAATCAACTCGCAGCGATGATTGACGCGTACCGCCACCCAGGTCCGGTGGCGAGTGTGTCGCTCCACACCGACGGAATCCGACCCTGGTCGAGCGAGGACCCCCAGCGGTATCGACTTCTGGTCGAACTGATCGACGCCGCCGGAACGACTGTCGAAGTGGTGCCCCTCATCGTGGGTTTTCGATCCGTTGAGATTCGGGGATCCGAGCTGCTCCTCAATGGCTACCCGTTGCAGATCGCGGGGGTGAACCGTCACGACCACAGTCCATTGAACGGTAAGGCCAGCACCGACGCCGAACTACGAGACGAGGTGATGTTGATCCGCCGCGCTGGCTTCAATGCGGTGCGCACCGCCCACTATCCACCCGACCCGGCAATGCTCGATGCGTGCGACGAATTCGGGCTCTGGGTGATCTGTGAGGCCAACGTCGAGTCGCACGCTCGCTGGCGTGAACTCGTCAATGACCCTCGCTACCAATCAGCATTCATCGAGCGGGTACAGCGGATGGTGGCGACGCACCGCAACCATCCATCGATCATGGCCTGGTCGCTCGGTAACGAATCGGGATACGGCGCCGTACACGATGCAGCCGCAGCGTGGATACGCCACACCGATCCAAGCCGTTTCGTTCATTACGAGGGCGCGAACTCTGATTACTGGCGGGTGGGAGCACCAGCGAGTGACGATCGTGCCTCTGACATCGAGTGCCCGATGTACCCGAGCGTTGACGCGCTGATCACGTGGGCGACTACAACCTCACCCACGAGGCCGCTCATCATGTGCGAATACAGCCATGCCATGGGCAATTCGAATGGTGATCTCGATCGATATTGGGACGCGATACATCGGTATCCGGGACTTCAGGGCGGATTCATCTGGGACTGGCGGGATCAGGGACTCATCGCCCCCGCAATCACCGGCCATGAGCACCCGGTGTACGGCGGCGCGTTCGGTGAGCGGCCACATGACGCTGCGTTCTGCTGCAACGGCATTTCCGGAGCACACGGTGACCTGCATCCCGCGATTGAGGAGCACCGATGGTTGACCCGGCCGATCCGAACGGCGATCAGGCAGCGTGATGGTGTCATCACGATGCGCGTCGAGAACCGGATGACCACGCTCAGCACCGACTCATTCAGGTGTCGCATCGCAGTTCAGACCGAAGACTCAGTCATCCAACGGTGGTCACCAGCGGTGTCGGTGCCAGCTGGCTCGACGGCCACAGTCGTTCTCGGCGCTGTCGACGCGCCGACCGACGCCGAGTGGACCGTCACCGCTCAGTGGGAGTCTCGCCATGAGCGGCCATGGGCGGACCGAGGTCAGATCATCGCATGGGATCAGGCGCTGTTCGGTCGCCGAAACGTTCGAAAACCGCTCGCCGATCCAAACGGCGGCCTCCCCGACGGAATGATCGATGCTGGTCAACCGACGCTATGGCGTCCCCCGACCGACAATGACGGCCAGCGCTCCGGACCCCTCGTCGATGTGATGGGTCCGCTGACGGCATGGAAACGCCGTGGCCTTGACCGACTCGACGCCCCGGACGACAACTCGTGCGTATGGCGCACCGGCGACGGCACCAAGATCGACGTCCGCCGTCGGCAACGACTGATCACCAATGGCATGTGGTTCGACGAGCGCATCACCCTTGGCGATGATCTCGACGATGTGGCCCGGGTGGGCATCATCGTTCGCCTCGACGGTCGACTGGATCAGCTTCGATATTTCGGACGCGGTCCGTGGGAAACGGCCACCGACCGTCGGGGGGCGCCCCTCGGGGTGTGGACGAACAAGGTTGCTGACGAGTACGTGCCCTACGCCGTGCCACAACATCACGGCACCCACATCGACACCCGGTGGCTCGAACTCACCGATGCCTCGGGTGACGGCATGAGGTTCACCTTCGGCCGCCCAACATCGTTCAACGTGTCGGTGTTCTCACCCGACGTTTTGAGTCGAGCACATACTGCAGCCGATCTCGCCTCCGACGGCATGATCTATTTGCACCTCGACGCTGCGTTGCGCGGCGTCGGCACGGGTGCGTGCGGCCCCGATACGAGCGTGCGGGTCGCACCGGGTAGTCACCGCCTCACCTGGATGGTGACTCAGGTCTCGAGGAAGAGATCTCGCAAACGGTCGACGGCGCGGCGTTCGAGCCCGCTCTCGTCGACGAGGTAACCCACTGCCCCACCGAAGCCCTCGTCGATCTCGGCGATGCCGTGCTCCGATGGCAAACCCGGGGTGACGTGTACGCGAACATCAGCCGATGAGCGATCCGATCCTCGTCGACCATCCCGCTGATGGCGTCACCCGTGTGACGCTGAATCGACCCGATGACATGAACACGCTGACGGTCGAGCTCGTCAGCGAGATGCAGGCGGTGTTGAAGCGCATCCATGATGACCACTCGTGTCGTGTCGTGATCCTCACCGGTGCCGGGAGAGCCTTCTGCGCCGGCCTCGACTTGAAGGGGTACGGCACCGTTCCCGGCACCGAGAATTTCGGCGCCCCACAGCGTGGCATGGCCGTGCAGCAACACATCGCCGAGGTCGTGCACCTGATCCGCCAGATCAGACAGCCGGTGATCGCTGCGATGAACGGTGCTGCGGCCGGTGGCGGATTCGCCTGGGCCTGCGCGAGCGATATCCGGTATTGCGCGGACACCGCCCGTTTCGGCACGGCGTTCATTCGTCTTGGTATCTCGGGATGCGATATGGGCGTGAGTTGGACGCTCCCCCGGCTGATCGGCGTGTCGCGGGCCTGGGAATTGATCTACACCGGTCGGGTCTTCGACGCGGCCGAGGCGGAGCGGCTCGGCATCGTCAGTCGAGCCGTGCCGGCAGACGAGCTCATGGGCACGGTGCTCGGGGTGGCGGCTGAGATCGCAGCCAACAGCCCGTTCGGTGTCTGGATGACGAAGGAAGTGCTGTGGGCCAATCTCGAGACGACGAGCATGCGCGCCGGCATCGACATAGAGAACCGGAACCAGATCATGACGTCACTCACCGAAGACTCCCGTGCGGCGATGGCGGGATTTCTCGCTGGGGAACGACCGAACTGGCAGAACCGGTGATCTCGTGACACACGCTCTCGGCACCGAGTAATTTCTCGCTGGCGCTGTCGGGGGACAGCACATCACAGGGGGAATCATGATCAGAAGTCTCGGAGACGTCGTTGAGGTGCACGCCCGCGAGCGCGGGTCCAAGCCCGCCCTCATCCAAGGTGATCGAACGTGGACCTATGAACAACTCCGTGACGAGTCGTGTCGCGCAGCCCAGGCGATGCTCGCCGCCGGGGTGACCGAGCAGCGACGAGTGGCCTTCTTGGACAAGAACGCCCCCGAGTACTTCCCGTTCCTGTTCGGTGCCGGCATGATCAATGCCGTCACCGTTGCCGTGAACTGGCGTCTCGCACCGCCCGAGATGCAGTACATCCTCGACAACGCCGAAGCCAAAGTGTTGTTGATCGGCTCTGAGTTCCTGAGCTGTCTCGACAAGATGGACCTCGGCTCGGTCGACACCGTGGTGGTGATCGGCGATCCCGGTGATTCGGGCCATCCGACATGGGAGCAGTGGATCGGCTCGCATCCTGCCGAGCACCCGGGCATCGATGTCGGCTGGAACGACACCTGCTACCAGCTCTACACCTCAGGAACGACCGGGCTGCCGAAGGGCGTCGAGCTCACCAACCGCAATTTCTTCGAGATGCTGCCAGCGGCAGCTGATGTGTGGAGTTTCGACTCAGACTCGGTCACGCTCGTCACGATGCCGCTGTTCCACATCGCTGGCAGCGGGTGGGGTGTCGGGGGCTTCTTCTTCGGCGGCACCAACATTCTGTTGCGCGATGTCGACCCTGTCGAGATCCTCCGTGTCATCCCCCACTACGGAATCACCAACATCTTGTTGGTCCCAGCGGTGTTGCAATTCCTGCAGGTGATTCCCGGAGCCGACGCAACCGACTTCTCGTCGGTTCGTTCGGTGGTCTATGGCGCGTCGCCCATCACCGAAGAGGTTCTCGTGGGCGCGATGAAACTCATGGGCTGTGACTTCATTCAGGTGTACGGGTTGACGGAGACCACCGGTGCCGTCACCGCGCTCGCCGCCGACGACCACGACCCGGGCGGACCCAAGGCAGATCTCCTGCGCTCAGCGGGAAAGCCGTGGGGTGACGTTGAGATCAGAATCGTCGATTCCGAGACCGGTGAGGACGTGTCCGAAGGTGAGGTCGGCGAGATCTGGATCAAGAGCGTCCAGAACATGCTCGGCTATTGGGCCAACCCGGAGGCGACGGCTGCTGCGTTCCCCGAAGGGAAGGATGCCGACGGGATCGGCTGGTTCCGGAGCGGTGACGCCGGCTACCTGCGAGATGGTTTTGTGTTCATCCACGACCGGGTGAAGGACATGATCGTGTCGGGTGGCGAGAACATCTATCCGGCTGAGATCGAGAACGTGTTGATGAGTCACCCCGACCTCGCCGATGTCGCTGTGATCGGTGTGCCAGACGACAGATGGGGTGAAACGGTCAAAGCCATCGTCGTGCCGGCGGCTGGGGCGGATCCGAGCGAAGACGACATCATCGCGTTCGCTCGCGAACGCATGGCGCACTACAAGTGCCCGACCTCCGTGGACCGCGT
>JAQCGT010000120.1 GCA_027730505.1 Actinomycetota bacterium | reverse complement strand
TTGAAGTCGTCGAGGCGCGAGAGCGTCTCCCAACTGAACCCTGCACGACCGAAGTGTCCGTAGGCGGCCGTCGGTCTGTAGCCGGGCCGCAGAAGGTCGAGATCACGAACGATCGCGCCAGGCCGAAGGTCGAAGACCTCCTTGACCGCAGCCTCGATCCGCTCGGGATCGACCTGTGCCGTGCCGAAGGTCTCGACGAGGATGCTCATCGGATGGGACACACCGATGGCGTAGGCCACCTGGAGTTCGCACCGTGACGCGGCACCCGATGCGACGACGTGTTTGGCAACCCACCGGGCTGCGTATGCCGCAGAGCGGTCGACCTTTGACGGGTCCTTGCCGCTGAAGGCACCACCTCCGTGACGACCCATTCCACCGTAGGTGTCGACGATGATCTTCCGCCCGGTCAGGCCGCAGTCGCCTTGAGGGCCTCCGATCACGAAGCGACCGGTGGGGTTCACGAAAATCTCGTAGTCGTCGTCAGCGAACTGCTCGGGGATGATCGGAGTGATCACCTGCTCGATGAGGTCGGGGCGTATCACCGTGTCTCGGTCGATGCCGTCCTGATGCTGGGTCGAGATGACGACGTTGCGCAACGCGACCGGACGGCCGTCCTCGTACTCGTAGGTGACCTGGGTCTTACCGTCTGGGCGAAGGTATGGAACCTGGCCGTGATGTCGTACGTGTGCGAGTCGTTCTGCGAGGCGATGGGCCGTCCAGATCGGCAGCGGCATAAGGTCGGGCGTCTCATCGCACGCGTAGCCGAACATCATTCCCTGGTCGCCGGCGCCTTGGCGGTCGAGTTCATCCTCGCTCAGCGCGCCGCTGCGAACCTCTTCAGCGGTGTCCACGCCCTGCGCAATGTCCCGGCTCTGCTCGTCGATCGAGACGATGACACCACAGGTGTTCCCGTCAAAGCCGGCCGCCGCGTCGTCGTATCCAATCGATGTGATCGTGTCGCGCACGATCTTCGGAATCTCGACATAGCCCGATGTGGTGATCTCGCCGGCGACCACGCACAGACCGGTCGTCACGAGCGTCTCACACGCGACACGACCAAGCGGATCCTCGGCCAGGATCGCGTCCAGGATTGCGTCGCTCACCTGATCAGCGACCTTGTCGGGGTGACCCTCGGTCACGCTCTCTGATGTGAATGTCCAACGGGCCACGTCGACTCCTCCGTACTCGATGCTCTCTGAGGCCGGCGGTCGGGCCGGCAACCGGCGGATCTGCGCCCGCTCTCAGGGGGCCTTCACTCGCAGGATCGGGTCGACGCGCTTTGCCTCTGCCTAACGCACCGCGGAACGAATCCTAGCGATCTCGTCGATGACGGCGGCAGCAATGGCCGCCTTGCTCGCTAGCGGCACCTCACGGTTCCCCGACGCAGATACGAGCGTGACCGCATTCGTCGCATGCGAGAAACCGACCCCGGGTGCGGAGACATCGTTGGCCACGATGAGGTCGACGCCCTTGCGCTCCAGCTTGGACCGTGCGTTGCCGTGCAGGTCGTCCGTCTCAGCGGCAAAGCCGACAAGCACTTGTCCGGGGCGCCGGTTGCGGCCGAGGCCGGCCAATAGGTCGGGCGTCGGCTCGAGGGTGATCGCCGGCAGGCCGGCATCTTTCTTGATCTTGTGGCCTGAAGGATCGACCGGCCTGAAGTCTGCGACTGCGGCAGCCATGATCACGACATCGGCGCCTGCTGACAAGCGAGCGAGCGCCCCCTCCATCTCGGCCGCCGTGTCGACCTGAATCCTTTCAACCACCCCTTCCGCCGGCAGTTCGACGGTGGTGATCAAGGTGACATGCGCGCCCCGTCGCGCCGCTTCGACTGCGATCGCATGGCCTTGCCGGCCAGAGGAACGATTGGCGATCACTCGAACAGCGTCAATGGGCTCACGAGTGCCCCCTGCGGTAACGACGACCCGCACACCAGACAGATCCCCTCCCCCGAGAACGCCATCGATCGCCGAGACGATCTCATCGGGATCTGCGAGGCGGCCGTGCCCGATGTCGCCCCCGGCCAGCCGGCCTTGACCAGGTCCGACGATGTGTACGCCTCGAGAACGAAGCAGTGCGATGTTGTCGACGACAGCGGCGTGTTCCCACATCTCGGTGTGCATCGCAGGGCACACGACGACTGGTGCTCGAGTGGCGATGAGCACGTTCGTGAGGAGGTCGTGTGAGTACCCGTGGGCCAAAGCGGAGAGAATTCGCGCCGTTGCAGGAGCCACGCAGATGAGATCGGCGGTCTGACCGAGTTTCGTGTGGGGAATCGGATCCGGTCCTTCCCACAGATCGACTCGCACTGGCTCGGACGCCAACGCGCTCAGAGTGGTCCGACCGATGAAATGTTCGGCGGCCCTCGTCATCACCGGAATGACGTGGGCACCGGCATCGACAAGCCGCCTCGACACCTCAACGGCTTTGTACGCCGCTATTCCGCCCCCCACACCGAGGACGATGCGCTTGCCGGCGATCACGGCGATCGGATCAGCCGGCGTCGTTGTCGCCGTCAAAGCCCTCACCGACCGGCAGGTCGGCTTCAGGCTGCTCTTCAACGGGTTCGCCCCACTCGATCTTGTCAGCGGCGATCTCCTCGAATGCAACGCTCAAAGGCTTGCGAGCCGTCGAGGAGACCTGCGGCGGGATCATGTGGCCGAGGCCACCACCAAGCTGGTTGAAGTAGGAGTTGATGTCGCGAGCCCGCCGGGCGGCAAGCGTGACGAGACCGAACTTCGATTCGACGCGATCGAGCAGAGCCTCCACCGGAGGGTTCATCATGGAATCGTGGGTCTGAGGCACAGCAGAGATGCTATCCGGACGACCGGACGGCTCGCTCCCCCTCGATCACTGCCAACATGTCATCGACCGTTCGGTCGAGGTCGTCGTTGACGAGCACATGGTCGGCGATTCGTCGACCAAGTGGCTCCTCAGCCTCTGCCTTGCGGAGACGAGCAAGGACCTTGTCGTTGGGGTCACCGCGCCCGCGAAGGCGGCGCTCCTGCTCTTCTCGAGTTGGCGGAAGCAAGAAAATGAGCACCGAGTCTGGAAAGCGCTCTTTCACCTGTTGCGCCCCGTCGAGTTCGATCTCGAGCACCACGTCTCGTCCATCGACATCGTCGAGATCGGGCACCGGCGTTCCGTAGTAGTTACCGAGGAACTCGGTCCATTCGATGAACCCTCCGTCGGTGATCCGGCGTTCAAATGCCTCGGATGTGGCGAACACATAGGCATCTGCGGGTTCGCCCGGACGCTGATCGCGAGTCGTCCATGACCTGCTCAACCACAGGCCGGAATCCCGCGACACCAGGCGGTCGACGATGGTTCCCTTCCCGACCCCTCCGGGGCCGGAAACAACAATGATCACCCCGCAACCCTCATCATTCGCCGAGGCGGTCGAGCAGTGCGGAACGTTGCTGAGCCCCAAGGCCCTGCACCCGACGATTGTCGGCGATCCCGATCTCAGCCATGATGCGCCGCGCCTTTACCTTGCCGACCTTTGGCAGGGCCTCCAGCATCGACACGACCTTCAACTTCGCGATGTTCTCATCAGACGAGGCCAAGGCCTCGGCGAGGGAGAGTGACTGATTCTTCAACCTCGCCTTGATGTCCGCACGGGCCGCCCTCGCAGCCGCAGCCTTCGCTAGGGCGGCCTCGCGCTGTTCGGGCGTGAGCTGAGGAGGAGTTGCCATGGTGTGAAACTACTCCGAGCGCCCCGAGCGGACGCGGCATCAGCGGTAGGTGATACCAGTTAGATCCGCGACCGATGCCAACCCAAGTCGCCGAACCTCATCGAGCAACTCGACCTGCACGCGTGCGGTGGCTCGAGGATTGGCGAAGTTCGCCGTGCCAACCTGCACTGCCTGGGCCCCGACCGCCATCAGTTCGGCTGCATCCCAGCCGGATACGACGCCACCGACGCCGACGATTGGAACCTCTGCCAGTGCCGCTCGCACATCGGCGACAGCGCGCACCGCGACCGGATGAATGGCGGGACCCGAGAGTCCCCCACCACCGTTGCCGAGCACCGGTCGCATCGTGTTGCGATCGATCACCATCCCGAGCACGGTGTTCACCAAGGTGAGCGCCTCCGCCCCCGCATCGACAACGGCCGATGCCACCTCGATCAACCTGTCGGTGTTCGGGCTGAGCTTGGCCCACCGAGGCCGACCACACCCGGCCGTCGCCTCGATGACCTGCGCAGAAAGAGTCGCATCATGGGCGAAGATCGAGCCGCGGCCTTCGAGATTCGGACACGAGAGGTTGACCTCGAGCGCAACCACGCCCGCCGGCGCCTCGGCGAGCGCGTCGGCAGCCTTTCGATAGTCATCCACAGAGCGACCCCAAATCGAACACACCACAGCAGCTCCCGTCGCCAACAAACCCGGAAGCTGCTCGTCGATCCACCGACTGACACCAGGACCTTGAAGACCAACGGCGTTGATCATCCCGGCGCGCACACCGGCGACACGCGGAGCTGGATTGCCCGCCCATTCGTAGTGGGCTATCGATTTGGTGACCACCGCCCCGATAGCGGCGAGATCGATGTACTCGGAGAGTTCGGTGCCGTAGCCAGCCGTACCAGACGCAGTCATGATCGGCGACCGCAGGCGAACCGAACCGACGTCAACTGCGGTAGAGACCTCGCTGGCGTCGCCGACAGCGGCTGAATCCTTTCCTCGCCGTGAGCCAATTCGAGCCATCAGCGATCCCGACCGTGATACTCCTGGAGCGAGCGAACCGTCATCGGCTCACCGGAGGTCTCATCGAGCCCCTGAGCAGCCGCAAGAGCTGCCGCCACGGTGGTCACACAGCTCACCCGGTGCAGGCTCGCAGCCTTGCGGATCTGCTCGCCATCGCTGCGACCTGCCGAGCCTCGAGGCGTGTTGACGACGAACGAGATCGTTCCGTCGGCGATCAGATCGACCGCCGTTTCTGCCGAGTCATCGTCGGTGACCTTGCCGAGGACACGGTCCACGGTGATACCGAACCGCTCGAGATGATCAGCGGTTCCACGGGTTGCGACGATGCCGAGCCCCCGCTCGCGCAGGCGTCGGGCCACCACGATCCCTGCCGGCTTGTCGGTGTCGTTGAGCGACAAGAACACCGTGCCCCGCTCGGGCAGCGCGCTCCCGGCGGCCAGTTCAGCCTTCGAGAAGGCTCGACCGAACGTCGCGTCGATCCCCATCACCTCGCCGGTCGAGCGCATCTCAGGGCCGAGCGCAGGATCGACCTCAGGGAAGCGATTGAACGGAAGTACCGCCTCTTTCACCGCCACGTGGCCGGCCACCGGGTCGACCAGCAGGCCCTCCGAGCGCAACTCGGCCAGGGTCGCCCCCAGCATGACCCGAGTTGCAACCTTGGCGAGAGGCACTCCGGTCGCCTTCGCGACGAACGGAACCGTTCGGCTCGCTCGAGGATTTGCCTCGATCACGTAAACGGTCGTTCCAACAACGGCAAACTGCACATTGATCAGGCCCCTGACGTCCAGCCGATGTGCAATGGCTGTTGCGTAGGAACGGATCACCTCTACCACCCACTCGGGCAGTGTCTGCGGCGGGATAGCACACGCCGAGTCACCAGAGTGCACGCCAGCCTCTTCAACGTGCTCCATGACACCGCCGATCAGCACCTCGCCGGTGTGGTCGCGGACGGCATCGACATCCACCTCGATTGCGCTGGCGAGGAAGCGGTCGATCAACACCGGACGCTCAGCGGACAGTCCACCTTCACGGCCGAGACTCCCGGCGCCCGACAACTCCTCCATCGCACGGGCCAGATGATCGGAATCATGAACGATCTGCATCGCCCGACCACCGAGGACATAACTGGGCCGAACGAGAACGGGAAACCCGACCCGGTCGCAGATCACGAGGGCTTGTTCGAGGTTGACCGCAGTTCCCCCGGGTGGCTGGGGAATTGCGAGTTCGTCGCAGAGGCGATTCCAAAGATCCCTGTCCTCGGCAGCGTCAATCGATGCCGCTGACGTTCCAGCTACGAGTTCGGCTGGAATCTGTCCGGCTAACTTGAGCGGGGTCTGCCCGCCAAGTGACACGACCACGCGATGCGGGCGCTCCACCTCGATGATGTTGAGCACGTCCTCTTTGGTCAGCGGCTCGAAATACAAGCGATCACTGGTGTCGTAGTCGGTCGACACGGTCTCCGGATTGCAGTTCACCATGATGGTTTCGAAGCCGGCATCACGAAGGGCAAAGCTGGCGTGGACGCAGCAATAGTCAAACTCGATTCCCTGACCGATTCGATTCGGGCCTGAACCGAGGATCATCACCTTCGTGCGGTCGGATGGACGAACTTCGTCCTCGTCCTCCCATGTCGAGTAGTGGTAGGGCGTGTCGGCGTCGAACTCAGCGGCGCATGTGTCGACGGTCTTATAGGTCGGTACGACTCCTGCTTCGAGTCGAGCACCTCGCACGGTGTCCTCGTCGAGAGCCCACAGGTGTGCCAGTTGCGCATCGGAGAAGCCCAGCCGTTTCGCGCGGCGCCACTGAGACCGATCGAGGGATGGTCCGTTGGCTCGGAGGAACTCCAGTTCATCGGTGACGATC
>JAQCGT010000119.1 GCA_027730505.1 Actinomycetota bacterium | reverse complement strand
ACATCACCGGTACCTCGACGAGCACTCCGACGACGGTCGCCAACGCCGCTCCCGAGCCCAATCCGAAAAGAGCGATCGCCGTCGCGACTGCCAGTTCGAAGAAGTTCGATGCACCGATGAGCGCCCCCGGCGCGGCGACGTCGTGACGCACCCGACGCCATCGCATGACCCGATAGGTCACGGCGTACACGGCGACGGTCTGCACGATGAGCGGCACGGCGATGAGCGCAATGTGCGTCGGGTTGTCGATGATGACCCCACCCTGGAACGAGAACAGCACCACCAAAGTCACGATGAGACCGGCCGGGGTCAACGGTGCGAGCATCGGAAGCAATCGTTGTTCGAACCAATGCACACCGAGTCGCGCGGTGGTGACGGCCCGCACCACCCATCCGATCGCCAATGGGATCACGATGTAGAGCACCACCGACACCGCAACCGTTGACCACGGCACGTCCACATCGGAGATGTCGAGCAACAGCACGACGATCGGCCCGAAGGCCACGAGCATGATCAGGTCGTTGGTGGCCACCTGCACGAGCGTGTAGCCGCTGTCGCCGCGCACGAGCAGGCTCCATACGAACACCATCGCCGTGCACGGTGCGGCGCCGAGCAACACCGCTCCCGCCAGGTACTCACGGGCTGTCGCCTCGTCAATGAATGGTCGCCAGATCACGATCAGGAACAGCCAGGCGATCGCGAACATCGAGAACGGCTTGATCAGCCAGTTCATGGCGCTGGTGATCACCAAGCCGCCCGGTTCTCCCCGCACCTTGGCGACGGCTGAGAAGTCGACCCGCACCATCATCGGCAGGATCATCATCCAGATCAAAATGGCGACCGGTATCGACACACCGGAGATCTCGGCTTGCGCCAGCGTGTCGGGTACCGATGGCGCCAGTTCACCGAGCAGCACGCCGCCAGCGATCGCGAGCGCTACCCAGAGCGACAACCAGCGTCCGAACCGCCCAAGCGGATCGTCAGACACCGGCGATCCGTTCCACCGAGCGCTGGACGTCGAGCGCCTCAGAGAAGGTCGGCAATGTGTGGGCCCGGCCATCGAGCATGGCGGCCAATTGGTCGACCTGGGCTCGGTATGCGGTCAAGTTGGGTGCCGGTCCATCGTCGAGGCCGACGTCGGTCCACTCGCCCGAGCCGTCGGTCTGCTGAAGGCGATACCAGTCGATGATTCGATACGAACGCGAGGCGGTACGCACGGTGAATCCGTTGACTTCGCGTCCAGCCGACCCGCTCGTGCCGGTGAAGGCGAGCGGGACGTCGCCAGCCTCGAGAGCAGCGATCACGAGATCCTCGGCGACTTCGGGTGAACGCCGGCGAGTGTGCGACGCCGTCACCTCGAGCGAGCCGAGCATGCGGCGCGCGCAGAACAGATAGTGCGAACCGACCTCACGGGTCCAGCCGCCCTCAGCCGATCCAGCAAGCCATGTGGCATCTGCCTGCCAGGCGCGGGGCCATTCGGGGAAGTGCAGTTCAAGATGTGCCGATTCGATGTCGTCGTGAGCGGCGAGTCGACGGCCCATTTCGACTGACGCTGGCGCCGAGCCGTGCACGAAGTTCACCGCCGACGGCAGTCCTGAACTCTCGACCAACGCCACGATCCGTTCGCTCTCAGCCACATCGGTGCCGAGCGGCTTCTCGCAGAAGATCGCGCGTCCAGCAGAGACGACCAACTCGACGTACACGGCGTGAGCTCGAGGAGGCACGGCGATGTAGACGAGGTCGGCGGCGTCCACGACTTCCTCGGCGGTGTCGACCACGCGAATCCGGTCGGCGAACGCCGACCGAGCCGATTCAGCGAGGTCCCATCCGGCGACGACCTCGAACGAGGGGTGGTCACCGAACTGTTCGACGAAGCGAGCACCGACGGTGCCGAGTCCGATGATGCCGACGCGATGTGTGGCCATACCCCCAGTCTGGCTGACACACTTCGTGCATGCGGCTTCAACTCGCCCTCAACGTCACCGACCTCACTGCATCGATCGAGTTCTACACCCGGCTCTTCGGCGCTGAGCCGTACAAGGTCAAAGACGGCTACGCGAACTGGGCGCTGCAGGATCCGCCACTCAAGTTCGTGATCTTCGAAGCACCAGACGCCCAACCCGGCAGCATCAACCATCTCGGTGTCGAGGTTGATTCCGCCGATGAGGTGGTGGCCGCTGAGGGACGTCTCTCGGCCTCCGGGCTCACCACGACGGGCATCGACGACACGATCTGTTGTTACGCCGAGAAGGTCGAGACCTGGGTGACCGACCCCAATGGTCATCGCTGGGAGTACTACGTGAAGACCGCCGATCACGAAACCCAGGCCACGAACGTGGTGCTCGGACACCGTGCCGACACCACTCCGTGCTGCGGGTGAGCGGCGACCTCCCGGTCGAGGATCTCGGCGCACTGCTCGCCGGCGTCGCACCGATTCGACGTCCCGGCGAGTTCGTTTTCGCCACCGTTGATGCCGACGCTCAGCCCAGCGACGCCCTCGCAACGGTGCACGAGGACGGACGCCTGTCGTGCGTCGTCGCCGTCTCGACGGCGAGAGCGCTCGGCCATCCGACGGAACCGGTGCTTGCGTGGATCACCTTGCAGGTGCATTCGAGCCTGACAGCGGTCGGCCTCACCGCAGCGGTCGCAACGACTCTCGCCGCTCAGGGCATTGCAGCAAACGTGATCGCCGGCCACCGGCACGACCATGTTCTCGTCCCGATCGAACTCGCTGACGACGCGCTCGCCGCGATTGAGGCCCTCGCTCAGCGATAGCCGTTGGTGATCGGCACCCGGCGATCCTTGCCGAAGGCCTTGCGCGACACCCTGACGCCCGGCGGGGTCTGGCGTCGCTTGTACTCAGCGATGTCGACCAGACGGGTGATGCGCCGAACAACATCCGGGTCGTGTCCGGCATCGATGATCTCGGTCGCTGTCCGGTCTTGTTCCACATAGAGAGCGAGGATCGGGTCGAGCTCTTCGTACGGCGGAAGGCTCTGGTCGTCACGTTGGTCGGGTCGCAACTCGGCCGACGGCGGCTTGACGATCACGTTCTCGGGAACGATCTCACGTCCCGCCCGGGCATTCACATGGCGACACAGGTCGTACACGGTGAGCTTCAGCAGGTCTTTGATGATGGCGTAGCCGCCAACCGAGTCGCCGTAGATCGTGAAGTAGCCGACTGCGAGTTCGCTCTTGTTGCCCGTGGTCAGCACCATCCAGCCGAACTCGTTCGACAGCGCCATCAGGATCTGTCCTCGGCACCGTGATTGCACGTTCTCCCAGGTCAGACCGGGGGTGCGCCCCTCGAACGATGTTTCGAGCATCTCCATGTACGCAGCGAAGGCCGGCTCGATCGAGATGGTCCGGATGTCGATCCCAAGGTTCGAAGCCAAGGCGTATGCGTCGTCGATCGAGTGCTGTGACGAGTAACGCGACGGCATCGCCACCCCGTGCACGTGTTCGGCACCGAGCGCGTCAACCGCCACACAGGCCACCAGCGTCGAGTCGATCCCGCCGGAGAGGCCGATGACCACATCGGTGAAGCCGTTCTTGTGGCAGTAGTCGCGGGTGCCGAGCACGAGCGCTTCATAGAGTTCGTCGTCACCGCTGAGCGCAGGATCGATCTCCCCGCCGGCGGTGAGGTCGACCACTCGGAGGTCCTCGACGAACAGTGGTGAACGAGCGATGAGTGCGCCGTTGGCATCGACGGCGAACGACCCGCCGTCGAAGACGAGTTCGTCCTGTCCGCCCACCTGATTCACGTAGACGATCGGCGCCTTGATCGACCGGGCCCGCTCAGCGACCATCGCCTCACGTTCGACGTCCTTGTCGAGGTGATACGGCGATCCGTTGATGTTGATGATGATCTCGGCGCCACCAGCAGCCAGAGCGACATGGGGGCCATCGGCCGACCACATGTCCTCGCAGATGGTGATGCCGATGCGGTGTCCGGCGACCTCAAACGGAGCCAACTCTCCGGTGCCCGGTTCGAAGTAGCGCACCTCGTCGAACACGGCGTAGTTGGGCAAGAGGCGTTTGTGATACGTGCCAGCCACCTCGCCGTCGACACACAGTGCCGCCGCATTGAACAGCACACCTCCCCGTTCGTCGACGAAGCCGACAACGGCTGCGCATGCACCGGTGGCCGACGCGAAGCGTTCCAGCGCCGCTCGCTGGTCGGCAACGAAGCGGGGTTTGAGCAGCAGGTCTTCAGGTGGGTAACCGGTCAGGCTCAACTCGCCAAAGGCCACGAGGTCGCAACCTTGCTCGGCCGCACGTCGATAGGCGTCGAGCGCCGCCACCAGGTTGGCGTCAAGCGCGCCGACCGTCGGGTTCAACTGGGCGAGGGCCACCCGAAACTGCACGGCGATGAGGCTAACGGCCGCTCAGTTGTACTGGTCCAAGATGGTGCTCTCGGTGACCCGCTCAAGGGTTTCTTTGATCTGAGCGGCCGTTGCTGTGTCGACTCCGTCGATGGCGGCCAACTCATCGACGGTGGCGCGCTGCAGACGTGAGAATTCACCGAAGTGATTTGCGATTCGACACGACAACTCATCTCCCAAACGATTGACGCGACGCAGAAGGCGCAGGCCTTTCGGTGTGAGTTCAGCGTCAAGATTGGAGACGTCACCACCGCGGTGCAAGGTGGCGGAGACGGCCCGAAGATCACGCAGATCGTCATCGGTGAGCCGGGCGAGTTCGGCCATCGTGTCGTCGGCGTTGCGTGCCACCGGCAGGTAGTCGCCGATCACGAGGTCGACCTGGTCGTCGATCTCGCCGTACAACTCGTCAAGCTGCATCCGCAGTAGTCGAGCGTCGACACCGAGTTCGACAATGAGGGTCTCGATCTCCTCGGAGATCCGATTGACCATCTCGCCGCGTTGCATCACCACGGCCACGTCGCGCAGCGTCACCACATCTTCGATCTCAAGTGTGCCGAGTCTGGCGATCGCTTGGTCGAGTCGCTCGGCGTATCGTTCGAGCGTTTGCAGCGCCTGGTTCGACCGGTCGAGGAGGCGTCCGGCGTCTTGGAGTTGGTGCTTGACGCCACCGACGTACACGTTGATGACACCCATCTCCTCGGACGCAGAGATGACGGGCACATCGAGCGAGCGGGCCACCCGTTCAGCCGTCCGGTGTCGGGTGCCGGTCTCGCTGGTCGGCACTGTCGGGTCCGGTACCAGGTGCACATTGGCGCGGGCGATGCGGGCGCCGTCGGTCGAGATGATGATCGCTCCGTCCATTTTTGCGAGCTCAGACAGCCGCTGCGGCGAGTATGGGGCATCGACCAAGAATCCGCCGGTGCAGATTCCGAGCACCTCGGGTTCGTCGGAAAGCACAAGCAACGCACCGGCTTTCGAGCGAACAACGCGGTCGATTCCGTCCCGCAGTGGAGTGCCGGGCGCAACCTGACCGAGAGCGAGCCGCAATTGCTCGTTCGTGGTCGAGGAACGCAGCGCCATGGCCGAAGTGTACGGCTCAGTGGGCCGCCGCGAGACCGGTGACGAGCAGGGCCTCACGGATGTCACCCACCCGGATGACCTGCAGACCAGCCGGGCCCTCGGGTGTTCGCGCCGGTGCCACCACGTGGGTGAACCCGAGTCGGGCTGCTTCGGCCAGGCGCCGTTCGGGGTGCGACACCTGTCTGATCTCTCCGCCCAGACCGACCTCGCCAAAGACTGCTGCGTCAGCGGCGAGCGGGCGGTTGAGCAGTGACGAGGCGAGTGCGAGGGCGATGCCGAGATCGAGGCCGGGCTCTGACACCCGCACGCCGCCGACGACCGACGAGTACACGTCATGTTGTGCCGACTGGAGTCCGGCGTGACGGGCTAGCACGGCGAGGATCATGGCGAGACGCGACGTGTCGACCCCGGTGGTGCGCCGCGCCGCGATACCGCCGGCCGATGCATGGGTGAGCGCTTGGATCTCGATGACCACCGGCCGGCGGCCCTCGAGGGTCGGCACAACGGCTGATCCGGCTACTCCGGCACGACGGTCCGATAGGAACAGCTCGCTCGGATCGCTCACCGGGCGTAGGCCCGAGTCACCCATCTCGAAGACGCTGAGTTCGTTCGTTGAACCGAAGCGGTGCTTGACCGCCCGTACGAGGCGGAGCGAATGGTGGCGATCGCCCTCGAAGGAGAGCACGGTGTCGACGAGGTGTTCGAGCACCCGTGGCCCGGCGAGGTCGCCGTCCTTGGTGACGTGTCCGACCATCACCACCGGGATCTCACGTCGTTTCGCGATCGAGGTGAGGAATTGGGCGCACGCACGCACTTGGGTGACCGAACCGGGTGTGGATCCCACCGACGGGTCGAGCACGGTCTGGATCGAGTCGACGATGATCAACGAAGGGTCGATCTCGTCGACGGCGGCGGCGATGTCGCCGAGGCCGGTCTCCGCGAGCAGCCACACATCTGGTCTGATCGCCCCGAGCCGCTCTGCGCGGTGCCGCACCTGTTGGGCGCTCTCCTCGGCGCACACGTAGAGCACCGAGCCCTGCCAAGTTCTTGCCACCTGCAACAGCAGCGTGCTCTTGCCGATTCCTGGCTCGCCACCCATGAGCGTGACCG
>JAQCGT010000118.1 GCA_027730505.1 Actinomycetota bacterium | reverse complement strand
GTCAGGGTGAACGTGATGGTGTCGGTGTCACCAACCCCGAGCGTGCCACTACCGGCACGGGTGATCGTCACACCCGGTGCCACCGCCGTGTCATAGGGGATGGTGAGTTGGGTGGCGGCGGTGTTGGGGTTGGTGGCGGCGTCGGTGAAGGTGTCGGCGGCGACGTCGATGGTGGCGTTGCCGCTGGTGTCGCTCGTTGGGGTGAAGGTGGCGGTGTAGGCGGTTCCGCTGCCGGTGAAGTCGGTGAGGGTTCCGCCGGTGACGGTGATGTCGTCGGCGGTGAAGTCGGTTGCGGCTTCGGTCAGGGTGAACGTGATGGTGTCGGTGTCACCAACCCCGAGCGTGCCACTACCGGCACGGGTGATCGTCGCACCCGGTGCCACCGTGTCCTGACCGGCTGGGTCGGCGCACCCACCCTCGGGGACTGAGTCGACATTGAAGTTCGGGTCAATCGTGCCGTCGGCGTTCAGGCGCATCAGGTTTCGCGCCGCACTGTTCGCTTGGGCGGACTGCTCTACGGTGAACGTGCCTCCGACGATGATGCTGTCGTCGGACTGCGCGGCGACTGCAGCGAAGTCAGAAACGGTGAAGGTCAGCTGGTTGAACCGCGCCATGAAGCTGGCGTCCAGGGTTCCGTCGGTTGCGACGCGCGCCAGGCCTCGCCCATAGCTACCCGCCCCTGCGAGGACGTATCCGTTCTCGCCGTTCCGCTGGTGGGCGATGACGGCTCGTCCGGCGGCTTCCTCGGTGAATTGTTGAGCCTCCCCCGCCGGGCTGAGTTCTCCGGCCCGGGAGCGGCCCGTTGCGATCACACCTCCATCGGGCGTGACGGCAAGCCCGTATCCCTCGTTATCCCTTCCGCCGGGTGGGAGGATCGGCGGGCCGTACGCCTCGACGTACCAACCGCGGGGATTGTCGGTCCGGCTGGATGCGCCTCCTGCGGGGATGCGTTGGACCGCCCAGGTTCCGTTCTCGCTGAAGAGTGCGTAGACGTCGGTCGACTCAGGGATGGGCGTGAGCGCCTGTAGCCGTGCCCCACCCGAGACGCTTGTGCGAGTCGTGTACGTGTCGTCGGCGGTCCCGGTCGACGTCAACCTCACCAAATTCTTCTTGTCTCCGGCCACGTCGAACACGTCGTATCCACCGACGAGAAGTCCGCCCGTGGAGTCGATGAGCAGGGCGGTGACCGTGTCGAGCATCGTGTTCGCGACATTCGTCCTCCACGTGAAGTCCATGTTCCGGGAGTCGAGTTCGAATCGGGCCACTCGGGTGGTCGTGGTCCCGTTGGCGGTGGTGAAGGCACCGCCGATGTAGGCGTGGGTGTTGTCGGCAGTCACGGCGTTGATGGAGTTGTTGAACTTCCAGGCACCGAAGGTGTTCACGAGCACTCCGTCGGCGTCACGGAGTTCGAGGAAGGAACCGTCACCTCCGGCAAGGCCGCGCCTCGCCACGAGCAACCGATCGTCAGGAAGGACGTGTAGAGCCGTGACGGGTGTCGTCAACTGGTTCGGCTCGCAGAAGCTGACCGAGGTTGGGCCTACCGTCGATGCGTCTGTTGCGGCTCCGACACCGCTCACACCCAGAAGCGATGCAAGACATGCTCCAGAGAAAAAAGATTTGCGCATATGGAGTAAAGTAGTGCCCCACATGCGTAAACACAAATGTCATCGACGGAATGCGCCCTCGCCGTGGTGACCCGGGTCCATGCCGCATTAGTAGGGTTCGCCGGGTGAGCGCTCGTCGCACGACCACCGAGATCCGTGAGGCGGTGATCACGGCTGCCCAAGAGATCCTCGCTGAGTCCGGCCCGCTCACATTCCGGATGTCCGAATTGATCAAGCGAAGCGGTGTGTCGGAGTCGGTGGTGTATCGGCATTTCACCGACCGTGATCACGTCGTGATCGAAGCCTTGATCGTCACGTTTGAATCGCAGATCGCAGAGATCCGGCGGATCCTTCCTGAGTACCTCGAGCGGGTCGATGCACTCGACCCCGACCCTGGGACGGTGGCTGACGCTCTCGCCATGTGGATCATCGGTGACGGCAGTCCGGAGGCCCTGTACAAGCAGGTCCTGCGGAGCCGGCTTGACGTCGCTGTGGTGGAGTTCCCCGAGATCGCCGAACGGGTTGCCGCACTGCAGCGTGAGCGAGATCAACTCGCTGAGATCATCGTGTCTCGACTCCGGGAACGCTTCTCGAACACCGTGTGGGCGATCTCGAGTGAGTCGTTCGGACTCCTCATGAACGGACTCATCCAATCGTTACTCGTCAGGGGACTCGACCCGACGGCCAGCCAAACGAAATCGAGCCGCGATGAGTTCTCGACGATCATCCGTGTGATGTTGGAGAGCTTCTCAAGGAGGATCGGAGAAAATAAGCCGTCGTCATGACCTGCTCTGGCGGAGAGGGTGGGATTCGAACCCACGGAAGGTTGCCCTTCACACGCTTTCCAAGCGTGCCGATTCGGCCGCTCTCGCACCTCTCCTAACTGTGCGGACCGCACGCTATCGGCGGGTAGCGTGGGAGCGTTCTCGCCTATCGGGTCCCGGTGGGTGAGGTGACGGTCGGGTCCTGTGCGACGGGCACCCGTGAACCAGGTCAGGCCCGGAAGGGAGCAGCCTTCAGCGGCATCGCTCGTGCGCCGCAGATCGCCTGGCCGTCACCTCACTTTTCGGGACCCGAGCCGCGTCTCAGCCTCGATAGGGGCGCAAGCCTCCTGCGGGCACCGTGCCGAGACGACCGGCCTGGAAATCCTCGAATGCCTGTTGCAGTTCCGCGCGCGAGTTCATGACGAATGGTCCGTATTTGGCGACCGGCTCACCGATCGGCTGCCCACCGAGCAGGTAAAGGTCGAGGTGCTCGTTCTCGCTGGCGGTGAAGGTGATCGCATCGCCGGCACCGAACACGGCGAGACGGCCCGTGTGCATAGGCACCATCTCGCTGCCGGCTGTTCCTGAACCTGAAAGCGCATAGGCGAGGGCGTTGTAGGCCGGGTTCCACGGCAGGGTCATGCGATGTCCGGGTGAGATCGTCACGTGGGCTACGGTGATCGGAGTGTGGGTGCCACCGGGGCCTTGATGGCCGTCGATGTCGCCAGCGATCAGCCGCACGAGCGATCCGGCGTCGTGGGTGGTGAACAACGTGACGAGTTCGGGTTCGAGGTTCTGATACCTCGGCTCGATCATCTTGTCCTTGGCGGGCAGATTCACCCACAACTGCAGACCGTGGAACAGACCCCCGGTCACCACGAGCGACTCTGGTGGCGTCTCGATGTGCAGGATGCCGCGACCAGCCGTCATCCATTGGGTGGCACCGTTGGCGATTGCGCCGCCACCCCCGTGGGAGTCCTGATGCAAGAAGGTGCCATCGATGATGTAGGTGACGGTCTCGAAGCCCCGGTGCGGGTGCCAGTCGGTACCCCGAGGCTCATACGGGGCGTAGTTCACCTCTCCCATCTGATCCATGTGGATGAACGGATCGAGGTCGGCGTCGGACACGCCCCAGAAGGCGCGCCGCACCGGGAAGCCTTCGCCCTCGTGGCCCGAGGGTGCGTCGGTGACCTGCTTGATTGGACGGATCAGCTGACCGACGGCAATCGGGTCGATGGTTCGGGGGAGCGTGAGCGTGTCAGCGGTGACAGCAGGCATGGAAGGACCTCATCGAGATGGTGGGGGACAGTTAGTTCGAACGCTCGATGGCGGACCGACATTCCGCGGTCGGACGTGGCGTTCGGCACTCCGGCCCAATCCGGCCACAATGGTGAGGTGAGAGTTCACCTCGTCGACGGCACCTACGAACTGTTCCGCCAGCATTTCGGCGCGACCGCCGGTGGCACGCGCACCCCGGGTGAATTCGATGCCACGACGGGCGTGCTGTCATCGACGATCCAGTTGATTGCCGACGGTGCAACACACATCGGTGTGGCCAGCGACCACACGATCGAGAGCTTTCGCAACGAACTCTTCGCTGCCTATAAAGACTCGGCCGAGATGCCGCCCGAGTTGTTGCGGCAGATCCCGTTGATGGAAGAAGCCCTTTCTGCCCTTGGGATCACCGTGTGGGCGATGGAGCGCTACGAAGCTGACGACGCGTTGGCATCAGCCGCTGCTATTGCCGAGCGTGACGACCGAGTTGAGCAGGTGCTCATCGTCACCCCCGACAAAGACCTCGGCCAGTGTGTGCGTGGCCGGCGTGTGGTGCAGTTCGATCGACGCAAACGCGAGATCGTCGACGAAGACGCCGTGCGCGAACGTTTCGGTGTATCGCCTGCCTCGATCGCCGATTGGCTCGCCCTCGTCGGCGACACCGCCGACGGCATACCGGGCCTGCCCGGCTGGGGTGCCAAGAGCACCTCGGCGGTGCTCGCTCGTTACGGGCATCTCGAACAGATCCCCGATGAGCCAGCCCTGTGGGATGTGCCCGGACTTCGGGGGGCAGCGAAACTCGGTGCCACGCTCGCCGAGCGGCGAAGGGATGCCGAGCTGTATCGCACGCTCGCCACTGTCGTGACCGATGTCGAGGTGGGTGCTGTCGATGACTGGCAGTGGAACGGACCGACCCCAGAATTCGCTGCGGTGTGCGAACGCGTCGGTGCCATGAATCTCGTGGCCCGGGTCGAACGCCTCAGATCCTGAAGCTGGACGCATCGAAGCCCCGGCGCAGAGCCGGGGCCTCGAACTGCTGAGGGGGATCGTGGTCAGGATGGGTAGCGGCCGAGCGACGTGCGGTTCGCATAGCCGACCGTGTGGCGCTCGACGAACTGGGCGTTTCGTGCGGTCATGTCGATGCAGTACACCTTGACCTGTTCAGCGGATGTGTCACCACCGTGAGCCCATCGGTCGATCCTGCGCACTTGAGGTCGATCGCCGTGCTCAACCATTTTTCTGATTCGAGTCGATCGGACGTATCGAGATTCGGCGCGAGTGGGCCGCCGACGCGACGCAACCTATGTGCTGACGCGAAACGATTGGACTGCGTCAGCCGCCAACGACGGTGCCACCGTCACAGGTGATGACCTCACCGACGGTGTAGGCACCGGCTCGTGAACACAGGAAGATCGTGAGTCCGGCGATGTCCTCGGCCGACCCGACACGGCCGCGCGGGTTCCGGTTGGCCACCGCGCTCCAGTCGGTGTTGTCGACGTCACCGCCACCACCCACGCCGGTGGAGAGCATCCAGGTGGGGAATGGCCCGGGAGCGATTGCGTTCACGATGATGTTTCGACGGGCAAGCTTCGCCGCCATCTCTTTGGTCAGAGCGTGCACAGCAGCCTTCGACGGCCCGTAGGAATGGGTGTCGAAGATCGGTGTGCGGATGCCGTCGATCGAGCCGATGTTCACCACTCGTGAGGGGTCCTCAGGCGTGCCACCGGCCTCGAGCAATGGCAAGAGCCGTTGGGTCAGGAAGAACACGCCCTTGACGTTGGTGTCGAACACCTTGTCCCAGCCCTTCTCGGGGAACTCGGCAATCGGCGCACCCCATGACACACCGGCGTTGTTGACGAGGATGTCGACGTGGTCCTCCTGCGCTGACACCGCAGCCACGAGCGCATCGATGCCGTCGAGACCGGAAAGATCGGCGGGCACGGAGACGCACTCGCCGCCGTAGGTCTCGGCGAGGCGAGCAGCGGTCGCATCGCACTGTTCGGCCTTGCGTGACGAGATGTAGACCTTCGCGCCATTGGCGAGCAGACCGGCAGCGATCATTTCGCCGATGCCGCGTGACCCGCCGGTGACGACGGCGACCTTGCCGGCCACGGAGAACAGCGAGTTGACGGAGAGCGATGCGGGAGTTGTCACGGCCTCATCCTGTCAGGCGGTGCTCTCACGCCGACAACTGCAAGCCCTAGCCGGCAGCGAGTTCTCGGAGGAGGTAGCCAGAGATGTCGACGAGCAGGTCGGCGGTGCCGTACACGTAGAGGCAGACCGTGCCGTCCGCCGACAGTGGTGCGATCACGGCGTTCGGTCCGGTTTGGCCGGTGACGAAGTTGAGGTTCGACGAGTCGGGA
This sequence comes from Actinomycetota bacterium, assembly GCA_027730505.1. Lineage (GTDB taxonomy): Bacteria > Actinomycetota > Acidimicrobiia > Acidimicrobiales > Ilumatobacteraceae > Casp-actino5. The sequence goes on along the minus strand of JAQCGT010000118.1, from coordinate 647 downwards.
CGCGTGCCGCACGGGTACACGGTGACGTAGCCGCCGTAGTCGCCTGCTGCGCCGTCGACCACGGTCACGTTGAGTGCGACGGCGTTGGCATCGCCGGGGACGAGGTCGCCGGTGATCTGAACCTCGAGTGGTTCACCCGAACCGTCGATGGCGCCAACCCGGTCGGAGGACCGTGTGTCAGCCACACGGGTCGGTTGAAGTGACTCGAATCCGTCGGTCAGGTAGCCGGAGATGTCGACCAGTAGGTGTGCGGTGCCGTATACGTAGAGACAGATGCTGCCGTCGTCCGATAGTGGTGAAATGACGGCGTTCGGGACGGTCTGGCCGCTCACGAAGTTGAGGTTTGACGAGTCGGGTCGCGTGCCGCACGGGTACACGGTGACGTACCCGCCGTAGTCATTTGCCTCACCGTCGACCACGGTCACGTTGAGTGCGACGGCGTTGGCATCGTCGGGGACGAGGTCGCCAGTGATCTGCACTTCGAGTGGGTCACCCGAGCCATCGATGGCGCCGATCCGATCGGAGGAGCGAGTGTCGGCCAGTCGAGTCGGGGTCAACGGTTCGAATCCGGATTCGAAGTAGCCGGAGATGTCGACCAGTAGGTGTGCGGTGCCGTATACGTAGAGACAGATGCTGCCGTCGTCCGA
>JAQCGT010000117.1 GCA_027730505.1 Actinomycetota bacterium | reverse complement strand
CAGGGCCACCCGTCATATCGGCGGGTAGTGCTGGAGATGCACCGGCTCATCGCTGAGAAGGCGGGACATAGCGCAGTCGCCGATGCGATGGTGCACCTGACGACTGAAGCCCCTGAACTCGAGCGATTGGATTCAGAGCGGCGAGCCGAGGCGAGACGGCTTCCTTCGGGATAAGGTGCCGCTCCCGACCTAGGTCAATGTGACAGAGGTCGCACGATTCGGAGGGGACGGCTGGGGCCCAGTCGCCTACCATCCGGCAGAATCCCCCAACCACTCACCGCTTCAGGACGTGACACCATGGCCGATGACATGACCGACGACATCGATGGTGAGGAGATTGACGACGACTCCGGCGAGGTCGAAGATCCCGAACTGGACGACGACGAGCTCGAGAACGATGGTGACTTCGAGTCAGACGACGACGAATTCGACGATGGTGACGATGAGGAGTCAGGCGCCTCTGATGATGATGATGATGACGACGATGACGATGAGAATGATGGCAGCCAGCGCCGTCGGTCAAAAGATGATGATGATGACGACGACGACATGCTGTCGCCCGACGATGTGGAGGCTGACCTCGACACGATCCTGAAGGATCGGATGGTCACTGTTGAGGTCGACGAGGACGACGAGGAAGAGATTCCGCCCTCCTCCGATGATCGGGTGGAGGCGGTTGAGGGTGTGCAGCCCAAGCGAGCTGACGAGCGACTCTGCTCGTCCTGCTTCTTGCTCGTGCGTGCTGGTGCCCCCGCCTGTCTGGTCGGTGATGACGACTGCCCGATCTTTTCGGCGTGATCGATCCCACGGTACGTCCAGCAGACACACCTGACGAGGCCGACCTCGACCAACTCGAGGAAGCTGCTCGAGCGGGTCTCGTCGAGGTTCGTGGCGGGCCTCGTCTCCTCGAACTCGTGCCCCCTCGCCGTGGTCGTTGGTTCGGGGACGGAGTGGAGACCCTCGTGGCGGTTCTCGATGGTTGGTGTGTCGGCTACCTGGTCGGACTCCCCGGTGACATCTGGGTGGTGGAGTCCGTCTACGTGATGCCCGAGGCGAGGGAGCTTGGTTTTGGGGACGAACTGCTGGCGACTGCGATCGCATCAGCCAGACGAGCCGGCGCAGTTCGGCTGGAGGCGACTGCCTTGCCCGGTGACCGAGAGACCAAGAACCTCTACGAGCGCGCAGGCGTGACAGCGAAAGCCATCACCGTTGCTCTAGAACTCAGCGACCCTTCCACTGGGGCGCCCGCTTCTCGATGAATGCGGTTAGTCCTTCGGAGGTGTCCTCCGATCGCAGGACTCCACCGAACTCATCGTCGGTCATCTTCTTGAGCGTCTCGTCGTCAGCCCAAGCCGCAGCGAGGACGACCTTGCGGCTCGCCCAAACCGCTAGCGGTGCCGCCGCAGTGATCTGCTCGGCGAGGCGTCGAGCCTCGTCGACGGCTTCCCCAGCGGGCGCCAAGCGCGAGACCAGTCCGAGGTCGTAGGCGCGCTGAGCTGGGATCGGCTCTCCGGTCAGAATCGCCTCCATGGCCGCAGCCTGACCGATGGCACGTGGCAACCGGAACAGACCCCCAGCTCCCGCTATGAGATTTCGCTTCACTTCGGCAAGCCCGAACGCTGAGCGCTCAGACGCGACGACGAGATCTGCGGCGAGGACGATCTCGCATCCACCAGCAGTAGCCAGACCATCTACTGCGGCGATGACGGGCTTTCGTCGCTCCCGGTACACGAATCCGGCAAAGCCACCTCGGGAAGTTCCAAGTTCACCGGCCTTTCCCGAGTTGATGGCCTTGAGGTCAGCGCCGGCACAGAAGACTGGACGCTCTTGCCCTTGTGTGTTCGCCGTCAAGATCGCAACCCACACATCGTCGTCAGCTTCGAGCCGATCGATTGCGGCCTCGAGTCCCTGTGCGACATCACCGTTCACGGCGTTGCGTGCATCGGGACGATTCAGTGTGATGATGGCAATACGGCCATCTGCTTCGTAGGTGACGATCTCAGACATGTCCGGATCGTACGGCTGATCCTTTGGTGAGAACGAATCAGTCGGTAGCGGTGTCGTTGCTTTCGTCGGCTGCGGTCTCGGTGGGCTCGCCGACTTCTGCAGATTCACCAGAATCCTTCAGTGGCTCGATCGAGTCGCTCGAGTCAGCGTGATCGGCACTGCCAACAGGATCTACGTTGCTCTCAGTCACCGGTGCGACAGATGTGGATTCATCCGACCCCGCGGCTTCAGGAAGGCCAGTGGCAGGTGCTTCAGTCACAGCCGCCAGCGAATCTGACTTGTTCGGCTGGCGCTTTGCCTGTCGCTCGTTGCGCTGGCGATTTGGAGCGGCCCGTAACGGTCGGGGCATCGGTGCGCCATCGGCGACTTCGACACCGAAGAGCGACGCAACCTGGGGAATGGCCGGGGCGAGACGGGCCACCGTTGCCCGCAGTTCATCTCCGACCTGATTCGGCAAACCCATGGGCGCGATCTGGGCACGGATGGGAGAAAAGGCCGCAGCTTCGAGGACGGCTATCCAACGCTCCTGAGTCTCGACTGGTGTCAGTGTTGCGTTTGTCGAGTCGACGAGGCGTTGGGAGATGTCCGACGGAAACGGGACACCGGCTTTCGGTGGCTGGGAGGACAGTCGCAGCGCCCTGATCACACGACCAAGCGCCAAGGCCGCATCGACATCACCGAACCAGAGTTGCAGTTCTTGTTCTTGCCGCGTCCTCAACGCCTCCTTGAGCTGGTCTGACAGCGCACGGGTCCGATCGTCACGGGCCACGATCGGATCATCACCCGCAGCAACGACCGAACGGAGGTCCCGCAAGTCAAGATCGCTGGACTGTGCCAGCGCGGCCTCAGCTCGATCAAACCATTCTGCGACGCGAAGGCGGGGGAGGAGTTCCTCTGCCATCTTCATGACCGATGCCTCGGGCATCGTGGCACGACCTTCAGCAGTGGCCTTCTCGTTGTCAGAGCGCAGGCGGGCGCGAACCGCCGACATTCCTTGCAGTGCGAGCTCGGCGATGGGGCGCTGTTCAGCGGGTATACCGGCGAGAACCTCGTTGCGATGTACCTTCTGCGCGCGCAGGCGCTTCGGTTTCGGACGTTGTGGCATCTCCGGGGGTGGGGTGAATCGAGGACCGCGGTTGCTCCTGCGATCGCCGCTCTCCGAGCGGCGGCGGCGATCACTCGAGCGGTTCTCACCATCTCCCTCGGCCCCCTTGCGATCGTCGCGGCGTCGCCGGCGCTCGCCGTCACGGCGCTCACCATCGCGTCGCTCGCCATCACGGCGCGGGCGACGCTGGGTACGGGTCTCGATCACCGGTTGAAAATCACCGGAACCGATGAGCTCGATTCGATCGGCGTCCTCGCTGCGCTGCCGGCCACCCACCACCGACAGAATGGTGATCCCGTCGATGGCCTGGTCAACCTCGACCTTGAGGGTGCGGCCGATGGCGGCATCAGCCGGCAAGATGGCCCCGTCGACCACACCGCGCGGGTTCTTTGCCCCGGCGGCCCGCCACGTCCAGGTGCCGTCGTCGAGGGCACTCGTCAATTCGATCTCGATCCGTCGGGACATGGGGCGCAACGGTATCGGCCGCCCGGGAGGATTGTCACGACATCGCGTTCGTATGGTGACGCCCCGGGACGGATACCGTTCCGGCATGCCCGTCTACGCCCTCGGTGACCAGGTTCCGCACATCGATCCAACTGCGTATGTTCATCCGGATGCGGTGATCATCGGTTCGGTCACGATCGGGCCGGAGTCCTCGATCTGGCCCGGAGCGGTCTTGCGGGGCGACGATGGCGAGATACGGATCGGTGCTCGAACGAGCATTCAGGACAATGCGGTGTTGCACACCACCCCGATGGACCACACGGTGGTCGGCGATGACTGTGTGATCGGCCACATCGTGCATCTCGAAGGCTGCACGATCATGGATGGCTCACTGGTCGGCAACGCTGCGATGGTTCTGCACCGCTCTGTCGTTCGTCCCGGAGCGATCGTGGCCGCGAACTCGGTTGTGCTCTACGACATCGAAGTCCCGACGGGAGCGTTGGCGGTCGGGTCACCGGCTGTAATCAAAGAGGGAAGAGCTGACACCGCAATGATCGGTTTGGCTGCTGCCTCGTACGTCGAGCGTGGAAGGCGTTTCGCCGCCGATCTTCGCCGGATCGACGTCGGGTGACCGGCGGCGAGAGCGTTCGCGCCACCGTCGCCGTCGTGGTGACCGTGGGCTCGTCAGACGTGGAATTGGTATCCGACGCCTTGTTCGGGCTTGGAGCGCGTGCGGTGGAGGAGCGAGTCGGGAAGCGGGGCTCCTCCGAGTTGGTGTGCATCCTCGGAGCGGGTCACGCAGACCTCAACGCAGCGCTCACGCAGTTAGGTGTCAAACCCCGGGTACGGCTCGAACCCGTTGACGAGACGACACTTCACTCCTGGCGCGATCACGCTCGACCCATCGACGTGGACGCACGGCTCCTCATCCGCCCTGCATGGTTCGACATGGCGACGCCGGCGCCGACGGATCGTCTGGTGATCGACATCGACCCCGGTGCGGCGTTTGGACTTGGTGATCATCCGACAACTGTGCTGTCGGCATTGGCGGTCCTTGATGAGATGGCTCCGGGGAGCAGTGTGCTCGACATGGGTTGTGGGAGCGGCGTACTCGGGATCATTGCGGCGAAATGCGGCGCGGCTTCGGTGCTCTCAATCGACATCGATGGTGCTGCGATTGAGGCCACGTCGGACAACGCTCGTCGCAACGGTGCCGCCGACCGCATCACCGTGGTGCGCAGCGATCGGGTTCCAGAGGGGACGAACGGCGTCGATCTAATCTGCGCCAACATTCTGGCGCCCGTGCTCGTGACTCTGGCTCCCAACTTGGTGTCGGCGATGGCTCCGGGAGGACGACTGATTCTCTCCGGACTCCTGACGGACAATCACGTCCATGTCATCGACCGTTATCGATCGCTCGGACTGGTGTCGACGACCCGCCGTGACCTTGACGGTTGGCATGTCGAGGTCATGCGACGCGACTGATCTCGCGATCGATCTCCATCTGTGTCGGCAGCGATGGGACTGCGCCATGACGTGTGGTGGTGAGCGCACCCGCGATGATGGCGCGACCGCTCGCAGCGTCGATGGTCAGGCCGGCTGCGAGCCCGGCGGCAAGACACCCACAGAACGCGTCACCGGCTCCTGTGGTGTCGACGGGCTCAACGTCGTGGGCGTCGATGTGCCGAGTTCCGGCGGCATCGATGAGGTCGATGCCGTGTGATCCGAGCGTGACGATGATCGTGCTGACCCCAGCGGCAAGCAGAGGTTCGGCACCGCCCAGAATGTCGATCTCGTGTTCGTTCGGAACGATGACATCGCACAGTTCGAGCAACTCGGGCGGGAGGGCGGCAGCAGGCGCTGGATTCAGGATCGTGATGGCTCCGGCTCGGCGCGCCGCACGAAATGACTCGAGAACCGAGGTGACGGGAACCTCGAGCTGAGCGAGTACCACCGTCTTGGTCACCTCGGTGAGGACAGGGCAGAACTGGTTCGCGCCGGGCACGACCACGATCGAGTTCTCCGCATTGTCATCGACCACGATCACGGCGCGCCCAGTCGGGCTTTGAGCGTGAGAGGACACCGAATCGACGTCGATCCCTTCGGCTGTGGCGATGCCCAGAAGCCGCATCCCTGCGTCGTCCTCGCCGACGGCTGCGATCAACTGGGTGGACGCACCTGACCGGGCGGCCGCTACCGCCTGGTTGAGTCCTTTTCCGCCTGCATGTTCGCTGTAGTCGAATCCAAGCAAGGTTTCGCCGGGTCGGGGGTGCCGCGCCGTGCGGGCAACGAGATCGAGATTGATGCTGCCGACCACGCAGACTCCGGCCATGGGCCGGTCGCGTCCCACGATCTATCAGCCCGACTGGCGGGCGCGGACACCGATTGGAGCGATGAGGCGATAGCCGGCACCGTGACGCTCGTCCTCGCTTTCGCCTCCCCAGAGTCCGTACTCGTGCTGATCGCGGGCGAAGTCTCGGCAGGTGACCATCACCGGACACGTGGCACAAACCTCTCGGGCCGCCTCCTCGCGGCGCTCGCGCGTCTGGGGACGTTCAGCAGGGGTCGGGAAGAAGAGGTGGGTCATTCCTTTGCAAGCGGCGTCAGACATCCACTCGTCGTCAGTCAACTGTCGAGTGATGAAATCCAACACGCTCATCTGCAGCCCCCAATACTGGATTTGCGGCTTTCCCCGAAGCCGAACGCCTTCAACTGTACGCAACCTTGGCGGCTCCGGTCAATCGAGGATTCTCACCCTGCAGTCATGACCGCTGAGAGCCCGGCGAGGAAGAGGCCGACGTCGTCTTCGGTGGTGTCCCACGCCGTCATCCACCGCTGTCGGGATGTTGTTGCGTCCCACTCCCAGAAGAAGCACCACGAGCGCAACGCCTCCGCAGCATCAGCGCCGACGATGGGGAAGACGCTGTTCACTTCGGGAGCGTCGATTGCCTGGCTGCCGAGGATCTCAACGGCTCCGGCATGAAGGCGATGAGCCATGGCGTTCGCATGTCGGGCCCACTCGAGCCAACGGTTGTCCTCGAGAGCGGCGATGAATTGGGCTGCAACGAACCGCATCTTCGAGCTGAGCTGGTTCACCTGTTTGCGCAAGTACACGCTGCGAGCTCGATCGATCTGGCCCAGGTGGATCACCGCTTCGGCGCCGAGAAGGCCGTTCTTCGTTCCGCCGAATGAGACGGCGTCGAC
>JAQCGT010000116.1 GCA_027730505.1 Actinomycetota bacterium | reverse complement strand
TAGTCATCAAGGCTCAGGTAGGCGTTGGGCATCAGCGGGAGCGGATTGTCGATGAGCGACGCGCACGCGCCAGCACCCTCCTCCACGCCGGTCTGGAACGCGCCGATCCGGTCGAATGCGGTGCCATGACCGCCCGGAGACATCGTGTCGATTCCGGCCGGATCCCGAACTTGAACGAGTGCGATGAGCCCCGCCCGAATCCCGTCAACGCCGACGGTGAGCACCGAGGACTCACCCCGCGCGGCGCGGCCCATCCAGGCTCCGGCGAGGCAGTCGGCGTGCTGTTCGGTGGTCACCGTTGCAAGGTCGAGGTCGAGCACCCCGGCCCGGTCCTGGATGAAGTGGCCGAATTCGTGGGCGAGGACCACGCCGATGCTGATTCCGCCGCTCTCATTGACGAGTGATTCGAGCAGCCCACCCGGCCCATCGTCGTAGACGATGAACTCATCGCCGGGACAATAGAGCGCCACGTAGTCCACCAGATCGCGGTACTCGGTCTCAGTCGTGCCGCAGCCGGGAAGCGGATCGATACGCCCTGGATACCCTGCGTAGATCCCGCCCCGCACGGGAGCATCGTCGAGACCGTAGGTATCGGCGAGTATCTCCGCAGCCCACGACTGGATGTCCACGACTGCGGCCGCAACCAGATCATCGTCGGCTCTTGGTTCCCGCTCACCTCCGAGGTTCACGACCTCGGCCAGCTCGACGTCGTCGAGGGTTGAAGTGAGGGGCGGCAGCGCAGTGGTCGTGGTCGACTCGACGAAATCTTCGGGTTCGGACGGAACCTCCTCGACGATCGATGACGTCGTCGTCGCCCTCGATGCGACGATCTGCACCTCGGCAGTATTGGCGCAGGCCGTGATCGAGCATGCGGCGGCCACGACGACGAATATCGTCTTCACTGCAAAGCGCCGGCCTCCCGGCGTTCAATGCGCTGCCGAGCCTGCCGATCACGAATGGCCTCAGCTGCCACGGCCACGAGCGCAACCCACACCATGGCGAACCCGATGAGCCGGACGCCGGGCATGTCCTCGCCGTAGACGACCCACCCGAGTGCGAGGTTGATGACCGGCACCAGCCACCCGATCGGTCCGAGCAGGGTGAACGGAACCCGTGGTGCGGCGTGGGCGAACAGCAGGAGCGGTGCCGCCGTGACCGCTCCGGTGCCGGCGAGCAGCAGCCAGTCGGCGCCCTGAGCTATGTCGCCGGCACCACCACTTCGAACGAGTGAGATGACGATGACGGTCGCTGCAATCGGCGCAAGCAGAGTCACCTCGCCGGTCAGGCTCTCGATCGGATCGAGCGCCACCCGCCTCTTCACGAGGCCGTACAGCGCCCAACTGCCACCGAGAAGGACTGCAATCCAAGGGAGTCGTCCGTAGGACACGGACAGGATCACGATCGCGACAGCCACGAGCACAATGGCCATCGAACGCACACGCGTCAGGTGCTCGTCGAGCAGCCACACGCCGAGTCCCATGGTGATGAGAGGGGCCAAGAAGTAGCCCAATGCGGTCTCGATGACGCGCCCCGATGTGACCGCTGCGACATACGTCGACCAGTTCACGATCAGAAGGGCCGAGGCGCCGAGGAGATGTCGTCGGACCTCCGGGCTGCTCACGGCTGTCCCGACGTGTCGTAGTCGTGATCGGGCGGCGACGAGCAGCCAGAGCACGGCAGCGGCCGATCCCACGCGCCAGCCGATCAACTCTGCGGCGGCGAAACCGCTCAGAATTTTCCAATATGCGGTGAAACCACCCCACATCGAATAGGCGAGTACCGCCGATCTCACGCCCGATGCGGTGCTCGAGTCCACGTGAACACCCTACGGCCCATCAGCGCACTCGGTAGTGTCGCCCCATGGACCAGGTCGTTCGGCTACCGGTGACACCGGACGGACGGCACCTGCGCGAGATCTTCGCGGCGGAGCCCGACCGGCCCGTTCGTCACTGCGCACGAATTGGCGATCTCCATGTCGATTGGTCGCGCCAGCCCATCACTGATCGTGTGCTCGGCGAATTGCACGCAGTGGCCGAGGATGCCGGTGTGGCACGCGCCTTCGCCCGTATGGCATCTGGTGAGCGGGTCAATGTCACCGAGGGCCGGGCCGTGATGCACATGGCGCTCAGGGCTCCGCGTTCGACGGTGATGTCGGTGGACGGTGTTGATGTCGTGCCGTTAGTGCACGAGGTGCTCGAGTCGATGCGAGCCACGGCCAATCGGATTCGCAGCGATGACCGGATCACCGACATCGTCAATATCGGAATCGGTGGCTCCGACCTCGGTCCGGCGATGGCTGCCCGGGCACTGCGGGCATTCAGTCACCCCCGCCTGCGATCGCATTTCGTCTCCAATGTCGATGGGGCTGACATCGACTCGGTGCTTGCCGATCTCGATCCAGCGCACACAATTTTCATCGTCGTGTCGAAGACGTTCACCACCCTCGAGACGTTGACCAACGCTCGAACTGCTCGAAGCTGGCTCGTGGAGCGACTCGGGCCCGATGCAGTCTCGGATCACTTCATCGCCGTGTCGACCGCCGCCCAACGAGTCGCAGAGTTCGGAATCGACCCGTCGGCGATGCTCGGATTCTGGGACTGGGTCGGAGGTCGGTATTCGATCTGGTCGGCGGTGGGGCTCAGCCTGATGATCCTCATCGGTCCGGACCGATTCGACGAGTTCCTCGCTGGCGCTCACGCCGTCGACTCGGCAATGACCTCCGGTTTCGGCGTGGATGGGTCGACCGCTGCCAACCCCATCGTCACACTGGCCATGATCGGCATCTTGAACAGAGACGTTCTGGGCCGTGGGTCCAAGGCCGTCATTCCTTATGCGCAGGAGCTCGATCGTCTACCGGCGTACCTGCAGCAGCTCGACATGGAGTCCAATGGGAAGTCGGTTCGAGCCGACGGTTCGTCGGTGTCGATGCCCACGGGGCCGGTGATCTGGGGAGAACCCGGCACCAACGGGCAGCACGCCTTCTTCCAACTGCTCCACCAGGGAACGGATGTCATCCCTGTCGATTTCATCGGCTTCGCCCGAGCCAACAATGACCTCTCTGAGCATCAGGACCTGTTGATGGCGAATCTCTTGGCTCAAGCTGAGGCCCTCGCCCTCGGGCGGGACGGAGGTGCCGAGCCCCATCGCCACTTCCCCGGTGACCGTCCGAGCACGCTGGTACTCGCCGAGCAGTTGACGCCGTCGACACTCGGACAACTGTTGGCCCTCTACGAACACATCGTCTTCGTGCAGGGAGTGGTGTGGGGGATCGACAGCTTCGATCAGTGGGGAGTCGAACTCGGCAAAGTTCTTGCGAGTCGAATCACGCCGCAGTTGGTCAGCGACGAGCCCATTCCCGCTGATACCGATCCGACGACGTCGGCTGCAATCGCGTGGTACCGGCGTCACCGCTCACGTTGATCTCAACGGGTCTCTGGACGCAGCTGGGCTTGAGAGCGCCCCGGTTCGACACGTTCCAAGACCAGCACGCTCCGGGGTTCAATCGGGATCGTCTCGCCGGCACGGGCGAACTCATCTGCTTGATGCGGCGTTCCGGCATCGGGACGTGACGAGTCGAACCGAAGCTGCCAGCGCTGACCCCATCGACCGTCGGGCAGCGTCCAGTCGAGCGTGTGGTCGCTGGCTGAGAACACGCACAGAAAGGTGTCATCGACAATGCGTGCGCCGAAGCGGTCAGGACTTGAGATCGACTCGCCGTTGAGGAAAACACCGACCGATTGGGCGAAGCCCTGCTCCCAGTCCGAGTCCGTCATCTCCTCACCGTCGGGCCGGAACCACGACATGTCGTCGATGCCGCGGATGCTGCGTCCCTGGAACCATCGCCGTCTCCTGAATACCGGATGCTCATGGCGGAATGCGGTGAGGCGCCGGCACCAATCGAGGAAGGTCTCGTCAACCGCCGTCCAGTCGAACCATGAGAGCTCGTCGTCATGGCAGTAGGCGTTGTTGTTCCCGCCCTGCGTTCGGCCGATCTCATCGCCGCCGAGGATCATCGGCACACCTTGAGAGAGCAGCATGGTGGCCATCATGTTCCGCCGCTGGCGATCGCGCAGGTCGTTGATAGCCGGGTCATTCGTCGCACCCTCGGCCCCGTGATTCCAGGACCGGTTGTGTGACTCGCCATCTTGGCCGCTTTCACCGTTGGCTTCGTTGTGCTTGTGGTCGAAGCTCACGAGATCCCTCATGGTGAAGCCGTCGTGGCAGGTGATGAAGTTCACCGATGCCGTTGGGCGCCGTGTGTCGGCCATGTACAGGTCGGACGACCCGGTGAGGCGTTGAGCGAACTCAGCAAGGCGAGACTTCTCACCTCGCCAGAAATCGCGCATCGTGTCTCGGTAGGTGCCGTTCCATTCCGACCACTTCGGTGGGAATCGGCCCACTTGGTAGCCGCCCTCCCCGACATCCCAGGGTTCGGCGATCAGCTTCACCTGAGAGATGACGGGGTCCTGCTGCACGATGTCGAAGAAGGCCGATAGTCGGTCGACCTCGAAGAGTTCGCGGGCGAGCGCCGAGGCAAGATCGAAGCGGAATCCGTCCACGTGCATCTCAAGCACCCAGTAGCGGAGGCTGTCCATGATGAGTTGGAGCACGTGAGGGTGACGCATGTTGAGCGAATTGCCGCAACCGGTGAAGTCGAGGTAGTGGCGCCGGTCATCGTCGACCAGTCGGTAGTACGCGTGGTTGTCGATGCCTCGCATCGACAACATCGGTCCCAGGTGACTCCCCTCAGCCGTGTGGTTGTACACCACATCGAGGATCACTTCGATGCCCGCCGCATGCATGCTTCGCACCATCGTCCTGAAGTCCTGCACGTGACCGATTCCCGACGGGGTGCTATAGCCATTGTGCGGGCTGAAGTACCCAATGGTGTTGTAACCCCAGTAGTTGCGCAGCCCCCGCTGCGCCAGATGGTGGTCGTGGACGAATTGGTGCACCGGCATCAACTCGACAGCGGTCACGCCCAGTCTGACGAGGTGGTCGATCACCGCCGGGTGAGCCATGCCGCTATACGTGCCGCGCAGGTGTGCAGGCACCTCGGGGTGTTTGATGGTCATGCCTCGCACGTGTGTCTCGTAGATCACGCTGCGGTGCATCGGCACCTTTGGTGGTTGATCCTCGCCCCACCTGAAGTACTGGTCGCTCACGACCCCGAGAGGCACGTGGGGAGCCGAGTCATCGGTGTTTGGCCGATCCGGTTCGTCGAGGTCGTAGGCGAAACACGCTGCAGCCCAGTCGACCTCGCCCTCGATGGATCGGGCGTAGGGGTCGAGAAGGAGCTTTGACGGGTTGTGCCAGTAGCCGTTGGCCGGGTCCCAGCGCCCGTGTACTCGGTAGCCATAGTGCTGACCTGGGCGGACATCAGGCAGGTACGCGTGCCAGATGTGGCCGTCGACCTCGGTCAGGGTGACTCTGGTCTCATCCCGCCGACCTTTGTCGTCGGCGTCGCTGAGGAGACATAACTCCACGCCCTCAGCCGACGAGCTGAACAAGGCGAAGTTCGTGCCCGAGCCGTCGTATTCGGTGCCGAGGGGGTGGGGGTTGCCGTTCCAGACCCGAGGGCGACGTGAGGGGTGGTCCGTCGGCGGCATGCCATCAGTCTGCCGGTAGCGGCGCACGCTCGCCTTGATCGGCCAGAATGTGCCCATGTCATCCAATGGGGTCCCTGCCGGAGTTGAGCGTGTCGGAGTGATCGGCTGTGGGCTGATGGGTTCAGGCATTGCCGAGGTCTGCGCTCGCGCCGGGATCGAGGTGATCGTGCGTGAGGCCACCGCTGAGGCCGCCGAGGCTGGCAGATCGAGGCTCATCGCGTCACTCGATCGGGGCCTGACTGCAGGCAAGATGACTGAGGAGGAGCGCGACGGCGCCATCGCTCGGTTGTCATTCACCACCGACTTGCGGGACTTCGCGGATCGACAACTCGTTGTGGAGGCGATCGTCGAGGACGAGACGATGAAGGTGGACCTCTTCCGCGAGCTCGATCAGGTGCTGGCCGACCCGACGGCGATTCTCGCCTCGAACACCTCGTCGATTCCGATCATGAAACTCGGCACGGCCACCTCGCGTCCCGAGCAGGTGATCGGGATCCACTTCTTCAACCCTGTTCCAGTGCTTCGTTTGGTTGAACTGGTGGAGAGTCTGATGACGTCGCCGGAGACGTCGCAGCGAGCTGAGACCTTCGCCGCTGAACGTCTCTCCAAGCGGGTGATCCGGTCTCAGGACCGAGCCGGCTTCGTCGTCAACGCGTTGCTGATTCCCTACCTGCTCTCAGCGATTCGAATGATGGAGTCTGGCTTCGCCTCCGCCGATGACATCGATATCGGCATGGTGGAGGGCTGCAGCCACCCCATGGGGCCGCTGCGACTGACCGACCTGATCGGTCTCGACACCACGTTGGCAGTTGCAGAGAGCCTCTACGAGGAGTTCAAGGAACCGCTCTATGCGCCGCCACCTCTTCTGTCGCGCATGGTTGACGCCGGCCTGCTGGGCCGTAAGTCCGGCCGCGGCTTCTATGAATATCGGCGCTGATGGCTGATCGGGTCGAGCGGCTCACCAACCTCCTCGCACTATTGCTCGAGGCCCGCGAGCCACTGACCCTTCATGTGATCGCGGCGGAATTGGGCGGGCAGTATCCCGACTCAGATCAGGCCCGACGGGCGTCATTCGAACGTGACAAAGCGGCCCTTCGAGAGATCGGTGTTGAGATCTCGTCGGTCACTCTCGGGGGGGATCGCGCTGGTGAGATGGGGTATTGGGTC